>NZ_JBIAQP010000001.1:1258593-1478800 GCF_042889145.1 Streptomyces sp. NPDC002680
CCGGCGGGTCGCGCCCCTGGCCAGGGGCGCCTCCCCGCACACCGGCAGGCGTGCAGCGCGTAGTAGCTGAAGTCGCCGCGATCCGGACGGCAGGGCCGGGGCCTGGCCGGAGGCCCGCCGCAGAGGCGGGGTCCGTATGCCGGTCCACGGCGGGCCGGACCCCGCTCACCTGCGTCGACCGGCCTACTCCACCCCGACCTCCCCCACCGCCACCCCCGCCTCCAGATACAGCGCAGCGCCCCGCTCGCGCGCCCGCAGCGCGCCGCGCAGGCGCTCGTAGCGGACCGGCGGGAGGAGGCCGGCGGCCTCCTCCTCGGTGGCGAAGCGCCAGTCGCGGAGTTCGGGGCCGGGCAGCAGCAGTCGGCCGGCCTCGGTGCTGTCGAGGCGTCCGCCGTCGAAGAGGAGGCGCAGTCCGCCGTAGCCGGGCGGCGCGGGCGGCTCCCAGTCGATGACGAGGAGACGGGGTACGTCGGTGAGGTGGATGCCGGTCTCCTCGGCGACCTCGCGGATGCCCGCGCGCGCGGGCGCCTCGCCGCGCTCGACGACCCCGCCGGGGAACTCCCAGCCCGCCTTGTAGGTGGGGTCGACGAGCAGCACCCGGTCCTGCTCGTCGAACAGCAGGACCCCGGAGGCCACCGTCTCACCGGTGGGTTCCGGGGTCTGCACGATGTCGCACACCGGCGCTGTTCCGGCGCTGACGGCCTCGGCGATCCGCACGGCCGTCTCGTACGGAGTGAGTGCGCTGGTGTCGACCGGGTGGGCGTCGGCGGTGAGCCAGGAGGCGAGCGCCGTCCGGTACGGCTCTATCTGGTCGTACGACCACTGCCGTACCCGTATCTCCGCGTCGGGGAGGTCGGGCGGGACCTCCCGGGTGGCTATTCGCTCGCGCAGGATCGTTTCCGCCGGGGCGAGGAGCACATGCCGGACCGTGATCCGGCGGGCGGCGAGACCGCCGAAGATCTCGTCGCGGTACTCCTGACGCAGCAGCGTCATGGGCACCACGAGGGTGCCGCCCAGCTCGGCGAGCATGGCGGCCGCGGTGTCCACGACGAGCCGCCGCCAGATCGGCAGGTCCTGGAAGTCGCCGACCTCGGCGAGGCGCTTGGGCGGCAGCAGTTGTGCGAGTGCCCCGCCGATGACCTCGGGGTCGAAGAGCGTGCTGTTCGGGATCAGTTCGATCAGTTCTCGTGCGGTGGTGGTCTTTCCCGCACCGAACGCGCCGTTGACCCAGACGATCACGTTTCCCCCTCTTCTGTTGGACCCCTGAGGCTTGCCCGCTCCACCCTGCCACGGAAACCAGATCACGTTGAGGCCGCCGAAACAGTGGCGCCGGTGCCCCGTCTCACGGGGGCACCGGCGCCACTTTCACCACTTCCGGCACGTCAGCCGGTGGTGCTGTCGCCTCCCAGCGCGTCGTCGTCCACGGCCAGACTGTCGCTGGCGACGGTGTGGTCGAGGGCACTGAGCGTGTCGTCCACGTTCAGATCACCGAGGGCGTCGGCCCCCAGACCGTGGGACGGGGTGATCGCCGCGACGACGAACCCGGTGGCGAGGGAGGCGATGGCGAGCATGCTGCGCTTCTTCATGCCCGGATCAACTGCGGAACCGGGGCGGGGGTCACGCCCTGATCCACTCCGACTCCGGTCCGACTCCAACCGAGTCGCTTGGACATCGGAGGTCTGGCTGCCCGTCGGTATACGGCCTACCGTAAACGCACCCGGATGACGCGGACATGACGTCATCCCATATCTCGCGAGTACGGAGGAACGTAACGATGCGTCACCTTCACACCCGCACAACCCGTCACAGAGTGATCGGAGCACTCGCCGCTACGACCCTGCTGTTCACCGCCGGCTTCACCGCCCCGGCGCTGGCCGCTCCCCCGGAAGCGGCGCCCGCCCTTCCCTCTCCAGCCGAGGGCCTGGCGCTCACCCCTCCGATGGGCTTCAACAACTGGAACTCCACGCACTGCCGGGCCGAGTTCAACGAGGCCATGGTCAAGGGGATCGCGGACATCTTCGTGGCGAAGGGACTCAAGGACGTCGGCTACGAGTACGTCAATCTCGACGACTGCTGGGCCCTGCCGCAGCGCGACGCCGACGGCAAGCTCGTGCCCGACCCCGTCCGATTCCCCAACGGGATCAAGGCGGTTGCCGACTACGTGCACGCCAAGGGGCTCAAGCTCGGCATCTACACCAGCGCGGGCACGAAGACGTGCAACAGCGCCGGGTTCCCGGGGGCGCTGGGCCATGAGTACAGCGACGCCCAGCAGTTCGCCGACTGGGGCGTCGACTACCTCAAGTACGACAACTGCAACAACCAGGGCGTTGATGCCAAGTCGCGCTACACGACCATGCGCGACGCGCTCCTGGCGACCGGCCGGCCCATCGTCTACAGCATCTGCGAGTGGGGCCAGAACAAGCCCTGGGAGTGGGCGGCGGACGTCGGCCAGCTGTGGCGTACGACCGGGGACATCAGCGACACCTGGGGTTCGATGCTGTCGATCCTCAAGAGGAACCTGCCGCTCGACGGGTACGCCGGTCCCGGCCACTGGAACGACCCCGACATGCTGGAGGTCGGCAACGGCGGTATGACGGACACCGAGTACCGCTCCCACTTCTCCATGTGGGCGATCATGGCCGCGCCGCTTCTCATCGGCTCCGACCTGCGGTCCGCGTCCGACGAGACCTTCGGCATCCTGGGCAACCGCGAGGTCGTCGCGGTCGACCAGGACCCGCTGGGCCGCCAGGGCACGGTCGTCTCGTCCGAGGGCGGCGGCTGGGTCGTCGCCAAGGAGATGGCGGACGGCAGCCGTACGGTTGCCCTCTTCAACGAGACCGGCAGCGCCCGGCGGATCTCGACGACCGCGGCGGCCGTCGGCCTGCCCGCCGCCGACGCGTACACCCTGCGCGACCTGTGGCAGCACCGCACGTACAACACCGCGGGCACCGTCTCGGCGACGGTCCCGGCCCACGGCACGGTCCTCGTACGGGTGGCCGCCGACCGGCGCTGGTCCCAGTACCCGCCCGCCGTCGAACTCGCCCTGGACAACGCCCTGTTGGTCGAGGCAGGCACCCCGACTACCCTCACGACGACACTCACCGACCTGGGCCGCACCCCCGCCACGCGCGTCTCGGTCGCTCTAACGGCCCCCGAGG
Organism: Streptomyces sp. NPDC002680; assembly: GCF_042889145.1. Lineage (NCBI taxonomy): Bacteria > Bacillati > Actinomycetota > Actinomycetes > Kitasatosporales > Streptomycetaceae > Streptomyces > Streptomyces sp. NPDC002680. The sequence goes on from NZ_JBIAQP010000001.1 coordinate 1,261,752, forward strand.
GATGGACAGTTCGGGCGAAGTCCCCGACCGACGCCCCCGTCGTACGACCCGGCGCGTCCCTGCGCACAAGGTGGACGCTCACACCTGCACAGGGGACACCCCCAGGCTCGTACGACCTTGCGCTCAGGGCGAGTTACCGGTCACCAGCGGGTGCGCGCGTCGACAGTGCGCTGCCGCTGACCGCGTCCGTGGTGGTGGCGCCGCCCGCCGGCGTCTCCTCGCTCGGCGACCTGCCGTGGCTGTCGGCCACCAACGGGTACGGTCCCGTCGAACGGAACACCAGCAACGGGGAGAGCGCGGCGGGCGACGGCCATCCGATCACCATCGGGGGTGTGGTGTACGCCAAGGGGCTCGGCGTCCACGCGGCGAGCGCCGTCGAGTTCTACACCGGGGCGGCCTGCGAGACGGTCGGCGCGGACGTGGGCGTCGACGACGAGAAGGGCGCCAACGGCACCGTCGCCTTCGAGATCTGGGCCGACGGTACGAAGGTCGCCTCCACCGGCGTCCTCACCAACGCCATGCCCGCCGAGCACCTCGCGGCAGACGTGACGGGCGCCCGCACGGTCCGCCTGGTCGTGACCGACGGAGGCGACGGAATCGACTCGGACCACGCGGACTGGGCGGATGCGGTGGTGAGTTGCTGAGCCGGCCGGTCGCCGGTACTCACGACCACTGAACCGTTTCCGCGCTCAGCGGGCCGGGAGGGAAGAGAGGGGGTGCGGGCGTCGGCCGATGAAGGATCGCTCCGGCCGACACCCGCACCCACCCCACGCTCGCCTCAGCAACGTCGTCCGCCCTGCGCGTCAACACCGGGCCGGGAGGAGCAGCGACGGACATCGGCCCACTGCAGGACCATTCCGCCGGACCCACACCCACCCCACGCCCGCCTCAGCCACACCGTCCACCCTCCGCGTCAACACCGGGCCGGGAGGAGCAGCGACGGACATCGGCCCACTGAAAGACCGCTCCGACCGACACCCACCCCCGAGAAACCCCCTCAGACGCTCGCCTCAGCCGCGTCGTCCACCCTCCGCGTCAGCGCCGCCGCTGCCGCGCCCACCAGGCCCGCGTCCGTGCCCATCTGCGCCGGGACGATCTCCAGGCGCTGGACGAACGACAGGGTCGCGTAGGTCTTCAGGGCCGCGCGCAGCGGCGTGAACAGGACGTCGCCGGCCTTGCCCACGCCGCCGCCGATCACGGCGACGTCGATCTCCACCAGGGTCGCGGTGGCGGCGATGCCCGCCGCCAGCGCCTGGGCAGCGCGTGCGAAGGAGGCGACGGCGACCGGATCGCCGGCCCGGGCCGCCTCTGCCACGGCGGCGGCCGAGGTGTCGCCGTCGGGGCCGGGCTGCCAGCCGTCCGCCAGGGCGCGGCGGGCGATGTTGGGGCCGCTGGCGATGCGCTCCACGCAGCCACGGGAGCCGCAGGCGCAGGGCTCGCCGTCGAGGTCGACGCTGATGTGCCCGATGTGGCCCGCGTTGCCGGTGGGGCCGGGGTGCAGCCGCCCGTTGAGGACCAGCCCGCCGCCGACACCGGTCGAGACGACCATGCACAGCGCGTTGTCGTGGCCGCGTGCGGCGCCCTGCCAGTGTTCGGCCGCCGTGATCGCCACCCCGTCGCCGATCAGCTCGACGGGCAGGCCGCCGGTCACGGCCCGGACGCGTTCGACCAGCGGATAGCCGCGCCAGCCGGGTACGTTCACCGGGCTCACCGTGCCCGCGGAGGCGTCCACAGGCCCCGCGCTGCCGATGCCGACGGCGGTCGCGCGTCCCCACAGCGGCGATCCGGTCAGTTCGGCGGCGACCTCCTCGACGGCCCGCATCACCGTCTCGCCGTCCTCCCGCGCGGGCGTCGGGCGCTGTGCGCGCAGCAGGATCCGGCCGTGGCCGTCCACCAGCGCTCCGGCGATCTTGGTGCCGCCGATGTCGAGCGCGGCCACGAGGTCGGTGTGCATCAGTGTCAGATCTCCCTGTCAACCATGGCAAAGGGGCAGGCCGGTCTGACGGTGGGGGCGCAGTCCGGAGATAGCGCTGGACAGTGTCTCCCGCATCTGACAACGTTGTCCAGGCTCTATGCTCGACGCCACATCCTCATACATACAGAGGGACGACGCATCCCCGGACCAGAACTTGGTCCAAGGGCATGGCAGCGTATCGCCGTGAACCGCCATGGATCGCCGAAATCCCGTGGACGACAGGACAGCGCATCGTGGCCGACACCGCCCGCCGCCCGGAGAACCGCTACGGCAACCGTCCGACCATGAAGGACGTGGCCGCACGGGCCGGGGTCGGACTGAAGACGGTCTCGCGTGTCGTCAACGGCGAACCGGGCGTCACCCCGGAGACCGAACGCCGTGTGCAGGAGGCGATCGACGCACTCGGCTTCCGCCGCAACGACAGCGCGCGTGTGCTGCGCAAGGGCAGTACGGCGAGCATCGGCCTCGTCCTGGAGGACCTCGCCGACCCCTTCTACGGGCCCTTGAGCCGGGCGGTCGAGGAGATCGCCCGGGCGCACGGCGCCCTGCTGATCAACGGGTCGAGCGCCGAGGACCCGGAGCGCGAGCAGGAGTTGGTGCTGGCACTGTGCGCGCGGCGCGTGGACGGGCTGGTGATCATCCCGGCCGGTGACGACCACCGCTATCTGGAGCCCGAGCTGAAGGCGGGCGTCGCCACGGTGTTCGTGGACCGGCCGGCCGGTCAGATCGACGCCGATGTCGTCCTGTCGGACAGTTTCGGCGGTGCCCGGGACGGTGTCGCCCATCTGATCGCGCACGGTCACCGCCGGATCGGCTTCATCGGCGACATGCCCCGCATCCACACCGCCGCGGAGCGGCTGCGCGGCTATCGCGCCGCGATGGAGGACGCGGGCATACCGGTCGAGGACGCGTGGATGTCGCTCGGCGTCACCGATCCGGAGCGGGTGCGCCGCGCGGCCGAGGACATGCTCGTCGGGCCGTCCCCGGTCACGGCGATCTTCGCGGGCAACAACCGGGTGACGGTCACGGTCGTCCGGGTCCTCGCCGAACATCGCCGCCCCGTCGCGCTGGTGGGCTTCGACGACTTCGAACTCGCCGACCTGCTCCAGCCGGGCGTCACGGTCGTCGCCCAGGACGCCGCCCAGCTCGGCCGCACGGCCGCCGATCGTCTCTTCCGTCAGCTGGACGGCACCCTGCTCACCCCGGAGCGCATCGAACTCCCGACCCGTCTGATCACCCGGGGCTCGGGGGAACTGCCCCCGGCGGACTGAGCCGCCGATGCGCACCCTGGAGTCCCTGGGCCTCGCCGAGGCCCCGCGCGACCACCCGCTCACCTATCCGGGCGTCTGGCCGACCGAGTCCGGCATCCTGGACGGCGACCGCTTCCTCCCCCTCCTCCGCCCTTTTCCCTTCCCCGGCCGCGTGCCCGTCCTCGCCGTCGGCTCCAACGCCTCCCCCGGTCAACTGCGGCACAAGATGGCGGAGTTCGACCTCCGCGCACCGCTCCCGATGACCCGGGTCGAGGTCACCGGCGTCGAGGTCGGTGTCTCGGCCCATGTGAGCCTGCTCGGGTATGTCTCCGCGTCGCCCTTCAACGCCCCCGGAAACGTACGGGAGTTGTTCGTCACCTGGCTCGACCCGGACCAGCTCGCCGTCATCGACGCCAGCGAGGGAGTGCCGGTGCCGACAGGCCCGTACGACCGCGTCTGGCTCCCCTCCCCGGACGTGACCGTCGAGTTGTCCGGCGAGCGGCTGCCCGGCGTGTACGCCTATGTCAACCGGCGCGGGGTGCTGCACGACGGGTCCGGAAGTCCGCGCCGCCATCCGGGTGAACGCCGGCTGCTCACCGAACTCCTCGACGGATCAGCGGGGTTGAGGGACCTGTTCGGCAGTACGCCCGAGGAGTTCTGCGACCGCGCCCGCTTCGACCAGGACCGGTGCGACCGGGGCACCCGGCTGTTCGCGGCGGAGGGGCTGGTGGTCGCGTCCGGTCTGGAGCCGTACGTGAGGGATCAGCAGACCGGGAGTCCGGGCACCGGTTCGTCGTTGGCGCCGCCCTCGATGTAGACGTCGCTGACATAGACATCGGCGTTGCCGCTGTCGTCGTCGGTCTTCGCCCACCAGGTGTTCGTCCACTCGCCGGATGTCTCGCGGCGGCCCAGATCCTGTTGGCAGTAGAAGTAGTTGATGCCCGAGTTGAGGATGCCTACCGCGGTGCCTGACGCGGTGTAGGACTTGGCGGTGCGCCAGACCGAGCAGTTGTACTTGCCGTCGCCGACCGACACGCACGCGGTGGTGGGGTTGGAGGTCGCGCCGTCGCTCGGATCGGTCGTGTCCGAGGCTCCGGGGGTGGTGCCCGTGGTGTCGGTTCCGGAGGTTCGCGACGGGACCGGGGTCGCGTCGTTCCCTGTGCTGGGGGTGGTCGTCGTCGGGGACGGGGGCTTTCCGGCGCCCTTGTCGGTGGGCGTCGGGGTGGCGGAGGGGTCCGTGTCGGACCGGCCGGTGCCCGTGGCGGGCGTACCGGCCTTGCTCTCCTGAGACGCCACGGGCCCGTCGCTGGCCTCGCTGTCGTCGCCGTCGCCGATCAGCGCCACGGTGAGTCCGGCGGCGAGGGCGACGGTGACGGCCGCGGCGGTGAGCAGCGCGCGTCCCCTGCGGCGGGGCCGGGCGGAGGCGGTCGCCGGGGCGGCGAGGGTGGTCGGGTCCGTGAGGTGGTCGGAGTCCTGGTCGACGAGGGTCGTCATGGGTCCGGCGGGGCCGCTTCCGGGCGTTCCGGAGCTCGTGGGCTCGGACGGGCCGGAGCCGGGGGACGGTTGCTGTGCGGCTTCGGGTGCGGGCGGAACCTGTTCGGCGGGCGCGAAGTCCGACGGCCCCGCCGGGGCTCCGGGCTCTGCCGCCTCCCCGACCGCGGCAGCCCCGTACTGCCGAAGCCCGGTCGTGGGCGTGTCCGTGGCACCGCTCGTGGCCGACGCCACCGCCTCCAGCAGGCCCCGTGCCGTCGCCGCGTCCGGGCGTTCCTCCGGTCGCTTGGCCATCAGGAGCCGCAGGACCGGGCCCAGGGCACCGGCCTGGCCGGGTTCCGGGACGGGGTCGGCCACGATCGCGGTGAGCGTGGACCAGGTCGACGTACGGCGGAAGGGCGAGGCGCCCTCTACGGCCGCGTACAGGGTGGCGCCCAGGGCCCAGATGTCGGAGGCCGGGCCGGGGTCGTTGCCCTGGGCCCGTTCGGGGGCCAAGTAGTCCAGGGAGCCGACGAGTTCACCGCTGCGGGTGAGGTGGGTGGCCGAGCCGTCGCCCGGGTCCTCCATCGTGGCGATGCCGAAATCCGTGAGGACGACCCGGCCGGAGTCCTCCAGCAGGATGTTGCCGGGCTTCACGTCACGGTGCAGGACGCCGACGCGGTGGGCGGCGGCCAGCGCGTCCATGACCTGGGCGCCGATCCGGGCGACCTCGCGCGGGTCCAGGGTGCCGCGCTCGCGCAGGACGTCGTCCAGGGAGAGGCCGTCCACCAGTTCCATGACGATCAGCGGGCGGCCGTCGATCTCCGCGACGTCGTGCACGGCGACGACGCCGGAGTGCCGTATTCGGGCCGCCGCGCGGGCCTCGCGCTGCATCCGCAGCCGCAGGGCGGCCAGTTCGGGCGCGGCGGCGTCCGTGAACGTACGCAGTTCCTTGACGGCGACCTCGCGGCCGAGGACCTCGTCGACGGCACGCCAGACGATGCCCATGCCGCCGCGCCCGAGCTGGGACACGACCCGGTAGCGGCCGGCCAGCAGTCGGCCAGCCCCGTCCTTCTGCCGCACCGCCCGTGCCTCCGGCCGCTCTTCCGGCTGTCCGGCCGTCTGTCCCTGCTCCCCCGAAGACACCGCTGCCCCGTTCCTGTGACCCACCCGTGTGTTCGTACAGCCTACGGGGCGGGTGTGACAGCGGAAGATCGTGGCCGCTCTTGTGACAGGGGTGCTACCTGGGCGACGCCGTCAGGTCGGCACGCCTGGGCCGCGCGAAGCCTTCCAGGTCGGACCTGGTCAGCCCCTGCGTCGCCCGGGTCACCTCCGCGACGTCGAGGGCGCCGCAGTCCAGACCGCGCAGCAGATAGGCGCTGAGGGCCTTGGCGGTGGCGGGCTCGTCCATGACGTCGCCGCCGGTGCGGCTGGCGTAGCGGGAGAGACGGGCCGCGGCCTGTTCGTAGCCCTCTCGGTAGAAGGCGAAGACGGCCGCGTAGCGGGTCGGGATGTGCCGGGGGTGCATGTCCCAGCCCTGGTAGTAGGCGCGGGCCAGGGCGCGCCGGGTGAGGCCGTAGTGCAGTCGCCAGGCCGCGTGGACCTGTTCGGTCGGGCCGACCGGCAGGACATTGGTGGAGCCGTCCGAGACGCGTACGCCGGTGCCCGCCGCCGCGACCTGCATGATCGCCTTGGCGTGGTCGGCGGCCGGGTGGTCGCTGGCCTGGTACGCGGCGGAGACGCCGAGGCAGGCGCTGTAGTCGAAGGTGCCGTAGTGCAGGCCGGTGGCGCGGCCCTCGGCGGCCTGGATCATCCGGGCGACCGTGGCCGTGCCGTCGGTGGCGAGGATGGACTGACTGGTCTCGATCTGGATCTCGAAGCCGATCCGGCCGGGCGTGAGACCGCGCGCCTTCTCGAACTCCTCCAGCAGCCGGACCATGGCGGTGACCTGCTCGGAGTACGTCACCTTGGGGAGCGTGAGAACCAGGCCGTCGGGCAGTCCGCCGGCCTCCATCAGACCCGTCAGGAAGATGTCGAGGGTGCGGATGCCCCGGTCGCGGACCGGCGCCTCCATGCACTTCATGCGGATGCCCATGTACGGGGCCGCCGTACCGTTCTCGAACGCCTCGGCGATCAGACGCGCCGCGCGGGCGGCCGTCTCGTCCTCCTCGGCGTCCGGGCGGGGGCCGTAGCCGTCCTCGAAGTCGACGCGCAGGTCCTCGATCGGCTCGCGCTCCAGTTTGGCCCGCACACGGTCGTGGACACCTTCGGCGAGGTCGTCGGAGAGGCCGAGGACGGCGGCGAAGGAGGCCGCGTCCGGGGCGTGTTCGTCGAGGGCCGCGAGGGCCTGGTCGCCCCAGGAGCGGACGGTGTCGGCGGCGAAGGCGTCCCCGGGGACGTAGACGGTGTGCACGGGCTGACGGGTGCCGGGGTCACCGGGGTAACGGCGCTCCAGTTCCGCGTCGACGGGGGCGAGGGAGGCGCTGATCTCCTCACTCACGGCGCCCGCGAGACTCGTCGCCACGTTCTCCTGTCGGCCCTGCCCCATTCCACACCCTCAATCTTCCGCACTGCGGAATCAACAATCCGTAGAGCGAAGCTAGCTTCCGATCTTCACCCCGGTCAACACCGTCTCGAAAGGGGATTTCCCAAGCTCTTCCCCCTGATCACTGCTGACCCGGCATCTTCTTCCGTATTCACTGTGCAAGGTTCATCCTGATCCGAAGGGGAGGAGATCGCGTGCCGAAAGAGGTCGGAGTGACGCGTCGTCAAGGACTGAAGTCCGCGGCGGCCGTCGCCATCGCCGTGCCGCTGCTGACCACGGCGGGCTCGTCCAAACCGGCGGTCGCCGGCGAGCACCCGGGCGCCCTGAACGTCATGACGTTCAATGTGCGCTTCGCGACGGTCGTCGACGACACACCGCGCTGGACCGTGCGCAGGCCGGTGATGCGGGAACTGCTGCGCCGTGAGCGCCCCCACATCATCGGCACCCAGGAGGGGCTCTACCAGCAGGTGCGCATGATCGAGAAGGACCTCGGCGAGCACTACGACTGGATCGGCACCGGCAGAGGGGGCGGCAGCAAGGACGAGTTCATGGCGGTCTTCTACGACACCCGCAGACTCGACCCGATCGAGTTCGATCATTTCTGGCTGTCCGACACCCCGTACACGATCGCTTCCAACACCTGGGGCGCGGACTGGCTGCGCATGGTGACCTGGGTGAAATTCGCCGATCTCGCCGACGGGGGGCGGGAGTTCTACGTCCTCAACACCCATCTGGACAGCGTCAGCCAGTACGCCCGGGAGCGCTCCGCGAAGCTCATCGGCGAGACGATCGCCGGGTGGGACCCGTCGGTGCCGGTCGTCGTCACCGGCGACTTCAACTCGGCCGCCCACGACAACCGGGTGTACGACCTGATGCTGGCGAACGGACTCGTCGACACCTGGGACACGGCGGACGCCCGCAGTCCGCTGTACGGGACGTTCCCCGCCTACCGGACGCCCAAGCCCGGCGGTCGGCGCATCGACTGGATCCTGACCTCGCCCGGGGTGACCACCCACTGGGCGGCGATCAACAACTTCTCCGTCGACGGGATGTACGCGAGCGACCATCTGCCGGTGCAGGCCTCGCTGTCCCTGGGATGAGCAGAGGCCCCCGCGACCGGTCGGTCGGTCGCGGGGGCCTCTGAGCGCTCAGGAGCCTCAGCCCTTGCGGGCGTTGATCTCCTCGGTGAGGGCGGGGACGACGTCGAAGAGGTCGCCGACGACGCCGTAGTCGACGAGGTCGAAGATCGGGGCCTCGGCGTCCTTGTTGACCGCCACGATCGTCTTCGAGGTCTGCATACCGGCGCGGTGCTGGATGGCGCCGGAGATGCCGTTGGCGATGTACAGCTGCGGCGAGACGGACTTGCCGGTCTGGCCGACCTGGTTGGTGTGCGGGTACCAGCCCGCGTCCACCGCGGCACGCGAGGCACCGACGGCCGCGCCGAGGGAGTCGGCGAGCGCCTCGATGATCGCGAAGTTCTCCGAGCCGTTGACGCCACGGCCGCCGGAGACGACGATCGCGGCCTCGGTCAGCTCCGGACGCCCGGTCGACTCGCGCGGAGTGCGCGCGGTGACCTTGGTGCCGGTGGCCTGGGCGGAGAAGGTGACGGCCAGGGCCTCGACCGCGCCGGCGGCCGGGGCGGCCTCGACGGCGGCCGAGTTCGGCTTGACCGTGATGACCGGGGTGCCCTTGGCGATGCGGGACTTGGTGGTGAAGGACGCGGCGAACGCGGACTGGGTGGCGACCGGACCCTCGTCACCGGCCTCCAGGTCGATGGCGTCGGTGATGATGCCGGAGCCGATGCGCAGCGCGAGACGGGCGGCGATCTCCTTGCCCTCGGCGGAGGACGGGACCAGCACGGCGGCCGGGGACACGGCGTCGTACGCGGCCTGGAGGGCGTCGACCTTCGGGACGACCAGGTAGTCGGCGTACTCGGCGGCCTCGTGGGTGAGGACCTTGACGGCGCCGTGCTCGGCGAGCGCGGACGCGGTGTCGGCGGCGCCGTTGCCCAGCGCGACGGCGACCGGCTCGCCGATGCGGCGGGCCAGGGTCAGCAGCTCCAGGGTGGGCTTGCGGACGGCACCGTCCACGTGATCGACGTAGACGAGAACTTCAGCCATGGGACTTCTACTCTCCTGCTTGCGGAAGATGAGGGGCGGTCTGCGAGAACAGGCTCAACGAGCCTCGAACGGGGCCTAGATGAACTTCTGGCCCGCGAGGAACTCGGCGAGCTGCTTGCCGCCCTCGCCCTCGTCCTTGACGATCGTGCCGGCCGTGCGCGCCGGACGCTCGGTGGCGGAGTCGACCACGGAGTACGCGCCCTCCAGACCGACCTCCTCGGCCTCCAGGTCCAGGTCGGACAAGTCCCAGGCAGCCACCGGCTTCTTCTTGGCGGCCATGATGCCCTTGAAGGACGGGTAACGCGCCTCACCCGACTGGTCGGTGACCGACACGACGGCCGGGAGGGAGGCCTCCAGCTGCTCGGACGCGGAGTCCCCGTCACGACGGCCCTTCACGACGCCGTCCTCGACGGAGACCTCGGAGAGCAGCGTGACCTGCGGGACGCCAAGACGCTCGGCGAGCAGCGCCGGTACTACACCCATGGTGCCGTCGGTGGACGCCATGCCGGAGATGACCAGGTCGTAGCCGGCCTTCTCGATCGCCTTGGCCAGCACCAGGGAGGTGCCGATGGCGTCGGTGCCGTGCAGGTCGTCGTCCTCGACGTGGATCGCCTTGTCGGCGCCCATCGACAGAGCCTTGCGCAGCGCGTCCTTGGCGTCCTCGGGACCCACGGTCAGGACCGTGATCTCTGCGTCGTCGGCCTCGTCGGCGATCTGGAGCGCCTGCTCGACCGCGTATTCGTCGAGTTCCGAGAGCAGACCGTCCACGTCGTCGCGGTCGACGGTCAGGTCATCGGCGAAGTGCCGGTCGCCAGTGGCGTCGGGCACGTACTTCACAGTGACAACGATCCTCAAGCTCACGCCGGCTCTCCTACTGCATCGTCTGTTCCGGGCTGCCTTCCTGCAGGCAGCATAGGCGCCTCAAGCGGCCGATCCCGGTCGGGGCGGCCCGCGCCCCGAACGAAATATTACTCGCCAGTACACCCACTTCGCGCCCACTAAGCAAGCGCTTTGACGTGTGACCTTCGCAACGCAGCGTAACCGGAACTCGGCGGCCTCGCAGCATCGCCAAAATCACATTGGACCGATCGGTCAATGACTGTCGGTCAGTCCCGAAGCCCGTTGAAGCGCCCCTGGTGATAGAGCAACGGCCGTCCGGGGCCCGCGGGATCACCCAGCAGCACCTCGGCCAGCACGATCCGATGATCCCCGGCCGGCACCCGCGCGACGATCCGGCACACCAGCCAGGCGAGCACACCGTCGAGGACGGGCACCCCTTCGGGCCCCTCGCGCCAGACGGTGGGCGCGCCGAACCGGTCGGCGCCGCTACGGGCGAAGGTCGCGGCGAGGTCGTGCTGGTGCTCGCCGAGTATGTGCACGCCGACATGGCCGGTCCCGGATATCGCGGGCCAGCTGGAGGCGCCGGTGCTGACACCGAAGGAGACGAGCGGGGGTTCGGCGGAGACGGAGGCGAGGGAGGTGGCGGTGAAGCCGACGGGACCGGCGCTCCCCTGGGCGGTGATCACGGCGACACCCGCCGCGTGCTGCCGGAAGACGGAGCGCAGGAGGTCGGGAGAGGCGGGAACGGTGGACCGGGGGGTGCCGAGGCCGGGCGTGGCCGTCATGGGCGTGTCCTTCTGCGGGAGGCGGTGAGCTGGGCGGTGGTTGCTCAACGGCCCGGACAGCGCGCGCTCGCGGTGCGTACGAGGTCCACATGGACTCGCGCGTAGAGAAGGAGTTCCGGAGGCATAGGGTCAGGCTGACGATAGATGGTGGGCGCAGTCAAGTGGCTTCCGACATCTGGGAGATGCGTCACCGAACACACCATCAGGGGCGGTATCGGATACCGGAACACGTCAAACGGCCTCTCCCAGCGCGGCGATGACATCGGCCTTGCGCGGCTGCCCGGTCGCGCGCCGCACGATCCGCCCGTCGGCGTCGAGCACCAGCACGGTGGGCGTCTTCAGGATGTCGAGCCTGCGTACGAGGTCCAGGTGCTCCTCGGCGTCGATCTCGACGTGGGTGACGCCGGGGACGAGGCCGGCCACCTCCCCGAGGACGCGACGGGTGGCCCGGCAGGGCGCGCAGAAGGCGCTGGAGAACTGGACGAGCGTCGCCCGCTCGCCGAGGCTCTCGCCCAACTCGGCCGCGCCGAGCAGCTTTCCGTCGTCGCGCCCACGCACGCGTACTCTCCCGCTCCGCCGCCGATGCAGCACTCCGAAGGCGCTCGCCGCCGCGAACACCGCCACGCACACCACGATTCCGGTCATCCTCGACTCCAGCATTCACGTGACTGCAAAGATTCCCGCCGGCTCAAAACGTTTCCTCTGCGGAATGATCGGTTCATGGACATCGATGTGAGAGGGCCGCGTCTCGGGGCGGCCGTGACGACCGTCGTGCTGGCGGTCGCGCTGATCACCGGGAGCGCGTGGCTGCTGGCCTGGCAGACGCTGGCGTTCGCGCTGGGCGCGGCGGGCGGGGTCGGACGGTCCCCGTACGGCTGGCTGTTCCGCAAGGTGGTGCGTCCGCGGCTCGGCCCGCCGACGGAGTTCGAGGCACCGGAGCCGCCGCGGTTCGCGCAGGCGGTCGGTCTCGTCTTCGCGGGCGTGGGGCTCGTCGGCTACGCGCTGGGTCCCGAGTGGCTGGGAATCGCGGCGACCGGGGCGGCGCTGGCGGCGGCGTTCCTGAACGCGGCGTTCGGGTACTGCCTCGGGTGTGAGATGTATCTGGTCGTACGCCGAATGACGGTACGGACGGAGTAGTTGGCGGTACCGACGGAGTAAAGGCGGATTAAAAGGGCGAGGTGGATCACGGGGTGAGTGACAAGTATCTCGCCGTTCACAGGCACGAGGGCTGGCCACTCGTCCGTTCTTGGGGCACGATCTGCGCAATGCCGTAAAACCTACGGCTGCGTAAGTTTCCCGCCGGGAACCCCCCTTCCCAGGCAGAACAGAGAGAAGGGTCCACCCCGTCCATGGCTGAGCTTGTCTACCGTCCCGCCGTCGGTCTCGCCCAGACGTTGTTCAAGGCCTGGGACCTGAAGATCGACTGCAAGGGGTCGGAAAACATCCCGCGCTCCGGTGGCGCGGTGCTGGTGAGCAACCACATCAGCTACCTGGACTTCATCTTCGACGGCCTGGCCGCGCTCCCGCAGAAGCGGCTGGTGCGCTTCATGGCGAAGGAGTCGGTGTTCCGGCACAAGATCTCCGGCCCGCTGATGCGCAACATGAAGCACATCCCGGTGGACCGCAAGAAGGGCGAGGCGGCGTACCAGCACGCCCTCGACTCGCTGCGCTCCGGGGAGATCGTCGGCGTCTTCCCCGAGGCCACGATCTCTCAGTCGTTCACGCTGAAGGCCTTCAAGTCCGGCGCCGCGCGCATGGCCCAGGAGGCGGGCGTCCCGCTGATCCCGATGGCCGTGTGGGGCACACAGCGCCTGTGGACCAAGGGCCACCCGCGCAACTTCAAGCGCAGCCACATCCCGATCACGATCCGGGTGGGCGAGGCCATAGAGGCGTCGCGCGACAAGTACGCGGGCGCGCTCACGCGCCAGCTGCGAGAGCGCGTCAACGAACTCCTGGAAGCCGCCCAGCGCGCCTACCCGGTCCGCCCCAAGGGCCCGGACGACACGTGGTGGATGCCGGCGCACCTAGGCGGCACGGCCCCGACACCGGAAGAGGTCAGCGAAACCGGCGCCAACTGAACGCGCCCCTCAGGGGCGCGGGGAACTGCGCGACCAGCCCCCACCGGCCCGCAGCCGACGAACTCACCCCGCGTTTCGCACGGCAATCCGCGCCCCGGGGCTGAACTTCTCCAGGAGTTCGGCCAGTTCCGCGCCGGCGGCGTTCGCCTCGGCGACCGCCATCGGCGGGACCATGCACTCCAACAAAAAGATCGCGGACGTCGTCTCCTCCGTGAGCCTCGTGCGCGGACCCTGGCGCCAGTTCCAGCGACGGCAGGTCACACCCACCTCGTCGCACCACACGACCTCACCGGCGTCAGGGTGCTCGACGACGTCCTCACCGCCGGCCACGGTCACGAAGTCCTCGGTGCCGGTGGCGCGCACGAGCCGCATCCCGCCCTGGATCCGGTCGAGGTCCTCGCCCCCGACCGGAATCAGATGGGCCACACTGATCGCGTTGTAGAGGTCGACCAGGACGTTGATCCGGGGCAGACCCGCATCCGTCAGGGCCCGCTTGGCGAGCGCCTCGGCCGAGTTGCGGGTGCGCGAGGGCTTGGAGCCGAACGCCGTGTACGTGTCGCGCCAGGCGGCGATGTGCGCGTCCTCGTGCGGGGCGCGGCCGTCCAGGCGTACGGCGAGCCGACGGGCCGCGTCGTCCAGGAGCGCCGAACTGGCGTCGGTGCTGGGCCCGTTGACGAGTCCGTGGGCCTCGATGGCGACGTGGGTGAAGCCGGGCGCGAGTGCGCGCACCTCGTCGGACACGGTCAGGGTGAGTGTCATCGCTTGCCTCAGAGTGCGGTGGGGAGCGTATTCCAGAGATACGGCCTGTCGGGCGCGGCCTTCAGCACGCCCAGCACGACCGGATGAGGTTCAGCGTACAGTACTGGATAGTCCACCTCATTGGACTTCCCGTCCGGCACCCACGCCAGCCGCTCCCCGTCGAGGGAGAACCGCGCATCCACACCTGCCTTGTTGCCCCGCGGGTCCTGACGGTGCCAGGCACCGTTGAACCGCACGGCGACCAGGCCGTGCACGACATGACCGGCCCCGTCGTCGTGCGCGAGCCGCTGGTAGCAGAGCGCCGTGGGGATGTCCTCGGCGCGCAGCAGCGCGGCCAGCGCGTGGGCCTTGGCGTAGCAGATGCCGGTGCGCTGCTCCAGGACGGTGGAGGCCCGCCAGGTGACGCGCGGGTCCCCGCTGTCGGCGGAGTGCGGGATGGTGTCGCGCACGAACTCGTACGCCGCCTGCGCATAGGCATACGAGTCCGACGCCTCCTTGGCGAGACGCGCCGCGGTCTCCCGTACCGCTGGATGATGATGGTCGATGACCTCGTCAGCGGCCAGATATGCGGACAGGTCGGGGGTGTTCTGGATCAGCTCCATGCGTCCAGAGCATAGGAATGCGATCACCCGACAGTCAATGACTTTTCAGGTAACCGCATATCTATGCACAATTCCCGCCCCGACTACCGCGCCATCTCCTCCTTCAGCGCAGCCACGAACGCGTCCACGTCGTCCTCCGTCGTGTCGAAGGCGCACATCCAGCGGACGTCGCCCGCGGCCTCGTCCCAGAAGTAGAAGCGGAAGCGCTTCTGCAGGCGTTCGCTCACGTCGTGCGGAAGGCGGGCGAAGACCGCGTTCGCCTGGACCGGGTGGAGGATCTCGACGCCGTGCACGGCCCGCACGCCCTCCGCGAGCCGCTGGGCCATCGCGTTGGCGTGGCGGGCGTTGCGCAGCCACAGATCCTTGGCGAGCAGGGCCTCCAACTGCACCGAGACGAAGCGCATCTTGGAGGCGAGCTGCATGGACAGCTTGCGCAGGTGCTTCATGTGGCTGACGGCGTCCTGGTTGATCACCACGACCGCCTCACCGAAGATCGCGCCGTTCTTCGTCCCGCCCAGCGACAGGATGTCGACGCCGACGGCGTTGGTGAACGTCCGCATCGGGACGTCGAGGGAGGCCGCCGCGTTGGCTATGCGGGAGCCGTCCAGGTGGACCCTCATGCCGTGCGCGTGCGCGTGGTCGCAGATCGCGCGGATCTCGTCCGGGGTGTAGAGGGTTCCCAGTTCGGTGCTCTGGGTGATGGAGACGACCTGCGGCATCGCACGGTGCTCGTCGTCCCAGCCGTACGCCTGCCGGTCGATCAGGTCGGGGGTCAGCTTGCCGTCCGGGGTGGGCACCGTGAGCAGTTTGAGGCCGCCCATGCGTTCGGGGGCGCCGCCCTCGTCGACGTTGATGTGCGCGCTCTCGGCGCAGATCACGGCGCCCCAGCGGTCGGTGACCGCCTGGAGCGCGACGACGTTGGCCCCGGTGCCGTTGAAGACGGGGAACGCCTCCGCGGTGGCGCCGAAGTGGCTGCGGACGATCCGCTGGAGGTTCTCCGTGTAGTCGTCCTCGCCGTACGCGACCTGGTGCCCGCCGTTGGCCAGGGCCAGGGCGGCGAGCACCTCGGGGTGGGCCCCCGCGTAGTTGTCGCTGGCGAAGCCCCGTGCCTCCGGGTCGTGATGACGGCGTGCGTCGGTCTTCGGAGGGTTCACGGCTTCTCGGTGAGCCACAGACGTTTCCCGTTCACTTCGGCGGCGGGCCGGTCCCAGACGCCGACGACGGCCTCGGCCAGTTCCTTGACGTCGGTGAAGCCCGCGAACTTCGCGTTGGGGCGCTCGGCGCGCATCGCGTCGTGCACCAACGCCTTCACGACCAGGATCGCAGCCGCCGACGTCGCACCGTCGGCGCCCTCCGAGACACCGGCCTTGCGGAAGTAGTCGCCCATGGCCAGCGTCCACGCCTCGGCGGCGGCCTTGGCGGCGGAGTACGCGGCGTTGCCCGCCGTCGGACTGCTCGCGCCGGCGGCGCTGATCAGGACGTACCGGCCGCGTTCGCTGCGCTGGAGCGCCTCGTGGAAGGCGAGGGAGGTGTGCTGGACGGTGCGGATGAGCAGCATCTCCAGGAAGTCCCAGTCGTCGAGGCTGGTCCTGGTGAAGGTCTCGCTGCCACGCCAGCCGCCGACGAGGTGGACCAGGCCGTCGACGCGCCCGAAGTCCTTCTCGATGCGGGAGGCCCAGTCCCGGGTCGACTGGAGGTCCAGCAGGTCGACGGTGTCTCCGACGACATCGGCGCCGCCGTGGGCGTAGCTCGCCGCGTCGACGGCCTCGGCGAGCCGCTCCGGGTCGTTGTCCGAGCCGACGACGGTCGCGCCCGCCTCGGCCAGCCTGAGCAGTGCCGCCCGCCCGGCCGGTCCGCCGGCGCCCGCGACCGCGATCACCGCACCGCTGAGAGCCCCGTTCCCCATGTTCATCGCCTCCTGAGCAGTGTTTTCGGTGGCACGGTCGCTCATGCGGCGACCTGCTCGGCACCCTCCGCGGTGATCCCCTTGGTGGAGGCGATCACGTTCTTCAGCTTCTTGGAGAGGGCCTCATAGAACATGCTCAGCGGAAACTCGTCCGGAAGCACGTCGTCGACGAGTTTGCGGGGCGGCTGGTCGAGGTCGAGGGCGTCGGGACCCTTGGCCCAGCGGGAGCCCGGGTGCGGGGCGAGATAGGTGGAGACCAGCTCGTACGCCTTGAACCAGTGGACGAGCTTGGGCCGGTCGATGCCCTCGCGGTAGAGGGTCTCGATCTCGGCGCAGAGCTGGTTGGTGATCTGCGGGGCGCGCTGCCAGTCGATGTGCAGCTTGTTGTCGGTCCAGCGGACCACGTCGTGCTTGTGGAGGTAGGCGAAGAGGAGCTGGCCGCCGAGGCCGTCGTAGTTGCGGACGCGCTCGCCGGTGACCGGGAAGCGGAACATCCGGTCGAACAGCACGGCGAACTGCACGTCACGGGCCTGCGGAATGCCCTCGGCCTCCAGCTTCACGGCCTCCTTGAAGGCGGTGAGGTCGCAGCGCAGCTCCTCCAGGCCGTACATCCAGAAGGGCTGGCGCTGCTTGATCATGAAGGGGTCGAAGGGCAGGTCACCGTGGCTGTGGGTGCGGTCGTGGACCATGTCCCACAGGACGAAGGCCTCCTCGCAGCGCTTCTGGTCGTGGACCATCGCGGCGACGTCCGCGGGCAGTTCGAGGCCGAGGATGTCGACGGCGGCCTCGGTGACCCGGCGGAAGCGGGCGGCCTCGCGGTCGCAGAAGATCCCGCCCCAGGTGAACCGTTCCGGCGCCTCGCGCACGGCGATCGTCTCCGGGAAGAGGACGGCGGAGTTGGTGTCGTACCCGGCCGTGAAGTCCTCGAAGGTGATGCCGCAGAACAGCGGGTTGTCGTAGCGGGTGCGCTCCAACTCGGCCAGCCAGTCGGGCCAGACCATGCGCAGCACGACCGCTTCGAGGTTGCGGTCCGGGTTGCCGTTCTGCGTGTACATCGGGAAGACGACCAGGTGCTGGAGGCCGTCCGCACGGTTCGCGGCGGGCTGGAAGGCCAGCAGCGAGTCGAGGAAGTCCGGCACCCGGAATCCGCCGTCGGACCAGCGGCGCAGATCCTTCGCGAGGGCCTGGTGGTAGGCGGCGTCGTGCGGCAGCAGCGGGGACAGTTCGGCGACGGCGTCCACGACCCGGCGGACGGCGAGATCGACGTCCGCGTGGTCCGGGGCGTCCTCCCGGTCGAAGTCGACCGACCCGTCCTTGGCCTGCCATGGCCGGATCTGTTCCACGGCATCCTTGAGCACGGGCCATGCCGGGTGCTCCACCACCCTGCCGAGCGGAAGAACCCGCTCGTCCGGAACCGCCTGCACAAGAATTTCCGTCATGTCCCATCCTCCCCGGGAGAACCTCGCGTAAGAACACCGTATGCGCACGAGGTTCCCGACCACAAGGCGAGCCAGGAGAGATTATCCTGCCGAACCCCATGGTCACCGCGTTTTTTCCTGCCGGAAACCAAAAGGACGACTAGTTCCGGTACCCGGCGGTGGCCGCTCCACACCCCCGTCCCGAGCCATCACTTCCGGCCACCGGTTCCGGCGCGTCTGTACGGGTTCATTGCCGGGCCCGGCGGTTAGGCTGCGGCAGCCGAGCCGCCGTCGACGGAAGCGAGTTGACCTTGAACTTCCTGACCATCGGGCACCGCGGAATCATGGGCGTCGAGCCCGAGAACACCCTTCGTTCGTTCGTCGCCGCCGAACAGGCGGGCCTCGACATGATCGAACTGGATCTGCGCCTCAGCAAGGACGGCGCCCTCGTCGTCATGCACGACGCCGACGTGGACCGGACGACGGACGGCACCGGGACCGTCGCCGAGAAGTCCCTCGCCGAGCTGCGCGCCCTGGACGCGGGCCGCGACGAGCGGGTCCCGGTGTTCGAGGAGGTCCTGGACGCGGTCGGCGCGCCGCTCCAGGCCGAGATCAAGGACACGGCGGCGGCACGGGCGCTGGCCGAGGTGCTGGAGCGCCGGGGGCTGGCCGACCGGGTCGAGGTGTCGTCCTTCCACGAGGACGCGATCTCCGAGATCACCCGCCTGGTGCCCGGGGTACGCACGGCGCTCATCGCCAGCCGCTACGGCACCGACGTCGTGGACCGCGCCACCCGCTCCGGCGCCTCGACCGTCTGTCTCAACATCCGCCGCCTCACCCTGGAGATCGTCGAGCGGGCGAGGAAGGCGGACCTGCGGATCATCGGCTGGGTCGTCAACACCCAGGACCAGCTGCGCCTCGTACGGGCCCTGGAGCTGGACGGCGCCACCACCGACTACCCGCAGATCAAACGCACGGGCCGCTTCACCGCGTAGCGGCTACACGAGTTCCTTCACCAGCAGCTCGAACTGCAGATCGTCGCGCTGCGGAATGCCGAAACGCTCGTCGCCGTACGGGAAGGGGGTCATCTTTCCCGTACGGCGGTAGCCGCGCCGCTCGTACCAGGCGATCAGGTCGTTCCGTACGGAGATCACGGTCATGTGCATCTCGCGGGCGCCCCAGGTCTCGCGCGCCGACCGCTCCGCCTCGGCGATGATCACCTTGCCGAGGCCCGCGCCCTGGAGGACCGGGCTGACCGCGAACATGCCGAAGTAGGCGTGCTCGCCTCGGTGTTCGAGCTGGCAGCAGGCGACCACGCGGCCGTCCTGCTCGACGGTCAGCAGCCGGCTGTCGGCCGCCTTGATGACGCCGAGCACGATCTGCGGATCGCTCCGCTGCCCTTCGAGGATGTCCGCCTCGGTGGTCCAGCCGGCCCGGCTGGCGTCGCCCCGGTACGCCGACTCGATGAGCGCGACCAAGGTGTCGACGTCGGCCTCGGTGGCGTCTCGGAAGGTCGGTCCGGTGGCGGTGGTGTCCATGAGGCGGCTCTCCATGTTCTCTGGGTGCTCGTGTTTCTGGTGCGCGGCGCGGGCACCGATGAGCGTAACTCCGACGCCGGACAGGCCCTAGGCTCCGGGTGCATGGTGCATGTACTGAGCAGCCGGGTTCTTCTCCGGCCCCTCGACCCGGAGCGTTCCCGGGTCTTCTACGGCGAGCGGCTGGGGCTCGCCGTCCACCGCGAGTTCGGGACGGGGCCGGAACGGGGCACGGTCTACTTCCTCGGCGGCGGGTTCCTGGAGCTGTCGGGGCGGGCCGGGGAACCCCCGTCGCCGTCCGTACGGCTGTGGCTCCAGGTGGCGGACGTGACGGCGGCGCACGACGAGCTGGTGTCCCGGGGCGTCGAGATCGTCCGGCCGCCGGTGAAGGAGCCGTGGGGGCTCGTCGAGATGTGGATCGCGGATCCGGACGGAACCCGGATCGTGCTGGTGGAGGTGCCCGCGGACCATCCGCTGCGGTACCGGCCGGGTATCTGAGGGGTGCCCACTGGGGTGCGCCGGTGGTCGGCCCGGACTAGCGTGCTGCGTGGGGAACAGTGGACCGCACACGCGCTGAGGAAGGCCGTGACGCCATGAAGTTCGACAAGCCCGTGACCGGCGGACCCTGCTGGGCCGAGTTGGGCACCACCGACCTGGAGGCGACCAAGCGCTTCTACGCCGACCTCTTCGGCTGGCGGCCGCAGACGGACCTGAGCGCGGAGATGGGCGGCTACACGATCGCCCACCTCGGGGACGCCCCGGTCGCCGCGTTCGTGCCGCTGGGCGAGGAGAAGCAGCCCGTCGCCTGGTTCGTGACGTTCGCGGTGGCGGACGTGGACGCGACCTCGGCGAAGGTGCGGGCCGCGGGCGGCTCGTTGGCCATGGAGCCCGGGGACGTGCCGGGCATGGGCCGGTTCGCGTCGGCCGTCGATCCCGACGGCGCCGCCTTCCAGCTGTGGCAGGACCAGGGCTTCGCGGGCGCGGGCCTGCTCAACGCGCCGGGCTCGCTCGGCTGGGTGGAGCTGGCGGCGCGCGACCCCGAGCGGGCGCGGACCTTCTACACCGAGGTCTTCGGCTGGTCCGTCACCTCGTCCCCCGAGTACACGCACTTCGGCGTCGACGGTGCCGAGTTCGGCGGGATGCTCGCGATGAGCGACATGTATCCGCCGGAGGTGCCGCCGCACTGGCTGCCGTACTTCGTGGTCGAGGACGTGGACGCCTCGACGGACGCGGCGGCCGCAGCGGGGGCCGGCATCGCCATGGAGCCCACGACCGTGCCGAACGGCCCGCGCATCGCGGTGCTGCGGGATCCGCAGGGCGGGGTGTTCGGCATCCACCGGGAGTACACGGAGGGCTGATCCGGGTCCGGGTCAGAACCGCAGCGCGCCCAGCCGCCCCTCCAGTCGGCCGAGCAACTCGCCCAGCAGACCGGCGAGTTCCCGCTGTCCGGTGCTGTCGAGGCCGGACAGTACGGCGGTCTCGTAGGTGAGCTGCTCGGGCAGGACACCGTCGACGAGGTCACGTCCTGCGTCGGTGAGGCGGACGTGGGCGACCCGCCGGTCCCGGGTGTCGCCGCGCCGCTCGACCAGGCCCCGCTCGGTCAGCTGCTTGAGCCGCTTGGTGACGGCGGCCCCGGAGGAGAAGGTCTCGCGGGTGAGTTCGCTGGGGGTCAGCTCATGGCCGGTGCGCCTCAGCGCGCCGAGCAGATCGAACTCGGGGCGGGTGAGACCGACCCGGCGCAGCGGGGCGTCCTCGGCCTGCTGGAGGAGGGCGGCGCAGCGGTTGATCCGGCCGATGATCTCCATGGGCCCGGTGTCGAGCCCGGGATGGACGGTCTGCCACTGCCGCACGACTCCGGCCACGGTGTCGTGCGCCGGGCCGAGGGGGGCTCGCGACCCGGTGACCGTCTCCTCGGCCGCCGCACCTCTGCCGGGCGGCGTGCCCCCGTTCACTGCCGTCATGGCCGTACGTCCTCCGTCGCCCTGTCGTCCGTCCGTCTGCCCGCAGCCGTCAGCCGTCCAGGGCCTGTCGTCACATTCCCGTCGTCCGCCCGGAGGGCGGGCCTGACGGCGTCAGGTGCGTGCTCTCGGCGTGCCGGGGGCGGGCCCTCGTACTGGTTGTACGTGGGTCTGCGCCCGGTGCGGCGAGAGTGCGTGCATGGCGCCGCCAGGCAGGCGGGAATGTGACGACAGGCCCTGAGTGCGTAGCTCCTGGCCTCGTGCCGTCGCCGCGAGCGTACGGTGTCCGGACCGTTCGGCGAGCACGACCCGCTCCTGGGGGCGGGTGCGCTGCCACCACTCGCCGGCCGCCGTGTCGGCGGTGGTGTGCAGGTCGGAGAGGGCGGCGGCGAGACCGCGACGGGCTTCGTCCAGGCGTTCGGGTACAGGATGTACGTCCGTCAGAGCGCGTTCGGCGTGGGTGCGGGCGTGTTCCACCGCCGTGAGCGCGTGCTCGACGCGGACCCCCGCGCGGTGGTTGGTGACCGCGACGGCCGCGACGAAGCCGAGCAGCGCGCCGACGCAGGTGTCGACGATCCGCTCGGTCATCAGCCGGCCGGGTTCCTGGAACCCCGTGAACTCGGTGACGAGCAGCGCCATCGGGGTCACACAGACGCTGCCGAGCCAGTAGTTGCGGCTCATCAGCGCCTCGGCGCCGAAGTTGAGGGCGAGGCAGCACAGCACGAGGGCGACCGGTCCGAGGTGGGCCAGCGGTACGACGGCGGCGAAGAGCAGCACCCCGGCGAGGTTGCCGACGGTCCGCTGCACGGCCCGGTTCCAGGTGAGGGTGACGTTGGCCTGGTAGAGGGAGGCCGCGGTGACGAGGGCCCAGTAGGGGCGGCCGATGCCGAGGGCGAGGGAGGCGTAACCGGCGAGGGCACAGCCCAGGGCGGTGCGCGCGGCGAAGGGCGCGAGCGGGCCGAGCCTGGTCCACAACGGCTTTGGTGGGGCGGCCAGTTCAACGTCGTGCGGCTCTCCGGCGAGGTGTCCGCCGGGTGTCGGGATCTGTCCGCCGACACGCAACTCCAGCGCCCAGGCGCGCAGTTCGTCGGGCCGACTCTCGGCGAGCGCCAACTCGGCTCGCACGACGAGGCGTTGGAGGGCGCGCCGGGTCGTGGCACGGGCGGTGCCCGGGCGCCCGCCTGCCGACGACAGCGTCTGCCGGGCAGTCTGGACGGCGGCCTCGGCGGCGACCCGCGAGCGGACGTACCCGTGGCCCCCGATGCCGTCACCGCTGCCGTGCGCCTCGATGTGTGCGGCGACGGTGTTCAGGGCGTGGGCCGTCGCGCGGCGCTCCGGGCCGTGCGGGCGGACGAGTCCGGGTGCCATGCCGACGAGCCAGGCCCAGCAGCCCGCCCCGGCGGCCAGCGCCAGATGGCCGGGCACCTGGCCGAGTGTCTGCGGGGCGAACAGCGCGGCGGACGACACGAAGGTGAGGACCACGTTCGCGGGCGGCCCGATGCACGTGGCGTCGCACAGCGTCTTCTGTACGGCGGCCAGCAGGGCGCCCACGGTGACCAGAACGACGGCGTTGCCCGTGAGCGAGGCGGCGACGAGCGCGACGGCCAGTCCGGCGAGCATCCCGAGGACCACTCCCGCCAGGACGCGGGACCGGGCGGCGTACGGCCGGTTGTGGGCGTAGAGCGCGCACAGGGCCCCGGCCATGGCGTACATCGCCAGGTCGAGGCGGTCGAGCGCGGCCAGGGTCAGACAGGGCGGAGCGACGGCGGCGATCACGCTCAGGGCCGGTTTGAACCAGATGTCCGACGGTCGGCCGACGCGCAGCACGCCGGTGAGCGGGAGGCGTCGTACGGGCGGGGTGGTAGCGGAATCGGGACTCACCCTTGAAGATTAGCAGGTGTTTTACTCGTAAAACATATATCCCCACCTGCGCTGCTCCGGCGTACGCTCCCCCGCGTACACCCTTGCGCTCGCATGCGCACCGGCCGGCGCGGGCATCTCTTCAGCGGAGGTCTCGGGGGTCGAGGGGGAGGTGCGTGTGCACGGTCCGACTTCGCCCGGGTGGCTGCTGGTCGCGCTGTGCGCGGCGACCGGGGCGTACTGCCTGCTGCGCATGCGCAGCACGGTCGAGGAGCAGCGCCGGGCCGCGGGCGGCGAGGCGCTGATGGGCTTCGGCATGGCCGCGATGGCCGTGCCCGCCGCCGTACTCACCCCGCCGCGCTGGGCCTGGCTGGTGTACACGGCCGTGTTCGGCACGGCCGCGCTGCGCGCCCTGTGGGCGGCCCGCACCGGACCGCACCATCTGCACCACCTGGTGGGCGCGTTCGCCATGGCCTACATGGCGGCCGTGATGGCCGCCGCCCCGGGTCACCAGCACGGATCGGGCAGCTCGGGGGTCCCGCCGCTGACGACGGCGCTGCTCCTCTACTTCACCGGGTACGTGCTGCTGTCCGGCGTCCGACTGCTGTCGGTACCGGTGCTGGCCGTCGGTGGAGGCGGGGTCCGGACCGGCTCGGTCGGCTGGGGCGACCGGCCCGAACTGGCGCGCGCCTGCCGGTTGTCGATGGGCATCGCGACGGTCGCCATGCTGCTCACGCTCTGACTGTACGAATCCGTGGTCTGCGTCACTTTGCCGCAACGGACCGTAGGTCCGAGCGCCGCCGCGCTCATAGGGTGCACCCATGATGGTCCCCGCAGCACTGTTGCTGCTCGGCGCGCTGACCGCCGTCGTCGCCCCGCGGCTGCTCGCCCGC
This sequence comes from Streptomyces sp. NPDC002680, assembly GCF_042889145.1. Taxonomy (NCBI): domain Bacteria; kingdom Bacillati; phylum Actinomycetota; class Actinomycetes; order Kitasatosporales; family Streptomycetaceae; genus Streptomyces; species Streptomyces sp. NPDC002680. Next base: position 1,285,746 of record NZ_JBIAQP010000001.1, read on the forward strand.
GCCGACTGGCCGGACCGCGAACCGGTGGTCGCCCTGTGGGTGTGGCAGTGCGTGGTGGCGGCCGTACTGATGTGCTGCGCGCTGTCGATGACGCTCAGCGCGGCGGCGGCCTGGCAGGCCGTGCGCGGCCATGTCTTCGCCCCGGCACCGCACGCGGTCGTGGAGGCGTACGTCCTCGGCGCGTCCCGTCCCTGGGCCGCGACAACGGCCGTCGCGCTCGCCTGCGGCGGGCTGTGGACCGCGGCGATGCTGGTCCGTGAGGTCGTACGGGCGCGGCGGCGGCGCAGGTCGCACCGTGCCGAACTCCTCCTCCGCGCCCCGCTGTTGCCCGGCGAGGAGCCGCGTCCCGACCGGCTCGTGGTCCTGGAGGGCGAGCGCGCCGACGCCTGGTGGCTGCCCGGCACGGCACCCGGCCTCGTCGTCACCACGGCCGCGATGCGCCGCCTCACGGGGCGTCAGCTGGACGCCGTGCTCGCGCACGAGCAGGGGCACGCGCGGGCGCGGCACGACTGGCTGCTGCACTGCTCGGGGGCGCTGGCCAACGGGTTTCCGCAGGTGCCGGTCTTCGCCTCGTTCCAGGACGAGATGCACCGGCTGGTGGAACTCGCCGCCGACGACATGGCCTCCCGCCGCTTCGGCCGCCTCACGACCGCCCTCGCCCTGGTCGAACTCAACGAGGACCGGGGCGTGTTCGGCCCGTCCCCGACCCCTCAGGCCCATCTCCCCCAGCGCGTGCACCGGCTCCTGACCGCACCGGACCGGCTGCCGCCGTTCCACAGGCTCCGGCTGACGGCAGCGGCGGCCCTGGTGCCGGTGGTTCCCGTGCTGGTGGCGTTCGTACCGGGACTGCGGGCACTCGGATAGCGCGCCGGCCTCCCGCCACCCCCTGGGTTGGCCTCCCGCCCCATGGGTCGGCGAGGATCGCACCATGCCCCCCATGCACCTCGTCCCCCGGCTCCGGCGCTCGGTCCACCACCCGGGCGTCCGCGTCGCCGTCGCCCTGGCCCTCGCCTCCGCACTGCTGCTGACCCTTGTCGCGGCGGACTGGCATCCGCTGATCGCCCTCGACGGCGACATCGCGCGCGCCACCCATCGCTGGGCGGTCGACGAACCCGGGCTCACGCACGCGTTCCGGATCCTCACGGACTGGGTGTGGGACCCGCTGACGATGCGCCTGCTGTGCGCGGCCGTGGTGGTGTGGCTGGTGTGGCGGCACTCCGCGTGGTGGCTCGCGCTGTGGCTGGTGGTGACCTGTGCGCTGGGCACGGTGCTCCAACAGAGCCTCAAGGCGGCGGTCGGCCGCGCCCGCCCGGTCTGGCCCGACCCCGTCGACTCCGCGCACTACGCGGCCTTCCCCTCCGGCCACGCCATGACCGCCACGGTGGTGTGCGGCCTCCTGCTGTGGCTGCTGCGCCGGTACGGCGTCGGACGCGCGGTGTGGCGTACGGCGGTCACGGTCGCGGTGATCTCGGTCGCGGGCGCCGGTCTGACCCGGATCTGGCTCGGCGTGCACTGGCCGTCGGACGTGCTCGGCGGCTGGCTCCTCGGGGCGCTGGTGGTGACACTGGCGGTGGTGTCGTACGAGCGGTTCGGACGGGTGCCCGAACGACGCTGACCTGGCGGTTCACGCCTCTGCTTGCGGACGATCCCATTCAGCTCAGATCGATCCCATCGACGTCGCGAACGCGCTCAACGCCTGTCTCGAATCCCGCGGTTGGCCGACCATGACCTTCTACGGCACCCCGGTGCCCGCGCCCTTGACCTGACGTCCATCGCGACGGCCGTGCGCCGGACAGACGCCCAGGTAAAGTCCGGCGCATGGCTGCCGTGCTGTTCGATTTCTCCGGGACCCTCTTCCGTATCGAGTCCACCGAGTCCTGGCTGCGTGCCGTGCTCGCCGAGCACGGACCCGGTCTGCCAGAGGCGGAGTTCGCCGTGACGGCGCGGGCGCTTGAGGTGGCGGGGGCGCTGCCGGGTGGGGCCTCGCCTCAGCGGTTGCCCCAGGAGCTGGCCGCCGTGTGGGGGATCCGCGACGAGAGCGCCGAGCTGCACCGGGCCGCGTACACCGGGCTCGCCCGTCAAGTGCCGCTCCCCGACCCGGCGTTGTACGACGCGTTGTACGAGCGGCACATGGCGCCGGCCGCGTGGGCCCCGTATCCCGATGCCGTCGAGGTGCTGTGCGCGCTGCGGGAGCGGGGGATCTCCGTCGGGGTGGTCAGCAACATCGGGTGGGATCTGCGGCCCGTGTTCCGGGCGCACGGGCTGGACGCGTACGTCGACGCCTATGTCCTGTCGTACGAGCACGGCGTCCAGAAGCCGGACCCGCGTCTGTTCAAGGTGGCCTGCGACGCGCTCGCCGTGGCGCCGCAGGACGTGCTCATGGTCGGTGACGACCGGCGCGCGGACGGTGGTGCGGCGGATCTGGGCTGCGCGGTGCACTTCGTGGACCATCTGCCGGTGTCCGAACGCCCGGACGGGCTGCGGCCGGTGCTGGACCTGGCCGGCTGAGACTCCTCCGGGAAGGGCACGCCGGTCTGAGGTGATCCCCCGCGTCACCCCAGACAGGCGGGCCGCCCGAAACCGCCCTCAGAGAGCCGTTTCGGCTGCTTTGACCTGTGCCAGCTGACAAAAAGTCAATGCAGAAGTAACAGCATGTCCCCACGCGGCGCCTTGGTCAATGAGGAATCGCGGTGGCCTTGCCCGGACATGCGCGTCCCGCCGGACACCGAGGTGCCCGGCGGGACGCGCGACAGGGATCTGTCGCGCTCCTGTGTCGACAGTCAGTAGCGAGTACTGACGGTCAGTCGAAGTAGTCCGGCTGGGTCTGGACGTTCAACTCACTGACGCGGACCTTCTTGGCCGGGTCGGTGCGCCGGTCACTGAGCTTCAGGACGTCGAAGCCCTTCGCGATGTCGTTCGAGTAGATGTAGCCGTTGTAGTAGTACGCCGACCACGGGCCGGCGGTCGTGACGCGGTCCGTGGTGATCGGGCCGCGCTCGAAGTAGGCGATCTCCTTGGGCTTCGAGGAGTCGGTGAAGTCCCAGACGGAGACACCGCCCTGGTACCAGGCCTGGACCATGATGTCCTTGCCCTTGACCGGGATCAGCGAGCCGTTGTGCGCCACGCAGACCTCGGTGTCCGCCTGGTAGCGCGGGATCTTGAAGTAGCTCTTGAAGACGAGCTTGCGCTTGTCGCCCTTGCCAACGATGTCGTAGATGCCGTCGGCTCCACGGTTCGGCCCGATCGCCGCGTTGCAGGTGGCCGCGCCACCGCCGCCCAACTCGTCGGTGAAGACGACCTTGTTGGCCTTCTGGTTGAAGGTCGCCGAGTGCCAGAACGCGAAGTTGACGTTGTCCTGGACCTGGTCGATGACCTTCGGGTGCTCCGGGTCCTTGATGGAGAACAGGATGCCGTCGCCCATGCAGGCGCCCGCCGCGAGGTCCTTGGAGGGCAGCACGGTGATGTCGTGGCAGCCGGTGGTCTTGGAGACGCCCGGGTTGGTGGGCGAGCCGGGGTTGCCGCCGCCGTCGGGGCCCTCACCGGGGAACAGGACCGGGAAGCCGACAACCGCCGCCTTCTCGGGGGCCTTTCGGGGCACCTTGATGATCGAGATGCCGTCGTGCGGCGGCTGGCAGTCGGGGAAGGTGGCGCTGGGCGAGTAGGAGGAGACGTAGATGTAGACGTTCTTGCGCTCGGGCACCAGCGTGTGGGTGTGCGAGCCGCAGGCGGTCTCCACGGCGGCGACGTACTTGGGGTTCGCCTTGTCGCTGATGTCGAAGATCTTCATGCCCTCCCACGACGACTTCTCGGTCGCGGGCTGCGAGACGCTGCTGCAACTGCTGTCGCTGCGCGAGGCGTCGGTGGACAGGAAGAGCAGGTTCCCGGAGACGGAGATGTCGTTCTGGCCGCCGGGGCACAGCACCTGGGAGACGGTCTTCGGGGCCTTCGGGTTGCTGATGTCGAAGACGCGGAAGCCGTCGTAGTTGCCGGAGAAGGCGTACTTCCCCTGGAAGGCGAGGTCCGAATTGGTGCCGGGCAGCGCGTCCTTGGGGATGTTCGTGAGGTGCGTGATGTTGTCGGAGTGGACGATCTCGTCCACCCCGGGTATCTCCCCCTCGGCCAGGGCCTTCTTCACCTGGGTCTGCACACTCTGGGAAATCTCCTCCGACACCGTCGGCCCGTCCCCCGGGTCGGGTGAAGCGGCGGCGGGTCCTGCGGTCAGCAGCGCGGCCAGGAGTCCGGCCGCCGCGGCGACAACTCCCAGGCGTCTGCGCCGCGTTCGGGATTCATTCAACAGGGTCACTGCATCCTCCCTGACAGCCGTTCGGGTCAGAACGGTTCACGGTCCTCCGAAGTATCGTCTTCATCATGCACCGATCAAAAGGGAGCAACGCATTCGTAATGAAAGTTTCTGATCACCGGCGTATGGAAGCGTGTTAGGACGGACACAGCACTCACGAGGTGTCCGTCAACTCAACTGACCCAGGAGGTCGTTGTGCCCGTCCGTCGCGCGTCCCGTACCTGCCGTCCGGTCCTGGCCGTGCTCGCGCTCACCCTCGCGCTCGGCGCCTGCGACTCGGGCTCGTCCTCCGACGCGGACGCCAAGTCCGTGAAGGCGACGGGCCCTTCGGTGATCGCGCCCGGCCTGCCCGGCGAGGCGGCCCGGACGCTCTCCCCGGACGAGGCGAAGGCGGAGCTGCCGGACGACTCGCCCAACTCGGCGGACCTCGCGTACGCCCGCATGATGATCGAGCACCACTCGCAGGCGATCGAGATCACCGAACTCGTGCCGGATCGCGCCGAGTCGACACCGGTGAAGCGGCTGGCCGAGCGCATCGCCGCCGCTCAGCGCCCCGAAATCGCCGCGATGCAGGGCTGGTTGAAGGACAACGGCGGCGACGAGAAGACCACCGGGCACACCCACGAGACGATGCCCGGCATGGCGACCGAGGCCCAACTCGCCAAGTTGCGCGCGGCGAAGGGAAAGGCGTTCGACGAGCTCTTCCTGACCGTGATGATCACGCATCACGAGGGTGCCGTCACCATGGCCACGGAGGTCAAGGGGCAGGGCAACAACGTCCGGGTCGAGGAGATGGCCGACGACGTGATCGCGCAGCAGACGACGGAGATCAACCGGATGCGCGAAATGTAGTGCGGGCGCGGAGAGTTGGGCAGAAGCCCTACCCGACTCCCTACTCAACTTTCTTGCTCAACGTCGGGCATGACGAGGCGTCAGAAAACCTGCGTCCCGCGCCTGCGAGATCAGCCTGAGGGAGCGACGGCGACTGCGCCCGGTCGCACACATCACGGCGAGAACGGGGTCGGCGCCCTCTTCCTGAGCCGCGCGGTACTCCTCCGCGACCAGCCACCGCCCCTCGATGCCCCGCGGCCAGGCAGGCCGGGCGCGACGGGGCCGCAGGCACACGTCGGCCTCCCCGTCCTCCACGGGCCCGTCGCCGCACGCCTCGAAGAGCGGCCCCTCGATCCAGTCCGCGAGCGCCGCCAGATCGTCGAGCGACAGCGCCGGCTGCGCCCGTACGTCCTCGATGGAGACGCCCGCCTCCCGGACCACGGCGAGTACGTCGACCTGGGCGCCGTCGGTGAAGGCCAGCCGGACGTCGAACCAGGCCGTGGTCGCCGAGCCCTCGTGCTCCTGCACTTCCCAGGCGGGCCGCACCGACACGGCACCTTCCGTCGGGCAGCGACCGGAAAGATTAAGAAAGGATGCTTCTAGCACATACGGAACGTAACCGCATGATCACTTTCCATACGAACGGACACGCGCGCCCGCTCCGCCCGGCACCCTGTCAGCGCAGCGCCGACGGTGAGATCCTGAAGGTGTCAGCAACAGGGAGTTCCACCGCGTCCCGCAGTGAGGGGTTCCGCCGTGTTGCGTGTCGCCGTCGTGGGTTCGGGTCCGAGCGGGGTCTACACCGCCCAGAGCCTGGTCCAGCAGGATCCGGAGGTGCTGGTCGACGTTCTGGACCGGCTGCCGGCGCCGTACGGTCTGGTGCGGTACGGGGTGGCTCCGGACCACGAGAAGATCAAGTCGCTGCAGAACAACCTGCGTACGGTCCTGGAGCACGAGCGCGTGCGCTTCCTGGGCGGTGTGCGGATCGGCTCCGGTCCGGGTGAGCTGCCGGGCGCCCGGTTGCGGGAGCTGTACCACGCGGTGGTGTACTGCGTGGGCGCCGCCACCGACCGCCATCTGGGCATTCCCGGCGAGGAGCTGCCGGGCAGCTGGTCGGCGACCGAGTTCGTGGCCTGGTACAGCGCCCATCCGGACGCCGTCGACGACGGTTTCGTCCAGGGCGCGCGCTCTGCCGTGGTCATCGGCGTCGGGAACGTGGCGGTGGACGTGGCCCGGATGCTGGCACGCGGCCCGGCCGAACTGAGCCCGACGGACATGCCGCAGGCCGCGCTCACCGCACTGACGGCGAGCCGGGTGACCGACATCCACATGGTGGGCCGACGAGGCCCCTCGCAGGCCCGCTTCACCACCAAGGAGCTGCGCGAGCTGGGCACCCTGCCGGACACCCAAGTCGTCGTGGACGAGGCCGAGTTGACACTCGACCCGGGGTACACCGACCCCTCCGCCCTCCCCGCCGCCCAGCGCCGCAACGTGGAGGCACTGCACACCTGGGCGGCCACGCCCCTCGCAAGCACGGCCCGCCGCATCCGGCTGCACTTCTTCCGCCGCCCGGTCGAACTGCTGGCCGCCGGGGGCCGGGTGGGCGCGGTCCGCTTCGAGCGGACGGCGCCTGACGGAACCGGCGGCGTGAAGGGCACAGGCCAGTACGAGGACATCGAGGCCCAGCTCGTGCTCCGCTCGGTCGGCTATCGCGGGGTCCCGCTGGACGGACTCCCGTTCGACGCGACCAACGGCACAGTCCCCCACCTCGCGGGCCGCGTCCTGCGCGACGGCCACCCCTCCCCCGGCGAGTACGTGGCCGGCTGGATCAAACGCGGCCCCACGGGCGTCATCGGCACCAACCGCCCCTGCGCAAAGGAAACGGCGACGTCTCTGCTCGCGGACGCCGCCGCACTCGTACGCCAGGAGAGGCCGGAGGACCCACTGGCGGCGCTGCGAGCGGAGGGTTTCCGCCCGGTGGGCTGGGCAGGCTGGCAGGCAATTGAACGGGCCGAGGCAGAGCTGGGGGCAACGCTGGGTCGAAGCGTGGTGAAGCTCCCCGACTGGAACTCCCTGATGGCAGCAGCACGGGGCACGGACACCCCCTAAGGGGCGCGGGGAACTGCGCGATCAGCCCCCACCGGCCCGCAGACGACAAACAGCCTTGCGGGGGCATCTAGGTGGGCATGACACACATCGACAACAGCCAAGCAATCAACAAACTGTTCAATCCCCCCTGTCCAGCACCCCCCACCCCCCCGCCGCTCCTGGAGCCCCCATGACCCCACCCCCACCCGTACACCCCGTGGACGAAGTCCCACCCGCACGCCAACTCGCCGCCTTCGGCCTCCAACACGTCCTCGCGATGTACGCCGGCGCCGTAGCCGTCCCCCTGATCGTCGGCGGAGCCATGAAGCTCTCGCCCGCCGACCTCGCCTACCTCATCACCGCCGACCTCCTGGTCTGCGGCATCGCCACCCTCATCCAGTGCGTCGGCTTCTGGCGCTTCGGCGTCCGCCTGCCGATCATGCAGGGCTGCACCTTCGCGGCCGTGTCGCCGATGGTCCTCATCGGTACGACGGGCGGCGGACTCCCCGCCATCTACGGCTCGGTGATAGTCGCGGGACTCGCGATCGTCCTGCTGGCGCCCGTCTTCGGACGGCTCCTGCGCTTCTTCCCACCCCTCGTGACCGGCACCGTGATCCTGATCATCGGCCTGTCACTCCTGCCGGTGGCCGGCAACTGGGCGGCCGGCGGCGTGGGTTCGGCGGACTTCGGCGAGCCGAAGAACCTGGGACTCGCCGCGTTCGTACTGGCCGTGGTGCTCGGCGTGCAGCGGTTCGCGCCGGTGTTCCTGAGCCGGATCGCGGTGCTGATCGGCATCGTGGTGGGGCTGGCCGTGGCCGTGCCGTTCGGGTTCACGGACTTCGACGGGGTCGGGGACGCCGACTGGCTCGGCATCAGCACGCCCTTCCACTTCGGAGCGCCCACCTTCGAGGCATCGGCGATCATCTCCATGCTGGTGGTTGCGCTGGTGACGATGACCGAGACGACCGGTGACCTGATCGCGGTCGGTGAGATGACCGGCCGGAAGGTCGAGCCGCGCTCCCTCGCCGACGGGCTGCGCGCCGACGGTCTCTCCACCGTCCTCGGCGGCATCTTCAACACCTTCCCGTACACGGCGTACGCGCAGAACGTCGGCCTCGTCGGGATGACCCGGGTGCGCAGCCGCTGGGTCGTGGCGACCGCCGGCGGCATCCTCGTACTGCTCGGCCTGCTGCCCAAGCTGGGCGCGGTGGTCGCGGCCATACCGGCACCGGTGCTGGGCGGCGCGGGTCTGGTGATGTTCGGGACGGTCGCCGCGAGCGGGCTGCGCACGCTGGCCACGGTCGAGTTCAAGGACAACCACAACCTGACGGTCGTGGCGGTCTCGGTGGCCGTGGGCATGCTGCCGGTCGGTGTGCCGACGGTCTACGCGAAGTTCCCGGACTGGTTCCAGACGGTGATGAACAGCGGCATCAGCGCGGGCTGCCTGACGGCGATCGTCCTGAACCTGCTCTTCAACCACCTTGCGGGGAAGGGCAGTTCAGCCGACGGTGACACCGCCGAGGCGGGCGGCCTGACCGGCGGCGGCAGCCAGGACGCTGTCGAGAAGCCCCGGGAAGAGGCCGTCTAGGTCGTCCCGGCGCAGGCCGTTCATCTTGGCCGTGCCCCGGTAGACCTGCCGGATCACTCCGCTCTCGCGCAGCACCCGGAAGTGGTGCGTGGTCGTGGACTTGGTCACGGGCAGGTCGAAGTGCGAACAGGACAGCTCGTCGCTCACGGCGGCGAGCTCTCGCACGACCTGGAGCCGCATCGGGTCGGAGAGCGCGTGCAACACGCCCTCCAGCCGGATCTCCTCGCGCACCGGGTGCGGCAGGTCACGGCTGCTGGGGGCGGGGGCTGCGGTGGTCACGGCTGCTCCACTTCGTCGGGAAACCCATTGTACGAGACCTCTCGTAGTTTGACACTCGCCGTACTACGATGCCTATCGTACGAGTGGTCCAGCGACCCCGTGACGAACGACGATGACGATTGGAGTCCGCCGTGAGCGCGCTCTTCGAGCCCTACCGCCTCCGCGACCTGACCATCCCCAACCGCGTATGGATGCCCCCGATGTGCCAGTACTCGGCGGCACCCGAGGGCCCGGAGACCGGCGCGCCGAACGACTGGCACTTCGCGCACTACGCGGCACGCGCCGCCGGCGGCACCGGCCTGATCGTCGTCGAGGCCAGCGCCGTCAGCCCGGAGGGCCGGATCACCCCGTACGACCTGGGCATCTGGAACGACACCCAGGTCGAGGCGTTCCGCCGGATCAACCGCTTCCTGGTCTCGCAGGGCACGGTGCCCGCGATCCAGCTCGCGCACGCGGGCCGGAAGGCGTCCACCGGCCTGCCCTGGAAGGGCGGCGCGCCGCTCGGCCCGGACGACGCGTACGCCTGGCAGCCGGTAGGGGCGAGCCCGGTGCCGTTCAACGAGGAGCACGTGGTCCCGACCGAGCTGACGGTCGGTCAGATCCGGGACATCGTCGGGCAGTTCGCGGACGCGGCCCGTCGCGCGCTCGACGCGGGCTTCGAGGTCGTCGAGATCCATGGCGCGCACGGCTATCTGATCAACGGCTTCCTCTCCCCGCACTCCAACCACCGCACCGACTCCTACGGCGGCTCGTACGAGAACCGGGTGCGCTTCGCGCTCGAAGTCGTCGACGCCGTACGGGAGGTGTGGCCGGAGGACAAGCCGCTGTTCTTCCGTGTCTCGGCGACCGAGTGGCTGGAGGAGGGCGGCTGGAGCGCCGACGACACCGTGCGGTTCGCCGCCGAACTCCACGCCCACGGAGTCGACTTGCTCGACGTCTCCACCGGGGGCAACGCTTCCGGCGTACGCATCCCGACCGGTCCGGGCTACCAAGTCCCCTTCGCCGCCCGGGTGAAGGCCGAGACCTCGCTGCCCGTCGCCGCCGTGGGGATGATCACCGACGCCGAGCAGGCCGAGAAGATCCTGGCCAACGGTGAGGCCGACGCGGTGCTGCTCGGCCGCGAGTTGCTGCGCAACCCCTCGTGGGCCCGGCACGCGGCCCGTGAACTGGGCGGCGAGGTGCATGTGCCGGACCAGTACCACCGGTCCGTGTGAGGGTGGGGGGCGCAAGTCCCTTGGTTTCTCAGAGAGTTGGCGGCAGCGCCTGTTCCGCCCAGATGGTCTTTCCCGTGCCCGTCGGGCGGGTGCCCCAGCGGTCGGTGAGCTGGGCGACCAGGAGGAGGCCGCGTCCGCCCTCGTCGAAGGTGCGGGCCCGGCGCAGATGCGGTGAGGTGCTGCTGGCGTCGGAGACCTCGCAGATGAGGGTGCGGTCGCGGATCAGCCGGAGCTGGATGGGTTCGCCGCCGTACCGGATGGCGTTGGTGACCAGCTCGCTGACCACCAGCTCCGTGACGAACGCGGCCTCGTCGATGCCCCAGCGGGTCAGCTGGTCGGTGACGTGTTTGCGGGCGGTGGCGACCACGGCCGGGTCGGCGGGCAGATCCCAGACCGCGACCTGTTCGGCGTCCAGGGCACGGGTCCGGGCGACCAGCAGGGCGACGTCGTCACCCGGTGTCTCCGGGAGCAGCGAGTCGAGCACCGTGTCGCAGACCTCCTCCAGACTGCCGGCCGGGGCCCCAAGTGCCGTGCACAGAGCGGCTGTTCCGGTGTCCAGGTCGAGATCGCGGGCCTCGACGAGCCCGTCCGTGTAGAGGGCGAGCACGGCTCCCTCGGGCAGCTCCAGCTCGGTCGCCTCGAACGGCAGCCCGCCGACGCCGAGCATGGGACCGGCGCTCACCTCGATCACCTCGACCCGGCCGTCGGGGTACAGGACGACCGGCGGCGGATGTCCGGCGGCGGCGAGCGTGCAGCGCCGGGACACCGGGTCGTAGACCGCGTACAGACAGGTCGCGCCGATCTCGCCGGCCTCGCCGCTCTCGTCGGTCCCGAGATGGCCGACCAAGTCGTCGAGGTGGGTGAGCAGCTCGTCGGGCGGCAGATCGACGTCCGCCAGCGTCCAGACCGCCGTACGGAGCCTGCCCATCGTCACCGAGGCGTGCAGGCCGTGGCCGACGACGTCTCCGACGACCAGGGCCACCCGGGTCCCGGACAGCGGGATCACGTCGAACCAGTCGCCGCCGACGCCCGCCTGGGACAGCGCGGGCAGATAGCGGGAGGCGAACTCGACGGCCGCCTGGCCGGCCATGGTCTGGGGCAGGAGGCTGCGCTGGAGGGCGAGGGCCGTGGTGCGTTCGCGGGTGTAGCGGCGGGCGTTGTCGACGCACACGGCCGCGCGGCTGGCCAGTTCCCGGGCCAGCGAGACGTCGTCCTCGTCGAAGACGTCGGGTTTCTCGGGGGTCAGCAGCCGTACGAAGACGGCCACGCCCAGCGTCGTACCTCGTGCGGTCAGCGGTACGGCCATCAGGGCTAGGTCATAAGGGTCTGCACTGGTGCGCAGTTTCGCGGAGCGGGCCGTGTGCCGTCCGAACCACCGGTCGAGGTCCGGGTCGCCGGTGCGGGCGAGGACGGGCAGGCCGGTGGCGAGTGCGCGGGCGGGCGGCGAGTACGGCGGGTAGACGTCCGCCGCGCCGAGGCCGATCGCGGCCTCCGGCACCCCGGCCGTGAGCGAGTGGTGGGCGACCCGGCGCATCTCGACGTCTGCGTCCACCGGCCCGACCGCCGGTTCGTCGCCCTGGAGCACCGAGTCCAGCAGGTCCACGCTGGCGAAGTCGGCGAGCCGGGGCACCACCAGTTCGGCGAGTTCCCGGGCCGTCTGGGCAACGTCGAGCCGGGTGCCGATGCCCGCGGCGGCCTCGTTCAGCATGGCCAGCCGCTGCCGCGCCCAGTGCTGCTCGCTGCTGTCGAACCCGGCGAGCGCGACACCGAGGAGTTCACCGGCCGGATCGCGCAGCGGCCACATCTCGAAGTTCCAGGCGTGCATGCGCCTGCCCGAGGGCGACCGCGTCCAGCTCTCGTAGTGGACCGGCCGTCCGGTCTCGGCGACGATCTCCAGATGGCGCAGGAAGCCCCGGCTGTGCTCGGCGTCCTCGACGGTGTCGGGGAAGTACCGGTGCAGGAACGCGGCCTCGGGCTGCCCCATGATCGCGCAGGCCACGTCGTTCATCCGCAGATACCGCTGCTCGCTGTCGAACACGGACATCGACACGGAGGCCTGCCGGAACGCCAGCTCGCCCAGCTCCCGCCCCGCCTCACCGGGCGACGCCGTGACGACGTACGCCCGCCGCTCCCCCCGTACCGGACACAGCCGGAGCGCCAACTCCAGACGCCGCCCGTCCCGGTGCCGTACGGCGACGACGGCGGCGCCCGACGCGCGCAGCTCCCGCCAGGCCGCACCCGGATCGCCGATCACCAGGTCCGCCGCCGGGCGGCCGGTGACCTCGGCGGCGGTGTACCCGGTGAGCCGGCGGGCGCCCTCGCTCCAGGCAGTGAGGGTGCCGTGCGCGTCGATCACCGCCAGGGCGTCACCGGACGGGACCACTCGCTCTTCCTCGCGCGGCCCAGTAGCCATATGTCCCAGGATGGGGGCATTGGCGACAGGCAACAACCCGGTCAGTCGCCCCTGAGCAGGTGCGCGGGCACGGTCGCGGCCAGAATCCGGTACCCCTCGGGGTTCAGATGCAGCCAGTCCCCGTCGTGGAGGTCCGCGCGCAGCCGTCGCGGGTCGGCCGGATCGCGTACGGCCCGGTCGAAGTCGACGACGGCGTCGAAGGCGCCCCCGGTGCGGATCCAGTCGTTCACGGCCTGCCGGGTCGTCTCGCGCAGGCCGGCCGGGTCGTCGTACGGCGTGCTGCCGCCGAAGGGCGTCAGGGTGGCGCCGTAGACGCGGATGCCCTGGGCGTGCGCGCGGACGGCGATCTGCCGGTAGGCGGCGATGAGGTCGTCGGTGACGCGCTGCTGGGCGGCCGGGGTGGCCTCGGCGGTGCCGATGTCGTTGACGCCCTCGAAGACGATGAGCCAGGAGACCCCGCTGTGGGCCAGGATGTCCCGGTCGAACCGGGCGAGGGCGTTGGGCCCGAGGCCGTCGTTGAGGACCCGGTTGCCGCCCGCGGCCTGGTTGAGCACGGCGATCCGGTCGCCGCCCGGAAGGCCCCTGAGCCGGTCCAGGAGCTGGTCGGGCCAGCGGTTGTTGCCGTTGGTCGTGGAGCCCCGGCCGTCGGACAGCGAGTCGCCCAGCACGGCGACGGCCCGTGTGTCCGGCCGGGAGAGCACCTCGACGTCGCTGAGCAGGTACCAGTGGTTGACGGGGGTGGCCCCGGGCAGATCCTGCTCGGCCGTGCCGTCGCCGTTGCGCAGGTACGAGGTGGTGCGTGAGCCCGGGTGCGAGGTGAGCGCGAGCGAGGCCTGGCCGGCTGCCAGGTACGTCGTCACGGTCAGGTTGGTCGCGGGGCGCAGCGCGAAGTCCAGCGGGTCGGAGACGACCTGGGCCCCGGCGGGGACGGTGGTGGACCGGCGTCCGGAGAACGTCACCTCGCGCAGGGTGCCGGGTTCGACGGCGCTGACCCCGGCCTGCCCGTTCAGCGGGAGGGCCACCGTCACGGCGGTCAGCGGCAGCGGGGTGGTACCGAAGGCGTTGGAGAAGCGCAGCCTGATGCGTCCGCCGCCGGTGGAGACGCGCACGGTCTGGCGCAGGGTGGTGTCGACGAGGACGGCCCGCTCCCCGGTGAAGGGCGCGGGCGGCATGTTGCCGGGCTCGGTGAGTTGCGGCATCGACGTCCAGGTGTTGACCCACTTCGGGGCGGACCGGCCCGGGTCGGCGACCGTCGGCTGCGGGCTTCTGACGAGGGCGATCACGGCGGAGGACGCCACGGCGAGGGCCAGCACGAACACGCAGGTGGCGACCAGGTAGGCGAGCGCTGCTTTTCCGGACGGCCGCTGGGGGCGGGGCGACTTCACGGGCCGGGTGCCTTCCTCTGTAGAGACGCCCTGTCGGACGTACGGACGTCTTGTCGGATCGATCGCTTCGGGCGGGACGACCGGGTGCGCGCTCGTGGCACGCACCCGGCAGCTCGGGCTCAACCGGCCGTGCAGGCCGTGCCGTTGAGCGTGAAACCGGACGGTGCGGCGCTGTTGCCGGTGTGGCTCGCCTGGTAGCCGATGCCGACGCTCGCGCCGGGCGCGATGGCCGCGTTGTAGGTGGCGTTGGTGGCGGTCACCGTGCCTGAGGCCGGTGCGTAGGTGGCGCTCCAGCCGGAGGTGATGGTCTGGCCGGAGGGCAGGGTGAAGCCCAGCGTCCAGCCGTTCACCGCCGTCGTGCTGTTGTTGGTGATCGTCACGTTCGCGGTCAGCCCGGTGTTCCAGGCGTTGACCGTGACGGCCACCTTGCAGGGGCCGGCCGGGGGTTGGGGCACGGTGCCGCCGCTGTCCAGGCCGAAGAAGGTGATCACGCGGGCGGCCATGCCGGTGGTGATCAGGTTGTGGCCGACGCCTTGCAGGCTGATGGCCTCTACGGGTGCCCTGTCACCGGTGGCGCCGTAGCGGGTGCGGGTCCAGCCGGACTGGGGCGAGTCGGTCGCGGTCGGTGTCTGGGTGAGCCCCTGCACATTGGTCCACTGTTTGATCTCCTCCCCGAAGTTGGGGTAGCGCAGGGTGTCGTCCTCGGTGCCGTGCCAGAGCTGCATGCGTGGCCGGGCCCCGGTGTAGCCCGGGTAGGCGTTGCGCACCAGGTTGCCCCACTCCTGCGGGGTATGGATCACTGTCCCCTGGGCGCACTCGCTGTTCCATTCCGAGCCATTGGTCGTGGCGAAGCAGCCGAACGGGACGCCCGCGAAGGCCGATCCGGCCGCGAACACGTCCGGGTAGTCGCCGAGCAGGACGTTGGTCATCATCGCGCCGGAGGAGACTCCGGTCGCGAAGACCCTGCTGGCGTCGGCGTTGTAGGTCCGGGTGACGTAGTCGACCATCGATTTGATGCCCACCGGGTCACTGCCGCCGCCCCGGGTCAGCGCCTGCGGCGAGGAGACGTCGAAGCACTTGCTGGCTCGGGTGACGGACGGGTAGATCACGATGAAGCCGTAGCGGTCGGCCAGCGAGGCGTACTCGGTGTTGGAGTAGAACACCGGCCCGGAGCCGGTGCACCAGTGGACGGCCACCAGGACCGCCGGGCGCGTGGTGACGGTGTCCGGGACGTACACGTACATCTGCAGGTTGCTGGGGTTGGTCCCGAAGTTGGTCACCTCGGTGAGCGTGGCGGCGGCCTCGACGGGCGCCGCCATACGGGCCGTCGCCGGGGACGCGGTGAGCAACGTCGCCGCGAGTAACGGCAGCAGGCCTCCGAGAAGTGCGACGAGCACCGAACGCAGCGGTGTTCTCGCGGTGTTGCCGACGGTGGTGGACACGTCCTTGCCCCTTCCAGATCACGGCTCGTGGGGTACGCGTGGCGGAAGTCGAAGTCCCGCTTTGCGGGGCAGCCCAGCCGCATCGTGGCATGAGCATGGCCACCATGGAAGCGCTCCCACACGTCGAAAACATTCGCTGACCAGCAGTTGCGGTGCCGACCGGCACACATCGCGCGCAAAGCGTTGACCAGAAAGCGCTTACCCCCTACCTTCCGTTCATCGATGTGACCCATCGAAGTCGATCCGCATTCGACGAAACGATCTCGAAGCGGCCTTGAAGCGCTTACCTCCAGGGGCAGTGCACCCCTTGGAGGCGCATCACGCCACACAACATGGTGAACAGAATTCATGGATCTGATCGCCCCCACGATCAGTCAGCCCTCGTGAAGGGACGCACCCGCATGCGTACAGGCCCCCCACGTACACAGACGCAAAGATCCGCGGCGGTGGCGGCCGTGGCCACCGCTCTCGCGGCCGTCACCGTTCTGGCCGTCCCCCAGTCGGCCGGGGCGGCCGAGAGCACCCCCATCGGATTCGGCGCCGGAACGACCGGCGGCGGCAGCGCCACCCCGGTCACCGTGTCGACGCTCGCCGCCTTCACGACGGCCGTCACAGGCAACACGGCCAAGGTCGTGCGGGTGAACGGTCTGATCACGCTGAGCGGTCAGGTCGACATCGGCTCCAACACCACGGTCCTGGGCGTCGGTTCGTCCTCCGGGTTCACCGGCGGCGGTCTGAGGATCAAGGAGGAGACGAACGTCGTCGTCCGCAACCTCAACATCAGCAAGCCGCTCGCGCCCTCCGACGGGGTGACCGTCCAGGAGTCCACGAAGGTGTGGATCGACCACAACTCCTTCTCCGCGGACCGCACTCACGACAAGGACTACTACGACGGTCTGCTGGACATCAACCACGGTTCCGACAACGTGACGGTGTCCTGGAACACCTTCAAGGACCACTTCAAGGGCTCGCTCGTCGGCCACAGCGACAACAACGCGTCCGAGGACACCGGTCACCTGAAGGTGACGTACCACCACAACCACTTCAGCAACGTCTACTCGCGCATCCCCAGCCTGCGGTTCGGCACCGGCCACTTCTACGACAACTACGTCGAGGGCGCCGAGACCGCCGTGCACTCCCGGATGGGCGCACAGATGCTCGTCGAGAACAACGTCTTCCGTACGACGCAGGTCGCGGTCACCACGAACCGCAGCAGTGACGTCGACGGATACGCCAACCTGCGCGGCAACGACCTCGGCGGAGCCGCCACGGAGGTCTCGCAGGTGGGCACCTTCACCACCGCTCCGTACAGCTACACCGCGGAGCCGGCCTCGACCGTCGTCGCCTCGGTGACCTCGGGTGCGGGCGCCGGAAAGCTCTGACAGCTCCGCCGACCGCGTCAACTCCCCACACAGCACGACCGACTGGAAGAAGGCATCGGGACATGACTTCTACGGCACCTCCACGCGCGCGCGGGCGCGCACTGACCGGCACCCTGGCCACTCTCGGCCTTTCACTTGGCATGATCATGACTAATGGAGCGTTCTCCCCGGCGAGCGCCGCGACCTGGCCGACCGCCAGCGGCAGCCAGGGTGTCTCCGCCACCATCCCGATCTCCGGCACCAAGGACTACGGGATGCTGCGCCTCTACGGCACCGGCGACCTCGGTTCCGGCAGCCAGGACGAGGACCAGGGGCCGATCCTCGAACTGGCGGCGGGCGCCGTCCTCAAGAACGTCATCATCGGCGCCCCGGCCGCCGACGGCATCCACTGCAAGGGCAGCTGCACGCTGCAGAACGTGTGGTGGGAGGACGTCGGCGAGGACGCCGCCACCTTCCGGGGCAGCTCGTCGTCGAACGTCTACACCGTCTCCGGCGGCGGCGCTCGGGCGGCCAGCGACAAGGTGTTCCAGTTCAACGGCGCCGGGACGCTCAACGTCTCCAACTTCGCCGTGCAGAACTTCGGCACCTTCGTCCGCTCCTGCGGCAACTGCTCGACGCAGTACAAGCGGACGATCAACCTCAACGGCATCGAGGCCACCTGGTCGGGCGGCAAGCTCGTCGGCATCAACACCAACTACGGCGACAGCGCGTCCCTGAAGGGCATCACGATCGTCGGGGACTCCAGCAAGAAGATCGTTCCCTGCCAGAAGTACATCGGCAACAACACCGGCAAGGAGCCGACCACCAACGGCTCCAACCCCGACGGCACCTACTGCAAGTACGCGACCAGCGACATCACGTACCGCTGACAGCTCCGAGCCACCCCCCTCCGGCGGCTGTACGAGGCGGCCCGCACCCGCCTCGTACGGCCGCCGTTTCTGTGTCCGAAAAGCCCCCGGATACCGGGCGTCGACCATGCGTTCGTACTCGCTCCCCGGATTCCGCTTGATTGTCAGTGCCGTGGTGCAGACTCCCGATCAGGTGGTACTTCGTCCGGGAGGGGCAGCGTGTTCACGGGGATCGACGATGTCGACTGGGCTTCGATGCGCCATGCGTACGGCAGCGCGGAGGACGTGCCCGGACTGCTGCGGGGGCTGGCCTCGGCGGACCCCGGGGAGCGCGAGTCGGCACTCGACGGGATGTACGGCTCGGTGCACCACCAGGGGGCCGTGTACGACTCGACGCTCGCCTGCGTTCCGTTTCTGCTCGCGCTCGTCGCCCGGGAGGAGGTGCGGGACCGGGGCGGGATCGTGGAGCTGCTGATGAGCATCGGCGAGGCGGGCGGCGCCCGTTCGGCACAGGCCGGTGCGGCGGTCCGGGCCGGTGCCGAGGTCTTCGTCGAGCTGGTCGGGGACCGCGACACCGGGGTGCGGCGGGCGGCACCGACGGCCCTGGTCCGCTTTCTCGACGAACCCGCGCGCGTGCTGGCCGTGTTGCGGCAGCGCATCACGGTGGAACGGAACGACGGCGTCCTGCTCGCCCTGGCGGAGAGCCTCGGCCTGTTCACCCGCCTGCACGACGGGCACGGGACGGAGGCGGTCGGGCAGTTGGTCACGCTGAGCGCCCCGCCCTTCGACCCGGGGCTGCGCCTTGCCGCGCTGGGCCAGCTCGCGCTGACCGGGCCCGAGCATCGCCCCGCCGATCTGGTCCCGACGGTCGTGGCCCTCCTCCGGGAGAGATCGGCACGCCGTACGGGACGGGCACAGTGCTCCGATTTCCTGGCAGAGGACACCCTCACGAGCCACCTCCGCAGGCTGCGCCCCTCTGACGAGGAGGGCTCGCAGCTGCTGCGGACCTTCCATCTCGCCCTGGACGACCGGGTGGACGACCGGATCGCCCTGCTCAACGGGCAGTTGAACAGTCCCGCGCCGACCGACCGGTGCAACGCGGTGTGGATGTCGGCAGGCCTGTTCCGCGAATGGCGCGCCGACTACACGGGACCGGTGGCCCTCATCGGGCGGCAACTCGGCGCCGACGAGGACCGGTTGCGGGAGGCCGCGTCGGCCGTCCTGGAAGAGCTGTACACCCTGGCCGCCCCCGCCGCCGACGACCTGTTCGCCCTCGTCGCGGCACGCCCGGAGGTCCGCATACGCGTGCGGGAGCGGGGCGCGTCCACCGTGGGCAGACCGCTCAACGCCCTGGCCCGCACGGGGGATCCACGGGCGATACCCGTCCTGGCGGAGCTGCTGGGCGACCCCGCCGCACCGGACGGCCTGGGCCACACGGTCGGGCACCTGGGCCGGGCCGCGGCGTCTCTGGCCCCCGCCCTGCGCGACAGGCTCGCAAGCGTCCGTCTGGACCTCCCCGACGCGTACGACCGTGCTGTGCCGCTGCTGTCGGCGCTCGCGGCAGTGGGTGACGGGGGTGCGGCGCCGGAGGTGCTGCGGCTGCTGCGCGGGATACCGACGGGCTCTGGGCTGAACGAGCGTCAGCGGGGGTGGCTGACGGAACGGGCGCTCGAGACCCTGGGCGCTTTCGGAGCCGCCGCGCGTGACTCCGTGCCCGTGCTGCGTGGGCTGCTCGACTCCGCGTACGCGGTGCGGGCGGCCGACGCGCTGTGGTCGGTGGAGGGGGACGTGGACGCCGTACTGCCGGTGCTGCTGCGGGAGTTGACGGGCGAGCAGTGGCGCCGGCGCGCTGCCGCCGCCGAGGTGCTGGCGCGGCTCGGTCCCGCGGGCCGGGCTGCCGTGCCGGGGCTGCTTCGCCTGTGCGAGTCCGAGGAGGTGTGGGAGCGGACGCGGGCGGCGTGCGCGCTGTGGCGGATCACCGGGGACGCCGCTCAGGTCGTCGTCCCGGTACTCCGCTCGGCGTGGACGCGGAACCGGTACACCCGGGGCACGATCGCCGCCTGCCTGCTCGCGATGGGCTCGGCGGCAGCACCCTTACGGGACCTGCCCCGCACGGAACTCACGACGCGCCGCCGACACCGGGCACGTCCGGGCGGCTTCTCCGCCCAGGACGTACTGGAGGACGAACGACTGCTGCGGGCCTGCGAGGAACTGCTGTGAGGCGGCGCCCGGGCCTGCGGGGAGCTGCCCTGAGGCGGCGCCCGGGTCGGCCGGGGCGGGGTGGGTCGCGCAGCCCGGCGCTGTACGGGGTGCCGCTCTCGGTGGGACGGGAGCCGCCCTTAGCGGCACGCATGCCCGCAGCTGGGCGGGTTGGGCGGGAGCCGCCACGATGGGCACCGCCCAACAGCACGTATGCCGGCAGCTAGGCGGGTTGGGCGGGAGCCACCCAACGCACACGTGCCCGCAGCGAGGCGGGTCGACGGGCACCGCGCGTGCCTGCAGCGCGGTGCCTGCGAACTCCGCCCTGCTGGAGCGCCCCTTAGGGGCGCGGGGAACTGCGCGCTCAACCCCCACCGACCCGCAGCCGGACAGCTAGGGACGGACGGGCTTTTGGGGGCGCGAGGAACTGCGCGACGAACCCCCACCCACCCGCAGCCGAACGGATCGGGACAGGCGGGGCCCTTCAGGGGCGCGAGGAACTGCGCGACCAGCCCCCACCCACCCGCAGCCGGATGGTCAGCGTGTGTTCCGCCCCCACATGGGATCGAACCGCTCCCACGCCTCCTCCCACTCCTCCATCCGCCGTCGCTCCAGACGGCCACGCAGAAGACGCCACGCCACGTACGGCACCGTCGCACCGCTCGCGCCCGCCAGGGCACCAACCAGGGCGGCCCGCAGGCGGGCCTCCGACTCGGTGGCCGGCTTCGTCACCAGGCGGCTCTGCGGATCCGTCCAGACCGTCGCCGGGCTGCCCGCCGTGCTGCCCGAGTCGACCCGGGCCTGCCCCGTGTGCGGCGTCCCGTCGGCGGCGGTCCAGCGGACCTTCGCCCACACCTTCTCGCTGCCCACCGTGCCGGGCGCGTCCTCGACGACCAGCGCCGTCACGGCACGCCACTCGGCCCGCTCTCTGGCCAGCCCCTGCTCGACGGAGTGGGTCGCCACCAGGCCGATCAGGACTCCGGTGAGCACGGTGAGGACCCAGGTGGCCAGCACGGCCCACCCCTCCACGGCATCCACGCGACGCCTCAGCGGATTGCGCCGCCAACGCCACAGCCACACCCTCGGACCACGGAATGCCGCCATCGAAGGCATCCTCCTCACGCGCACACGGACATGCCCTGCCGTCCTCCCATACGCGCGATCTCCCGCCACTGCTCAGGGCTCCCCCGAGGTCTCCGTCACATCCCGCCGACAGACCGCTCTGACCTGTACAGACGCCGTCTCCAGAGGTGACTGTCAGTGGTGGGGTGCAGACTGGCCGATGACTGGACAAAGACGTCCCGGAGGTGATCGGAATGACCGAGGTACTGCTCACGGTCGGCACGCGCAAAGGCCTGTTCATCGGGCACCGGCGCGGTGGCACGTGGGAGTTCGACGAGAGCCCTTACTTCAACGCACAGGCCGTGTACTCGGTCGCGATCGACACCCGGCGAGAGACTCCCAGGCTGCTGGTCGGCGGTGACAGCGCCCACTGGGGGCCGTCGGTCTTCCACTCCGACGACCTGGGCCGGTCCTGGACCGAACCGGAGCGGCCCGCCGTGAGGTTCCCCAAGGACACGGGCGCCTCGCTGGAGCGCGTCTGGCAGCTCCACCCGTCCACGGCGGAGGCGGACGTGGTCTACGCGGGCACGGAACCGGCGGCGCTGTACCGCTCCGAGGACCGCGGTGAGTCCTTCGAGCTGGTCCGCCCCCTGTGGGAGCACCCCACCCGCTCCCAGTGGGTACCGGGCGGCGGCGGTGAGGGCCTGCACACGATCATCACCGACCAGCGCGACCCGCGCGCGATGACGGTCGCCGTCTCGACGGCCGGCGTGTTCCGCACGACCGACGGCGGCGCGAGTTGGGCCCCCTCCAACTCCGGCGTCTCCGCGGTGTTCCTGCCGGATCCGAACCCGGAGTTCGGCCAGTGCGTACACAAGATCGCCAAGGACTCGGCCGACCCGGACCGGCTCTACCTCCAGAACCACTGGGGTGTGTACCGGAGCGACGACGCGGGCGGGGAGTGGACGGACATCGGCGCGGGCCTCCCCTCGACGTTCGGTTTCGCGGCGGCGACCCATCCGCACCGCGGCGACACGGCGTACGTCTTCCCCATCACCGCCGACGCGGACCGCGTCCCGGCCGACCGCCGCTGCCGGGTCTTCCGTACGGCGGACGCGGGCCTCAACTGGGAGCCCCTGTCTGCGGGCCTGCCCCAGGAGGACCACTACGGCACGGTGCTGCGCGACGCCCTGTGCACGGACGACGCGGACCCGGCGGGCGTGTACTTCGGCAACCGCAACGGCGAGGTGTACGCGTCGGCGGACGACGGCGACAGCTGGCAGCAGCTGGCGTCCCATCTCCCGGACGTGCTGTGCGTGCGGGCCGCGGTGATCGACTGACACACGGTCACGGAGCGCGGCTCGGGTCCAACTGGCGGAACTGTAGGGGGCGGTGTGCACGGGCAGGGTCAGAAGCAGCAACGGTTCGGTCATCCTCGGTCGGCCTTCGACCACCGGTTGATCTCTGTCGTGTGTACGGCAGTAGGGTGACGCCGTGGCACCACGACCGTTGCATGAGATTGTCGAAGCGGGCTGGGCGAAAGCCCTCGAACCCGTTGCCGGACGGATCGCCGAGATGGGGGACTTCCTGCGCGCGGAGATCGCCGCGGGGCGCACCTATCTCCCGGCCGGACCGAACGTCCTGAGGGCTTTCCAACAGCCCTTCGACGACGTACGGGTCCTGATCGTCGGGCAGGACCCGTATCCGACCCCGGGGCACGCGGTGGGGCTGTCGTTCTCGGTCGCGCCCGAGGTGCGTCCGCTGCCCGGCAGCCTGATCAACATCTTCCGGGAGCTGAACACCGACCTGGGGGCGCCCCAGCCGTCCAACGGCGATCTGACGCCCTGGACCCAGCAGGGGGTGCTGCTCCTCAACAGGGCTCTCACCACGGCTCCGCGCAGCCCCGCCGCACACCGCGGCAAGGGCTGGGAGGAGGTCACCGAGCAGGCGATACGCGCGCTGGCCGCGCGGGGCAAGCCGCTGGTGTCGATCCTGTGGGGCCGCGACGCCCGCAACCTCCGCCCGCTGCTGGGCAGTCTGCCGTCGGTCGAGTCGGCCCACCCCTCCCCCATGTCGGCCGACCGCGGCTTCTTCGGCTCACGCCCCTTCAGCCGTGCCAACGACCTGCTCAGCGGGCAGGGAGCCGCCCCAGTGGACTGGCGCCTGCCCTGACCGGGGCGGGGGCGCGGGACGGCCGAACACCGCTCGCACGGACCGACGTACGAGCCCGAATGACCGGCATACGAGCCTGATGCCGGATTGTCGGACAGGGGGCGACTCGTCCCCCTGCCGGGCAAGTCCGGCCGCCCCACCGGGTGTTGCCGATCACGCACGGTTGACCAGCACCGGAGGACCGTGACGGCCGAATCCCGCCCCTCCATCTGGCGGAGAAGTCACCACGTACTGACCACTTCTGATCCGTACGTAACTCATCAGACAAAAGCGGACGGATACCGCTCACCTGCACCCTCCCCGAACAAGGGAGCCCAATAAGCCAGTAACATGCGGCGCCATGAGCTCCCCCACTGGGCCCGCCGGCCTGCCCGTACGAATGCCGCGCCCCCGCCAGCCGGGCCGGCACCGCCGCCCCGAACCGCTGGCGGCTCCCGAGGGTGCGCCCGCGCTCGTCCTCGCGGTGCCGGGCGCGCCCAGTGCCGCCACCCGCGGCCTCGCCGAGGAGGTCGTGAGCATCGCCCGCTCCGAGCTGCCCGGCCTCGACGCCCGCATCGGGTACCTCGACGGTGACGACGCGGAGTTCCCCACGCTCCAGTCGGTGCTCACGCACACCGCGCAGGAGCGCACGGCCCGCTACGAGCAGGCCCTCGCCGCCGGTGTGGACGCCAAGCAGCCCGAGGGCCCCGTGGCCGTCGTCGTGCCGCTGCTCGCCGGTCCGGACAACGCGCTGCTGCGCCAGGTCCGCCAGGCCGTCATGGAGAGCCGGATCGCGGCCGACCTGACGGATGTCCTCGGCCCGCACCCGCTGCTCGCCGAGGGGCTGCACGTACGGCTGTCCGAGGCGGGTCTCGCGCGCGCCGACCGGGCCCGGCTGTTCACCGTGGCGACCGCGGCGGACGGCATCATCCTGGCCTCCGTGGGCGGCGAGGAGGCCGTGCAGGCGGCCGGCATCACGGGCATGCTGCTCGCCGCGCGACTCGCCGTGCCGGTGATGGCGGCGGCGCTCGACCAGGACGGCTCGATCGCGGCCATCGCCGAGCAGCTGCGCGCCTCGGGCTCGCAGAACCTCGCGCTGGCCCCGTATCTGATCGGCCCGGAGATCGACGCCGGTCTGCTGGAGGCCGCGGCCAAGGAGGCGGGCTGTGCCTCCTCCGACGCGCTGGGCCCGTACCCGGCCATCGGCAAGCTGGCGCTGGCCAAGTACACGACGGCGCTGGGCATCGCCCCGCAGCAGCCGCAGGGCGCACCGGTCCGCTGACCCGCGCAGCACCCCCGTACGGCGGCGCAGTACGACGGCCGGAACACGGTACGCCGAAGGGCCCGCTCCTTTTCCAGGAGCGGGCCCTCGGCGTTTCCCGGCGGGTGCGGGCGTGCGCTCAGCCGAAGATCACGCAGGACACGGCCGGGACCTCGATCGAGCCGGTCCGGCGGGGGTGGCCGGTGTCGGGGTCGAGGGCGAACCAGGTCACGTCTCCGGAGCGCTCGTTCGCCGCGTACAGGAAGCCGTTGGAGGCGGCGAGCGCGCGGGGCCAGTGACCGCCGCACGGCACGGTGTCCACCAGCCGCAGGGCCGCTCCGGCGCCGTCGACGGCGAGTACGGAGAGGACGTCCTGGCCGCGCGTCGCGGTCCACACGAAGCGGCCGTCGGGCGAGGCGACGATGCCCGACGGGTAGGCGTCGCCGTCGGGGGCGCCGGGCAGCACCGGTGTCTCGTCCAGGGGCGTCAGGAGGCCCTCGGCGGCGTCCCAGCGGCAGACGGTGACGGTCGGGGCGAGTTCGTTGAGCACATAGGCGTACAGGCCCTCCGGGTGGAAGGCCAGGTGGCGCGGTCCGGAACCGGGGCGCAGGGCGGTCTCGCGGTGCGGTACGAGGGTGCCGTCGCGCAGGGCGTACACGTGGACGGAGTCCGTGCCGAGGTCGACGCCGACGGCCCACCGGCCGCTCGGGTCGGGCTGCACCTGGTGGGCGTGCGGCCCCTGTTGGCGCGCCGGGTCCGGTCCCGATCCGGTGTGCCGGAGTACGTGGGAGGCGCTGTCGGCGAGGGTGCCGTCGGCGCAGACGGGCAGCGCGGCGACGCTGCCGGAGCCGTAGTTGGCGGTCAGTACGTGCCCGTCGAAGAGGGCGAGGTGCGTGGGCGAGTCGCCGTCGACGGGCACGGGCGGCCCGGTGAGTTCGGGCTTGTCGCCGGTCACGCGGTAGGCGGCCACCGCGCCCTCGGCCGTCTCGCTGACGGCGTAGAGCATCTGCCCGTCGGCGGCGAGGGCGAGATACGAGGGGTCGGGTACGTCGTCCGCCGCGCCGAGCACGGTCAGGGCGCCGCTGTCGTCGTCCACGGCGGCGACCAGGACCCCCGGTCCCCCGGCCGCCGTGAACGAGCCGATGAACGCTCGCCGTTGTCCCACTGCCGTCCCCTCTCGGTGTGCTGATCGATCGGGGCGACCGTACCGCATCGGTCTAGACCAACGACGCGGTGCGTACGACAGGGACCTCAGGCCCCGACCAGCGGCGAACCCGACGGGCCGCGCAGCGGCTTGGCCAGCTCGGCCAGGGCCCGTTCCAGGCCGTGCAGGTGGGCGAGGGCGGGCTCGGTGGCGTGGGGCCGGTCGGCGGGGGCCGTGACGGTGTCGGCGCGGCCCTCCGTGAGCGCCTCCACGGCGGTCTCCACGCGTCGGCAGGCGGCGGCGAGCCGAAGGTCGCGGGAGGCCGCCGGGTCGGCGGTCACGGCGGCCAGACCGCGGATCTCGTGGGCGCAGTCGTCGAGCAGCGCCAGTACCCGGTGCGCCCGGCGCTTACGGGCGCGTACGGGGTTGAGCGGATGCACGAGCGGCGCGACCGAGAGTCGTACGCGCCCCAGCAGCAGCTCCAGTTCGGCCACGCGCGGCGCCGGGTCGGCATGCGCCCCGGCCAGCCGGGCGGTGGCCTCGGCGGTGCAGGCGTGGACGCAGCGCAGGGCGCGCTGGATCCAGGCGTCGGTGGTGGCGTGCGTGGTGATCGGCAGGACGAACAGCACGGCCAGCAGCGCGCCCAGGGCTCCGACGCCGGTCTCCGCGAACCGTACGGCGAGCAGTGCCGGATCGAGGACGCCCAGAAGCCCGTACAGCAGTTCGGCGAGCAGAGTGACCGACAGCATCATCCACGTGTACGACACGGCGGCCGAGTAGAAGATCCCGAACACGCATACGGCGACGAGCACCGCGGTTGGGGCGGCGGCTCCCGCCACCGGGATCGCGACGGCGAGGCCGAGTCCGATGCCGAGGACCGTGCCGAGGATGCGGCGGAAGCCGCGGACCAGGGTCTCGCCGCGCGAGGTGGTGTTCACGAAGATCCACCAGGTGGCGCCGACGGCCCAGTACCAGCGGTCCCCTGACACCAGCTGGCCCACCACCAGCGCGAAGGCGGCTGCGGCCGTCGCCTGGACGGCCTGACGTGTGGTGGCGCGGGCCAGGCCCCGTTCGTCGGCCGGAGCGGCGGCGGGGGCCGGCATCAGGGTCGTACGGCGCTCGTAGCACCACAGTACGAAGCGCACGGCCGAGGCGGTGAGGACGGACAGGAGGACGGCGGCGAACAGCTCGGGCAACTGCTGCGGTCCCGCGTGCAGGAACTGGGCGACGAAGAAGGTCATGAACGCGAAGACGCCCAGGCTGTGGCCGCGTGGGCCCCAGCGGCGCACGTACACGCCCGCGCCGACGACGGCGAGGAGGACGAGCCCTCGGGAGACCGGACGGTCGTGCAACTCCGCCGCGGCGGCGAGGACCGGAGGCCGACGGCGGGCAGCAGCGCGGTGGTGACCGCCTGGGCTCGCACCGTGGCGTCGGTGACCGTGAACAGGGCGAGCAGCGCGGCGAGTCCGCCGGTCACGGCCCCGGTGAGCGAGTGCCCGGCGAGGCCGCAGACGGTGACGGCCAGGCCGATGCCGAGCACGCCCCGCGCGGCGAAGCGCAGCCGTGCGCGACCCGGGTCCGGCGCCATGAACACCCTCTTCAGCACTGCTGTCCCGCCCCCGACATCCGAAATTGGCATACAAAAGGCGCCGCGGGGTCCGCAGCGCCATCGACGGGGTCATTGGAGCATCAATGCCACCACTGGCTCAAGTGGGGTTGAATATGCTGAGCCATTGGCACAGATATTTGGGTCCGCAAGCATCCACCGTTGAGCCAACGGACCAATGTACGACCACGCACGAGGAGGCCAGGCCCCATGGCCGTGGACGAGCTGGACACCCGCATCCTGCGGCTGCTGCTGGAGCAGCCGCGCACCAGCGTGCGTGAGTACGCCCGGGTCCTCGGTGTCGCGCGCGGCACCCTCCAGGCCCGCCTGGACCGCCTCGAACGGGACGGTGTGATCACCGGGACGGGTCCCTCGCTCTCTCCCGCCGCCCTCGGCCATCCTGTGCTCGCGTTCGTGCACATCGAGGTCACCCAGGGGCATCTCGACGAGGTCGGGGACGCGTTGGCGGCCGTACCGGAGATCGTCGAGGCGTTCTCGATCGCCGGTGGTGGTGATCTGCTCGCACGGGTCGTGGCCCGCGACAACGCCCACCTGGAGGACGTGATCCAGGCGCTGATCAGCGTGCCGGGCGTGGTCCGTACCCGTACGGAGGTGGCGCTGCGTGAGCGGGTCCCGCATCGGCTGCTGCCGCTGGTGGAGTCGATCGGGCGTACGGCCGCGCGCTGACCCCACTGTGCCTCTTGGCATCCTGGGAGCCATGAGCACTCTCGGCACCACCGCGGTCATCTTCGATCTCGACGGCACCCTCGTGGACAGCGAGCCGAACTACTACGAGGCGAGTCGGCAGACCCTCGCCGCGTACGGCGTCACCGGCTTCACCTGGGCAGACCAGGAGAAGTCCGTGGGCATCAGCACCCGGGAGACGGTCACGCTGTGGCGGGAGCGGTACGGGCTGGACGCGCCGGTCGAGGAGTTGCTCGCGGAGAAGAACCGGCGGTATCTGGAGCTGGCCCGGGCGGACACTTCCGTCTATCCCGAGATGCGGAAGTTCGTGGAGCTGCTGGCGGGCGAGGGGGTTCCGATGGCGGTGGCGTCGGGTTCCTCGCTGCGGGCCATCGAGGCGATCCTGGCGGGCACGGGTCTGGACGCGTATCTGCGGACCGTCGTGTCCTCCGACGAGGTCGCCCACGGCAAGCCCGCGCCGGATGTCTTCCTGGAGGCGGCGCGGCGGCTCGGGGTGGCCCCCAGGGACTGTGTGGTCGTGGAGGACGCGGCTCCGGGTTGTGTCGCGGCGCACGCGGCCGGTATGCGCTGTGTCGCGATCCCGTATCTTGCCGCGCAGGCCGACGATCCTGGGTTCGCTGCGGTGGAGCTGTTGGTGCGGGGTGGGCAGCGGGAGTTCATGTCCAGGGCCGCGTTTGAGTGGCTCGTGGGGGCGGCTGGGCAGGAGGGGTAGGGCCGGTTCGTTGTCGGGTGCGGGTCCGGTGGGGGCTGGTCGCGCAGTTCCCCGCGCCCCTAAAGGGCGCGGCCCTGCGGGCCGGCAGGCGGTCCCTCCGCTGCCAGCAACTCCCGGCATTCCGCCGCCAGTAGCCGCATTCCGTTCGCCTCCGCTCCCGCCAGTGCCGAGCGGAGCAGTGCCACGCTCTCGGAACGTCGTGTGCCGCTCTTCTCGCGGAGCAGTGCGCGGGCCTCGTTCGCTCTGAGGCGGGCCGTCTGGGGTGGGGAGCTGCCGACCACCAGGCGTTCGGCCTGGCGGAAGTGGCCTAGAGCTGTCGTGGTGTCGCCCTCCGCCAACGCCAGCAGTCCCATGGCCCGTTCGGTCGGGCCGACCAGTACCACCGGCCAGCCCGCGAGCGCGATCCCCGCCGGCCTTCGGGCGAGCGCCTCGCGCAACACCGGTACGGCGTGGGCGAGTTCGGTCTCGTAGCCGCCGTGCGCGTCGAGGCCGGCGCAGACCTCCGCCAGCAGGACCAGCGCCGGTACGGACCAGCCGTGCGGCGGGAGGGAGGCGCAGTCGGCGGTCTCCCTGAGGAAGGCGAGCAGCCGGTCGGCCGCCTCGTCGTGGTCGCCCACCTCGCAGCGGGCCAGGGCGAATCCCGCCCGCCAGACGGGGAAGTACCCGTGCCGTTCGACGCCGTCGGCGAGCCCGGAGCTGAAGAGTTCGGCCATCCTGCCCTGCTCCCTGAGCAGCCAGTACACCTGGCCCAGCCGGGTCTGGAGCAGGGTGTCGGCGGGAACGGCGAGGTCCGCCTCCAGGCTCGCGACGATCTCCCTCGACTCGCCGAAGATCCAGTCGGTGGCGGAGTCGAACCGGCCGCACCACAGGTCGAGCAGGGTGTCCAGGGTGCACTGCTGCCAGCGCGCGAGGGTGCTGCGCGTACGGGCCGCGTGCCTGCGGTGCTCGGCCACCGTGCCCGTGGCGCCGTGCACCCGGCCGACGCGGAGCTGGTCGATGGCGAGCGCGACGAGGGACTCGCCCAGGAAGTACGGGGAGCGGGCACGCAGCGCGCAGTCCCGTAGGCGCAGGGAGGTGGTCAGCGATTCGATGGCCGGTACGAAGTCGTACAGGCCCCAGCGGCACTCGGTGAGCACCTCGCAGCGCGTCTCCTCGTCCTGGCCGCCGGTGGCGAGGCCTTCCAACGTCCGGCGGGCCAGGTCCGCGCCGCGTTCGGGTCCGGCGCCGGGCCAGGCGGTGTCCTCGCTGACGGACATGGAGAGCTTCTTCGCCAGATGTGCGCCGAGGCGGAGGCGCAGTCCGGCCGCCTCGGCGCCGTCGCGGGTCTTGAGCGTGGCCAGGGTCTCCCGGATCAGGTGCAGGAGTTCGTGGTCGACACGGCCCGGATCGGACCAGCGCCTGGCCCGCCGTACGACGGCCACGGCCTGTGCCTCGGGGTTGTCGGCGCCCTGCTGGTACGCCTGGCGGTAGTAGGCGTCCGCCTCCTCCATGCGCCCGGCGAGGTAGCTGGTGTCGCCGCGGTGCAGCAGCCGGTCGAACTCGGCGCCGTACCGGGAGGGTTGGGCCGGGACCGTGCCGGAGGTGGACGGTGTCGTCGCGCGCCGGAGGCCAGGTGTTCGTGCGGGCGGTACGTCGGGGGCGTCGGCCCGGGACTCGGGGGCCAGGTCGAGCAGTTCGCCCTTGGCGTCCAGCGCGTCGTCGCAGCCTTCGGCCAGTTCACGGGTGACCCGGCGGTGGCCGTTCTCGATACGGCTGAGGTAGCCCCGGCTGCAGTGCACGAGGCCCGCCAGGTCGGCGAGGGAGAGTCCGGCGGCGAGCCGCCGGCGGCGTAACTCCCCGCCGAACTGCGCCGATTCGTCCGCCACGTCTTCCGGCACGCCGTTCACCACGTCGTCCATGCGACCCCCGACCGCCCGCCCTCGCCCGCCTGTTGCCCGGTGTTGCCAAATATGCCCTGGCAACACCGGATCTCTCCCCCTGACGGCGAGATCGGACAAAGCTGACCCAAAAGGCGTACGGAGCGTCCCGTCGAATGTATGGAGAACACATTGAGGAACAGGATCGGGCGAAGGGAGTCCCCGGGCCGGGCCGGAAACGGCTCCCCCCTTCCTGTCCCCTGTCTCCTCGGTACTGGTCCGAGGTACCGAGGAGGAGGTCCCGGGTGCTCCACGGGGGTGGGCACCTGGGGCCTCCGCATCCGGCAGTCGGGGGCGGGCACATGCGTTGTCCTGTGAGACATCCGATCGTCCTGGTCCCGGGAATCCTCGGCAGTGTCCTGGAGGGGCCGACGGGTCCGTTGTGGGCGCCGGGCAAACCGTTGCTCCAGTCCCTGGCCGAGCTGCGGGATCCGGACACCACCGGGCATCCGCTGGCACTGCGCTGCGACACCTCGCCGGTCAGGGCGTCACGGCTGTTCCCCGACGTCGCCATACTGCCCGGCCTGCTGCGGAGCAGGGGCTACGCGCGGACCGTCGACTGGGTGCGCGAGCACTTCGATGTGACGGACGGTCCGGGCGGCGGGCTGCTCACGTTCCCGTACGACTGGCGGCTGGACAACCGGGTGCACGCCCGCAGGCTGGCCGAGGAGATCGACCTGCATGTCGCCGAGTTCCGGCGGCGGACCGGCGCGCAGGACACCAAGGCCGTCGTCATCGCCCACGGCATGGGCGGCCTGATCGCCCGCTACTACGTCGAGGTGCTGGGCGGCTGGCGCGACTGCCGGGCGCTGATCACGCTGGGCACCCCGCACCGCGGTTCGGTGCGCGCGCTCGACACGCTCGCCAACGGCTTCCGGGACCTGCCCGGCGTACGGAGCCTGACCCGCGGCTTCCCCTCCGTGCACCAGCTGCTGCCGGTGTACTCGGTCATCGACACCGGGGCGGGGCACATCCGGATCGAGGACGCGGCGCCGCTGCCGGGGGTGCGGCGGGATCTCGTGGGTGACGGTCTGGGCTTCCACCGGGAGATCGCGGCGGCGGCCGCGTACAACGCCGAGAGCTTTCCCGCGTACGCGCACCAGCACGCGACGCTGCCTCTGGTGGGTACCCGGCAGGGCGGCACACTCCAGTCGGCGCGGTGGAACGGGCATGGGGTGGTCTGCTCGGTCGAGCCGCCGGGAGCGCTGGTCCCGGCGGTCCTGGCGGACGGGGACGGTGCGGTGCCGCGGGTCTCGGCGATGCCGCCCGCGTTGCCGGAGGACCGGTGCCGGTTCGTGCCGGAGGCGCACGGCGCTCTCCAGTCGCCGCGTGTGCTGAGCGGTCGGCTCCTCGAACTGCTGCTGCGTCTTCAGGCGCCCGGCCTGATGGACGTGCGTGGTCCGTCGGATCCGCCGGCGCGGGTGGCTCCGGCGATCAGCAGTGAGGTCGACGACGCGTATGTCGGCTCGGGGCCGGTGACTTTGCGTGCGCGGGTCGTGGGTGCTGCTCGGCCGCCGGAGCGGGTGCGGGCGATGGTGACGCGGGAGGACGGGGAGACGGTTTCTCTGGTTCTGCGGGAGGTTGTGCCGGGTCTGTACGAGGTGCGGAGGGTGTTGGAGGCGGGGTTGTACGAGGTCGAGTTCGCGGCGGAGTCGGGGGCGCCGGTTCCGGGGCGGGTTCAGGACTGTTTCGTGGTGTTGCCGGGGTCTGGATAAGTGGTTTCTTCGCCGCGGGCCGGTGGGGGCTGGTCGCGCAGTTCCCCGCGCCCCTTTCGGGGCGCGTTCCGCGCCGCCTCCCCAGGGCCGATCTACGACTTGCGGCGAGGTTTGCCCTGGCGGGTGCCCCTGCCCCGGGCTGCCGACCTTCCCGCAGGAGGCTGGGAGCGCTTCTTGGGCTTCGGCTGAGCCTGCTTTGGTTCCTCTCTGCGGCCGCGGGAGCTGTTGACCGTGCGGCCTCGGACGATGCCGATGAAGTCCTCGACCAGGTCGGTCGTGCGGGCCTCCGGCCAGGACAGGGCGACCTGGGACTCGGGGGCGTCGGTGACCGGGCGGTAGGTGAGGTCCTTGCGGTGGTGGAGGCGGGCCAGGGACTGGGGGACGACGAGGACGCCGATGCCGGCGGCGACCAGTTCGATCGCGTCCTCGGTCGTCGCGGGGCGCTCGATCGCGGGGCGGCCGGGGAGGCTCTCCCAGGCGAGGGTGTCGTCGAGGGGGTGCAGCACGATGTCGTCGGCGAGATCCTCGGCGGTGATCTCGTCGACGGCGGCCACGACATGGTCCTTGGGGACCACGACCACGGTGGTCTCGGTGTAGAGGGGGATCGCGCTGAGCACCGTACGGTCGACCGGCAGGCGTACGAGGCCCGCGTCGGCGTCGCCCGCCAACAGCAGGTCGTGCGCCTCGGTGGTGGACACCTGGAGCAGGGTCAGGGGGACGTCGGTGCGCCGCTCGTTCCAGATCCGCACCCACTTGGCGGGGATCACTCCCGGGACGTACGCGAGCCGGAACGCGGGGGAATCTTCCGAGCCAGTCACCGCGCCAGGCTACCTGCCCGTTCCCCTGCGCCGTCCGCCGTGGTCGGCGCTGGTTCGTACGCTCGATACCCTGGACACCATGACGACGCACCAGACCTCCCAGACCATGAAGCCCGCGACCGCGGCGAAGAAGCTGGGTGTGTACCTCCAGGCCACCCCCGCGGAGTTCCAGGAGGGTGTCGTCACGCGCGCCGAGCTGACCGCGCTGCAGGCCGACCCGCCGGCCTGGCTGAGCGACCTGCGCCGCGACGGCCCGCACCCCCGTCCGGTGGTCGCCGCGAAGCTGGGCATCTCGATCGCGGGGCTCGCCCGGGGCGGGGTCACCGAGCCCCTGACCACCGAGCAGATCGACGCGCTGAAGCAGGAGGACCCCGGCTGGCTCCGGCGCGAGCGCTCCGTGCAGGCCGACGTCCGCAAGGAAGCGGCGCGTATCAAGGAGTTGCAGCAGGACAAGCAGGAGCGGGAGCGGCAGGGCAAGTAGCCGCGCTGGGCCTGGGCACCAGGTAGGGCGCGATGCCGGCGAGCTTCTCCCGGGTCTCCTCCGTCTCCTGTTCGGGGCGTGAGTCCGCGACGATGCCCGCGCCCGCCCGGACCCAGGTCCGGTCGCCCTCCTGGAAGACGGTGCGCAGGACCAGTGCCGCGTCCAGGGAACCGTCGCTCGCGGCGGTGAGGACGGCGCCCGCGTACAGCCCGCGTTCCTCCCCCCAGACGCGCGGGACCGCCCACACCGCACGGCACGGGCCCCCGGGCCCGCACATCCGCGTCGCGTGTCGCGCTGGCGGCACCCCGGACCCTCTCGACGTGCACTAGTCCCCCGGCAGGCCGATCATTGTCTCTGCCGTGCGGCAAGCGCTACGACGACGAGAGGTGCGGTGGCCATGGACGCATTCCGGCCGCTGCTCTTCGAGAACATCGAGGCGCTGCTCGCCGGGCCCAGCGCCGCGGACCTGCCCCGGCTGGTCGAGGAGTACGGGCTGCTGCACCAACTCGTCGAGGGCACCGCCGCCGGTGTGGTCGTCCTCGACCCGGACCTACGCTTCCTGTACGTCAACCCGCACATGGTCCGGCTCAGCGGCCTGTCGGCGGAGGAACTCCTGGGGCGGACCCTGGCCGAGGCGTCGCCGGACGTCGACCGGCCCGAGAGCGTGCTGCGGCAGGTGCTGTACGACGGACAGCCCCGTGAGCTGGTGGGTACCGGGCACACGCGCGCGGACCAGCCCTTCACCCGCCGCGCCTGGCACGCCACCTACCACCGGCTCCAGGACGCGCGGGGCCGGGTGCTGGGGCTCGCCGGGATCTTCCTGGAGATCAGCGCCCCGCAGCAGCACGTCGACGAGCTGGAGCGCGCGCACCGCCGGATGACCCTGCTGGACACCGCCACCGCGCTCATCGGCACCACCTCCGACGTGAAGACGACCTGCGTCGAACTGGCCCAGTTCATGGTGCCGGACCTGGCGGACGCGGCCGGGGTCGAGCTGAACCTCGATGTGAAGGCCGGTCCGCACCGGCCGCCGCCGGGCGTGCTGCGGCTGCGCCGGGCGGCCCTCTCGGCGGTGCCCGGCGTCAAGGACGCGGTGCAGGCCCTGGCCGGTCTCGGCGACACCCTGGACTATCCGCCGGGCACCGAGATCCGCGCCTGCCTGGACGCCGGCCGGCCCTGGCTGAGCAACGGCATCTCCGAGCAGCAGTGGCAGTCCGGTGCGGTGCACGCGCAGCGGGCCACGGCCTACCGGGACATCGGCGTCCACTCGGTCCTCGTCCTGCCGCTGATCGCGGGCCGACGTCCCCTGGGCACCCTGTCGCTCGTGCGCGCGTTCGACTCCCCCGGGTTCACGGTCGACGACGTGTCGGTGGCCCAGGAGTTGGCGCACCGGGCCGCCCGCGCCCTGGAGCGCGCCGCGCTGCACACCCGCGAGCACAGCATGGCCCTGGAGCTGCAGCACGCCCTGCTCACCGAGACGACCGCGCCGCCGGACCCGCAGGCGCGGACGGCGTTCCGCTATCTGCCCGCCGACGACGTGGCCCTCATCGGAGGCGACTGGTTCGACCGCCTTCAGCTGCCCGACGGCCGGAATCTGCTGGTCATCGGGGATGTCATGGGGCACGGGGTCGAGGCCGCCGTCGCGATGAGCCACTACCGCTCCGCGCTGCGCGCCCTGGCCATGGCGGGCCTCCCGCCGCATCTGCTGCTCGCGCACGCCGACCGCACGGTCGCCGACTCCGGGTTCGACCGGGTCGCGACCTGTCTGGTGGCGCTGGAGGATCCCGCCCGGCGCACCGTGTCGTACGCGAACGCCGGCCATCTCCCACCGGCCTTCCTCTCCCCGGACGGCACGGTCGCCCTCGTCGAGGTCCCCGCCGGCCCGCCCCTGGGCACCGGATTCGGCAGCTATACGACGTTCACCCGCCCGGCGGTCCCGGAGGGCGTGCTGCTGCTCTACACGGACGGGCTGGTGGAGCGGCGCGGCGAGGACATCGACGTCTCGCTGCGCCGCCTGACCCGGCTGCGACTGTCGCCGCGTGCCTCCCTCGACGTCATCCTCGACGACGTCCTGGCCCAGCTCGCGGACTCTCCCGCCGAGGACGACATCGCCGTTCTGGCGGCCCGGTCACGGCCGTCCTGACCGGCGTTGTCCACAGCCGGAGGGCGTTGTCAGTGGTCTCGCCTAGAGTTCCCGTCACTTGATCACGGGAGTGCGGGGAGGCACTTATGGGGTGGGTGACGGCCGGCGACTACGAAGTCGGCCTGGACGGTGGGAAGGTGGTGTGCCGCAACGCGGCCGGCCGACGGCTGAAGTCCGTGCCGGGCAAGCTCGCGGACGATCCGTCGGTGGTGGGGCTGCGGCAGCTCGCCGAGTGGCTGGAGCGGCACGAACGCCAGTGCCTGACCGACGTGGAGCGGTGGATGGTGCGGTCGCTTCCGGTGCCCCTCGCCGTCCTCGCCCGGGTGTGGCCCGACCCCGCCTGGCAGCACGCCCTGCGCGATGTCGTCGTCACGGGACCGGACGGCGCGGTGGCCGGATTCCTGCGGGACGCCGACCTCGACCGCGGGCTCGGTCTCGTCGACCTCGACGGGGACACCGTGCGCATCGCGCCCGACCTCGTCCGTCTCCCGCACCCCGTGCTCCTCGAAGACCTGGAGGACCTGCGGGAGTTCGCCGTCGAACTCGGCGTCGAGCAGCGCGCCCAGCAGCTCTTCCGCGAGGTGTGGCACCGCCCCGCGGGCCTCGACGCCGAGGGGACCGTCGTCGAGGAGTACGCGGGCGGGGCCTTCAAGGAACTGCGCTTCCTGCACGCCAGGGCCACCCAGCTCGGCTTCCGGGTGCGCGGCGGCAACTCCGTCTGCTCCGTGCGGGAGGACGGCCGCGTGATCGAGGCCCGCGTCTGGATCGGCGACTACGACAGCTACGAGGAGACCGAGACCGGTCCCCTGACCTGGACCGACGGCTCCGGCCGGGGACTGAGGCTCGGTCAGGTGGGCCCGGTCGCCTGGTCGGAGGGCATGCGCATGGCGGCCTCGCTGTACGCCGGGCGGGACATCGAGGACGAGGAGCGGGCGGCATGACGACGTACGACGACAGCACGACGGCCGTGCTCCTGGAGGCCGGCGCCGTCCTGCCCGTGGGCAGCACCGCCCGCGAGGACGCCGACACCCTCACCGTGCGCACCTACACGCATCCCGCGCTCGACGAGCGGCAGGTCGTCCGGCTGGTGCCGGGCACCCTCGGCGAGGCCGAGGATCTCGCCCTGGACTTCCTCGGTCTGGTCCGCGAGCCGGAGGCCCCCGAGGTCGGTCAGGTCCGCCGGGAGACACTGGGCTTCCCCGCCTGGGCGCTGGTCAACGACCCGGCGAACGGCCACCACGCACTCGCGCTGGTCAAGGACGTGGAGCGGCTCGCACGTCAGGCCAAGTCCCGTCCCGGCACCGCGAAGGACGGCTTCGACGCGCTCGGCGACCTGCTCGGCCGGGCCGTGCCGCACTTCCTGCCCACGTTCTACGAGCAGGCGGCGCGGATCTTCCTCCAGCACGAGAACACGACGTACGCGGCCGCCTTCTTCGGCAAGGCCCGCGAGGCCGAGCGGGTGCACGCGCTCACCGTGGACGAGGAGCGGCAGCGGGCCGTGTTCCTGGAGTTCGCCTTCGCCGGGGCGCTGACGGTCAAGGCGCTCAAGGAGCATGTGAAGGACCTGGCGCGTCGGCTCGATCCGGCCGAGGCCTGGGCACAGTTCCGGCAGTTGACCGTGGAGCGGTGTGCGGCCGGGATGCCGCCGTACGCGTCGCTGCCGCAGGACGCCCGCGGTCTGATCAAGGCGACCGGGCTCCCCCGGGTCACCGAGGAGTGCGCCCTCCTCGCCGACCTGCTCGCCTCACCTGCGGCGGTACGGGCGCCCGCCTCCTTCTGGACCGCCTACCGAGCCACCCTCGCCGTCCTCGCCGAGCGTCAACCGGCCGTACGGGCGCGGCTGTTGGAGATCATGCCGGCCGGTCTGGGCCGCAAGACCGAGGACGACGAGTTCTGGCTGGCGCTGTTGGCCGAGAGCGGCGCCGACCGTCTGCTGACCGGCGAGGACGACGAGGCCGCGAGCGGTGTCGACGCGGCGGGCTGGCTCAGCCGCTGGGCCACCCACCGCAAGCACGGCGGCGCCGTCTCCGAACGCTCCCCGGTGACGCTCGCGCTCGTCGCCCGGATGGCGCCACGGCTGCGCGCCGAGGGCCGGGCCGTCGACCTGTTCACCGGCCGCTGGCAGGCGGGCGCCGACCTCGACCTGCTGGACCTGTGCGCCGCCGAGGGCATCCCTCTCACCGTGCCGCCCGCCGACACCGACGTGTATCTGGCCCTCGACAACTGGCTGAGCGGCTCCGGGACCGGCCGTCGCGAGCTGACCGCCACGGTCTCCGATCCCCGGCTCCGGCCCCTGCTGTACGCGGCTGTCGGCAACCTGGGCCGCGGCCGGGTGGCAGCCGAGCTGTTGTCGGCGCTCTCGGCGCATCCCGTGCTGGGCGACGTACTGCGCGAGTGGCTCGACGACGCGGCGGCGGAGTTCAGCGGCGCGACGGGCCTGCCCGGGGCCCGCACGGCGCTCGGCCGGCTGCGTCCCTTCCGTCCGGTGGCCGCCGAGGTCAGCCCCGAGGCCGTCGCGCGGATCGCCGCGCACGACATCGCTCCACTGCTCGGCCGCACCCTGCGCGCGGGCATCATGGACGAACTGGGCTGGCCCGCCCTCGACGACGCGCTGCGGCTGCTCGACGCCGAGACCAAGGCCCACCGCGAGGACACGGTGAGTGTGCACGAGGCCTGGCCCGCGCTGATTCTCGCCCGTGCGCACAAGGCGGTCGTCGTCGGCCCGGACAAGGTGCTGCTCGAACACGATCTGCGGATCCCTGTCGCGCTGGACCAGTGGACGCGTCCGCACTTCCGGTACACCGACGGCGAGTTGCTCGTGGTGTGGCGGCAGGACGGCAAGCAGTTCGGCTACTGGTCCTCCCGCCCGTCCGAGGTCTTCGCCGTCGGTGGCGAACAGCTCCCGTACTGGTGGGGCAATGACGCGGGCGCACCCTCGATCCCGCTGTCCGGCGGCGGTCGTGCGACCGGCGGGCGCACTCTGCACGCGGGCGACACCGTCGTGCCGGCCGGTCGGCCCGTCATCGGTGACGGCACCACGCTCTGGCGCCAGGGCAGGCAGGGCCTTCGGCAGGTGTGGCTGGAGTACGACCCGGCCACGGGCACGCACGGCCGGGCGTCGCTGCCCGCCTTCCTGCGGTCCGGGATCCATGAGGAGGCGACCCTGGCACAGGAACAGTGTGAGGTGCTGCCCCTGCAACCCGGCCTCGAACACAGCCCGTTCGGCACCGACGGCACGGTGCTCGGCCGCTGGGTGCGCACGGAGGGCGAGGGCGCCGAGGCACGGACGACCACCGGTACGCCGGACGGCCGGACCGTCACCGTGCGGTGGGCCCGGGGACAGTCGCGCGGTGTTCCGCTCGGTGCGCTCACGCTGCCCGGAGGTGCGGAGCCCGTCGCCGTCCAGAGCTACCGGCAGGTCGGCCTGTTCGCGCCGGACGACACCTCGAACGCCGGTGAGCTGGGCCAGGTGACGCCCAACGAACGGGGCGGGGAGTTCGCCTCCGGCACCCGGCTCGTACCGCCGGTCGCGTTCTGGCACGCGCTGCGGCCCCGGGACGAGCGGGCGTCGGGCGTGCTGCGCGCGCTCACCGACGAGCGGGCGGCGGAGGTGCTGCATGTCGCGACGCGGGCTCTGGCCGAGCGTCAGGCACAAGTGGTCGCGGCCGGAGGGGTCGGTGCCACTGTCGGCGGCAAGCCCGTCGTACCGACCGCGGACGAGGTCACACGGCAGGCCGTCGGCCGGGCCCTGCCGGACCTCACGGACGAACGGCTGCTCACCGGCGTCTCCACCCTGGTCCTGACGACGCTCCGGCTCGGCGAGTCGGTAGCCGCCTTCGTGACGCCCCCCGTCGAGCGGGCCACGTCGGACCGGCGACGGACCGAGGGCATGTTCGCCGACTACCGTCCCGAGCACGGCGACGACCGCACTCTGCGCAACGCCGCCGACGGCTTCGCCGACATCGGGGGATGGTGGGGAGGCGACCATCAGTGGGGCGTGCTCCGCCAGATCCGGGCCGTGAACCACGTCCTGTCCGGGCGGCCCGCCGACGGCAAGCCGCTGCCCGACCGCGCCCGTCTCGGCGCCCTCGGCGACAGCTGGCTCAGCGAGGAGCACACGATCCCGGGGAACGGCATGGCCTGGCCGTCCGCGCTGGCCGCGCTGCGGCCCCTGGCCTACCGCGCCGCCCTGCAGACCGTGTCCGACGCCCAACGCGAGGCGCTGCTCCTGCTGTTCGAGGCGATCGCCGAGGGGCCGCTCTCCGAGCCGGGGGGTCAGCTGCGCCAGATCGTGCTGACCGAGCCGCACGACAAGCAGCAACGCGCCGGTCAGGTGCTGCGCCGGGACGGCCGTACGGTGGCCGTCCTCGGCTGCCACAGCATCGACGGTGCCCGCAACCGCGTGAGTTGGCTCGCCCTCGACCACGATCCGTCCGGCGCGTTCGGCTCCGTCGCCCACTTCACCCTGGACGAGGAGACCGCCCTCGCACCGACGTTGGCCACCGACGGGCTCGCCGACGTCGTCCGGCTGATCCGGGAGAAGGGCGCGGCACCCTGGCGGCCGGAGACACCGGCCGCGCTCGTCACCGCGACCCGGGGCGGACTGGGCCCCGTCCAGGCCACCGTGCTGCTCGCCGGCCGACCGCAGGAGCCCGGCGCCGAC
This sequence comes from Streptomyces sp. NPDC002680, assembly GCF_042889145.1. Classification (NCBI taxonomy): domain Bacteria; kingdom Bacillati; phylum Actinomycetota; class Actinomycetes; order Kitasatosporales; family Streptomycetaceae; genus Streptomyces; species Streptomyces sp. NPDC002680. Next base: position 1,326,092 of record NZ_JBIAQP010000001.1, read on the forward strand.
GTACTCGCCGCGATCGGACTGAAGCCACGCCAACTCGACCTGGGCAATGGCCTGTTGGCCTCCCTCGACAGGCAGGACCGGACGGCGCTGGTCGGGGCCCTGCTGCCCGAGGACCCCTCCGACCTGTGGACGTCCGGGCCGGACACGACTGCCGCGGGCCGGCTGTGGGCCGAGCGCCTCGGCTCCGTCGTCCGAGTGCCCGAGGAGGTCGCGGCCGATCTCGCCGGTCTTCCCGCCGCCTCGGCCGAGGAGATCCTCAATCCGGGGCGCACTCCCTGGATCTCCCGCACCACGGTCCAACGGCCGGACAAGAACGGCAGTCTGACCCCGCAGGACCCGCGGGCCCTGCCCGGGCGGTACGACCTGACGCGCTCCGTCGCCACCCTCGCCTCGCTCGCCTACGTCCTGCCCTACGGGCACCCCTTGCGCGCCGTCCTGCCCGAGGGACTCGCGGCGCTGCGCCGACGCCTCGCCGACCCGGGACTGCTGCTCGACCTCGACATCGAGTACACGGAGCAGGGCCGGGCGACCGCCCCCGAACTGCGCAAGGTGTACGGGCTGCCCGCCACCGGGGGAGCCGACGCGGACGGTTCGACGCCCGTCGGGGAGGTGTTCGTGCTGCGTCCCTGGCATGGGGACACCGAGACCGTCCTGGTCCGGCCGGCCGCCCTGACCAGTACGGACGACGCGGTCTTCGGCCTGGTCGAAGGACTGGTGGGCTCTTCGCCGAGCAACGGTATGCAGGCCGTGCGGACGATCCTCGGTGACGACCTGGCCCGGGCCCTCGCGGCGGGCACCGACCCCGAGGGGCCCGGCGGCCACGCCCAGGACCCCACCGTCTGCGCGCCCGCGCTCGTCGCCGAGGTCGCCGCGGCCCACGGTCTGAGCGAGGACGCGGCGGCGCTGTATCTCCAGTTGCTGGCCCTGCCCGACCCCACGGACCGCAACTGCGCCCACTGGACCGGCTGGAAGCCCGCCCGCATGAAGAAGGCCCGCACCGAGCTGGCCGCGACCGACCTGGTCGTGGAGGCCAAACGGCCGCGGGCCGGGCGCACCCTGTTCCTGCCCTGCGGGTGGCTCGACCTCAAGTCGCCCGCGCTGCCGGTGGAGACGTGGAAGGAGGGCCTCTACCCGGTGCGTCACGGCCTGCGCGTCGTGCCGCTGCTGCCGGTGCCCGAGCTGTTCGCCCGTGCGTGGGGGCGGGTGCGCGACGGTGACGCCCCCGCGTACGAGGAACTGACCACGCGTGCCACCCGGAAGGGACGCCGATGACCGCCGTCCGAACCGCCCGGACGACGCCTTCGCGACGCCGGCCGGAACCCCGCACACCGCTCACACCCAGTGAAGGTCGCCGATGACCACCGCCCTCGCCCCCGACGCGACCCGCCAGATCGTCCCGCCCGAGGACCGTCACGCCACCGAACTGGCTTTCCTGGCCGCGTACGACGACGGGCCGCGCCCGCCCGCCTGGCGGCTCACCCCCCGCGCCGTCGTCACCTTCGTCATGGGCAGCGCCGGTCAGGCCCTGCGGCTGCCCGACGACGCCGACGCACCCGACGGTGTGCCACGGCGACTCGTCGTGGAGGGCAAGTTCGTCGGTGACCGGGCCCTGGTCGAGCGGTGTGTCGTCACGCTCGCCGGGGAGCGCGGCCTGCTGCTCGTCGGCGAGCCGGGTACCGCCAAGTCCATGCTGTCCGAGCTGCTGTCCGCCGGGGTGTGCGGCACCAGCGGTCTGGTCGTGCAGGGCACCGCGGGCACGACCGAGGACCAGCTCAAGTACGGCTGGAACTACGCCCTGTTGCTGGCGCAGGGACCCAGTCGGCAGGCGCTCGTGCCCTCCCCGGTCCTCACCGCGATGACCCGGGGTGCGATCGCGCGGGTGGAGGAAGTCACCCGCTGTCTGCCCGAGGTGCAGGACTCCCTGGTCTCGTTGCTCTCCGAGCGGCGGATCGCCGTCCCCGAGCTGGCGGGCACCGAGGACGCCCTCGCGCATGCCGCGCCCGGCTTCAGCCTCATCGCCACCGCCAACCTGCGTGACCGGGGCGTCTCCGAGATGTCGGCCGCGCTCAAGCGCCGCTTCAACTTCGAGACCGTCGGCCCGATCGCGGACCTGGACGCCGAGACGGCACTGGTACGGAGCCAGGCGCGGGCGTCCGTCGAGCGGGCCGGGGCGCCCTTCCGGGTCGACGACGCCGTGCTGGAGGCACTGGTCACCGCCTTCCGTGATCTGCGGGAGGGCAGGTCCGCGGAGGGCTGGGAGGTGGAGCGGCCGTCCACCGTGATGAGCACCGCGGAAGCCGTGTCCGTCGCGGGTGCGCTGGGGCTCGCCGCCGCCTACTTCCCGGGCGACCGCGATGTCCTCGGGCTGCTGCCGGGCCATCTCCTGGGCGTGGTCCGCAAGGACGACCCCGCCGACGCGGCCCGGCTGCGCGGCTACTGGGACGGTCCGGTCCGGCGCCGCGCCGAGCAGGGGTCCGCCACCTGGCGCACCCTGTGGGATCTGCGCACCGTGCTGGAGGGCTGACCGACGTGCGCCTCTCCCCCGACGACGCCGTAGCGGCCCTCACCGACCCGGCGGTGCCCTACCTCATCGGCGTACGGCATCACGCGCCCTCCCTGGCAGCCGCGGTGCCCGCGCTGCTGGACGAGGCGAAACCTGACGTGCTGCTCGTCGAACTCCCCGCCGAGATGCAGGAATGGCTGCCCTGGCTCGGCCACGAGGAGACCCGGGCCCCGGTCGCCCTCGCCGCCGCGCCGCTCGACGGGTCCGGCGGGGAGGGGCCGGCCTTCTATCCGTTCGCCGACTTCTCCCCCGAACTCGCCGCGGTGCGCTGGGCCGCGCGGCACGGGGTCCCGGTGGTCGCCTGCGATCTGCCGCTGGCGGACAGGGCGTGGGGTGAGGGGCGGTCCGCTCCGGCGCGGTCGGCGCACCACCCGGGCCCGTCCCCGGCTGCGGAGCAGGGCCCGCAGCCGGGTGGGGGTGGAGGTCCGGGTGCGGACACGGGTCCGGGTCCAGGTCCGTCCGACGGCTCCCCCCTTGCCGCCACCGGGCCGGAGACCGCAAACGGCACGGCCCCTGTCCGTGCCACCGAGTCGCCCGGACAACCCGACGGCCCCGAACCCGTCGACGCCCCCGCGTCGGTCAACACCCCCGAAGAATCCGGCCGTTCAGGTCTCGCTACCGCCCTGCGGGCCCGTCTCAGCGGTCGTCCCGGTGACGACCTCTGGGACCGGCTCGTCGAGGCCGCCGCGCCGGGATCGCCGCCCGAAGCTCTGCGGCGGGCAGCTCTGTTGACGGGCTGGGCGCTGCGGGAGGATGCCGCCGCCTCGGGTGGGATTCCCGAGCTGGATCTGCGGCGTGAGCGCTGGATGCGCTCCTGTCTGGCCGCGGCCACCGCCAACGGTGAGCGGGCCGTCGTGCTCGTCGGCGCCTTCCACGCCCCGGCGTTGGTGTCACCGGTCACGGAGCCTGTGCCGGAACATCGGAGTCGAGGCGGCAGGCAGCTCGAACGCCCTCGGTGGACGACCTCGCTCATCCCCTACGCCTACGCGCTCCTGGACGAGCGGTCCGGGTATCCGGCGGGCATCCGGGACCCGGAGTGGCAGCACCTGGTGCTCGGCGCGGCGGGGGATCCGGCCGCGTTGGAGGAGGCGCTGACGCGTGTGGCCGTACGGGTGTGTGCGGAGCTGCGGGCACTCGGTCATCCGTCGGGGCCCGCCGACGCACGGGAGATCAGCCGCCTCGCCGGGGATCTCGCCCGACTGCGCGGGCTGCCCGCGGCGGGCCGGGGCGAGCTGGTGGAGGCGGTGCAGACGGTGCTCGCGCAGGGCGAGCCGTACGGGCGGGGCCGGGCCGTCGCCCGGGCGATGGAACGGGTGCTCGTCGGAACGCGCGTCGGCCGCCCGGCACCCGACGCGCCCCGCAGCGGTCTCGTTCCGGCGGTCGAGGCGGAGCTGTCGGCACTGGGGCTGCCCGGACCGGGCGGCGACGGTCCCGGCGGCCCCCGGGATCTGCGCCTCGACCCGCTGCGCTCCGACCTGGACCGCCGCCGTGAGCTGCTGCTGCGCCGATTGACGGTGTGCGGAGTCCCGTACGCGGAGGCCAAGGAGGTCGTCGGCGTCGGCGGTACCGAGGCGTTGACCTCGCGCTGGGAGGTGCGCTGGACGCCTGCCACGGCAGCCGTCCTGAGCGCGGCCGGTGTCCGTGGAGTCACCCCTGCCCAGGCCGCCGAGGGTGTGTTGCGCGAGCGGCTGCGTACGGAGCGGGACGAGGGCGGGCCCACCGCCGCGCAGACCCTCGACGGTCTTCGGGCGGCGGCGGAGTGCGGCCTGCCGTCGCTCTCGGACGAGCGGCTCGACGAGGTCGGCGACCTGCTCCCGCAGTCCGGCACTCTGTCCGAACTCCTCGCCGGTCTGGGGCTGTTGGACCGGCTGCGGGCCGGTCATGTCGCGGGGCTCGGCGCCGACGAGGACCGTACGGTGCGGGCGGTCGCCGTGGCCGGGTCGCTCACCTCGGCGGCGGTACGTCAGGTGGACGGGCTCACCGGTTCGGAGGATCCCGCCGACGCTCGCGCCCTGCTCGAACTCGCCCACCGTGCCGACCTGTCGGGCGGCATCCGGCTCACCGACGCGCTCGCCCGGCTGGCCACCGACGGCACCCCGTTGATGCGCGGCGCCGCCGTGGCCGTACGTGTTCTCCTCGGGCACGAGGATCCTCGGGTGCTCGGCGGTCTGGTGGCCTCCTGGGTCGACTCGGCCGGTGACGCCGAGGCACGGTCCGCGCTCACCGCCCGGCTCACCGGGCTGCTCACGGCTGCGGGCCCGCTCCTGGAGGCGGCTGCCCCCGCGCTGGATCCCCTCCTCGACCGTGTCTCGGAGCTGTCCGACCGGGCCTTCCTCGACCGGCTCCCGGCGCTTCGCGGAGGCTTCGACACGCTCAGCCCGGCGGCCCGCGACCGGCTTCTCGCCACCGTCGAGGAGCGCCTCGCCATCACGCACGCGGCCGACACCGGCGGTGTCGACCCCGGCACCCTCGCCACCTGGACCCGTGCGGACCTCGCGGCGCGTGCCACGCTCCGGACGCTCGGCCTTCTGCCCCCGCCGCAGGAGACCACGCACCCCGGGTCCGCCGGGCCCGGTACGGCGGGCAGCCCAGGTTCGGCGGCCTCTGCCCCCTCCGAGGAGCACCGTCTCGCCCCCGCCGACCGCTGGCGGCTCCTGCTCGGCCGTCGTACGGATCAACTGCCGCGTTCCGCCGTCTCGTTGGCCACCGCGCTGGACGAGCTGTACGGCAGCGGACGGGGCGAGGGCAGCAGAGGCGCCCTCGGTGGCGGAGGCGGCCGGGAGACGCCGTACCCCGGTGTGCGGGAGTGGTCGGAGGAGTTGGCCGCGCTCTTCGGGGCGGGCGTCCGGGAGGAGGTGCTGGCGGCAGCGGCGGCGTCGGGCCGGACGGATGTGTTCGCCGAACTCGATCCTGACCGGGTGCGCCCCTCGGTCGATCTCCTGCGTACCGTGCTCCGGCACGCGGGAGGGCTGCCCGAGGCACGGCTCGCCGCCCTGCGCCCGCTCGTCCGGCGCCTGGTGGAGGAGCTGACCCGGCAACTGGCCACCCGGCTGCGCCCCGCGCTGCACGGCACCGCGCTCCCGCGCCCCAGCCGTCGGCCGGGCGGCGGCCTCGACCTGCCCCGCACCCTGCGCGCCAACCTCGCGACCGCGCGACGCGCCCCGGACGGCACGGTGCAGGTCATTCCGGAGCACCCGGTCTTCCGTACGCGCGCCCGGCGTTCCGCCGACTGGCGGCTGATCCTGGTCACCGATGTGTCGGGGTCCATGGAGGCGTCCACGATCTGGGCCGCCCTCACGGCCTCGGTGCTGGCCGGGGTGCCGGCCCTGTCCACGCACTTCCTCGCCTTCTCCACGGAGGTCATCGACCTCACCGGACATGTCGAGGACCCGTTGTCGCTGCTGCTGGAGGTCAGCGTGGGCGGCGGCACCCACATCGCCGCGGGGCTGCGGCACGCCCGCGAACTCGTCACCGTGCCGTCCCGCACCCTCGTCGTGGTGGTCAGCGACTTCGAGGAGGGCTACCCGATCGGCGGACTGCTCGCCGAGGTGCGCGCGCTGGTCGGGGCCGGCTGCCAGGTGCTGGGCTGCGCGAGCCTCGACGACTCGGGGCGCCCCAGGTACTCCACCGGCGTCGCGGGACAGCTCGTCGCCCCGGGCATGCCCGTCGCCGCCCTCGGCCCGCTCGAACTCGCCCGCTGGGTAGGGGAGAAGATCGCATGAGTCCGCATCTTCCGCCGGTCACGCCGGCCGTGACCGCCGAACTCGTCGAGGCGCTGACGCCCCGGCTCCGCAAGCGGCTGGACGCGGGCATCGCCAAACTGGCGGGCCGTCCGGTCGTCGTAGACGGTGACACCGTACGCATCGCCGTCGACGACGACACCGACCTCGTACTGCACGCCCCCGGCGGCGTCGTGACCAGCGCGGACGCGATCCACTGCGGCTGCCTGCTCGCCCCGGCCTGCCTGCACCGCGCGGCGGCGGCATCGACGGCACCCGTCGCCGAGTCCGAGCCGGGGTCCGACTCCGGGGCCGGGGCCGGGACTGACTCCGGGGCCGGGGCCGGGGCCGACGCCGACGCCAATTCCAGCTCCGACGCCGGGGCGGGAGCCAAGGCCGGGACCGGGACCGGAGCGGGAGCCAAGGCCTGGACCGGAGCCGGAGCCGACACCAAGGCCGGAGCCAGGGCCGGGGCAGGGGCAGGAGCCGAGGCAGGAGCCGCGCAAGAGACCCGCTCCTCCGCGCTTCCCGTGCCCCCGCCCCCGTCGGAGGCGGACACCACGACGACCGCCGAGCAGGCCGCCGCCGCGCGGACCCTGTACGAGGCCACGGGCGCCGTTCTGGAAGCCGGTGCGGACGGAGCCGGTGCCGTGCTTCAGGCGGAGTTGCTGCGGGCGGCGCACTCCGCCCGGCTCACCGGGTTGCCCAGGGCCGCAGCTTCGGCAGCCTCGGTGGTCACCGGGCTCCGTGCGGCCCGCGCCGCCGACCCGGCGTACCGCCTCGCCGATCTGGTCGCCGCACTCCGCGACGTCCTGGGCGTCGCCCACCGTCTCCCGCATGCGACTGGCGCCGAAGTCGCCGCACTGCGCGGCATCGTACGACAGCCGTACACCCCCGACGGCTCCCTGCGCCTCTACGGGCTCTTCTCCGAGCCGATCCTGACCGCGACCGGATATGCGGGGGCCGTCACCTGGACGGCCGACGCGACGGGCCGCCTCTGCACAGTCTCCGACGTGGCCCCGGGCGGCTCCGGCCGGGCCGTGGGCGCCGCCGACCGGGCGGTGCGCATCGGCGACACGGCGCTGACCCACCGTGAGCTGTCCCGCGCGGGGCTCGCCGTGTCCGGCGCCACCGTCTCCCCGACGGGACGGCTGGGGACGGGCGCGGGTGTACGGGCGGTACGCGCGTCCGGTGCCTCCTGGAGCGCCGAGCCGCTCGACCGCCTCTGGGCCGTGCCGGTCGGAGAGCAGGTCACGCGTGCCCTGGGCGGCGGCCACGGTCTGCTCTTTCTCGACGTCACTCTCGTCGGTACGGTCCGCGAGGCGGCGGGTGACTGTCTGCTCGCCGACTGCGACGGCCTGACGCTCCATCTCGCCGCCGCCCATGACCATCCCGCGCTGCCCTACCGCGACAACCTCCGCCATCTCGCCGCCGCCCGGAACACCCGGCTGCGGATCATCGCCCGCCTCACCCCGGCACCGCTCCCCCGCGCGCTGCTCCTCGCCGCCACGCACCCCGGCGATCCGGACGCCCGTCTGGACCTGGGCCTCGACCGTCTCCAGCACGCGGACCTGCCCACCTCGGCGCCCCCGCCGGCCGACACTCCGCCCACCGTCGACGAGGCGCCGCTGCATCTCCTGCGCCGCCGTGTCCACCAGGCCGCTTCCGGTGGCCGTCGTGCGCTGGCGTTCCCCGGGGACAGCGCCGCCGAGAGTCGGCGCCTGCACCGTCTCGGGTTCGTCACCGCCGCCGATCTCCTCGACGAACTCCACGCCGCCGCGTCGAACCGCTCCCGCGACGCCTTCGGCCGTCTCGCCCCGGCCGACGTCTACCGGTTCACCCGCGCCTGGCTCGCCGCCGCCCACTACACGGACGAGGTCGACCGGGCGCTGTGCGCCGATGCGTGGGGCGCGAAACAGGCCGTATCCATACCCCTATTCATGTCCACATAAGCGAGAGCAAGCCCACGCGGGATGGCGTCCGGCGTCCGGCGTCCGGCGTCCGGCGTCCGGCGTCCGGCGTCCGGCGTCCGGCGTCCGGCGTCCGGCAAAGATGCACTACCGAGCGGGCCCGGCGCCGCCGTGTCCTCGCCGACTTCACGCGCGGTCGCTGCAACATCCCTACCCATGACCGCCCGTGGCTCCTCCGGCAGGTGGTCATCGACCGCGACAACACCGTTTCCCGGGTGAAGGTGGCGCCCGTCCCCGTCCCCCTCACGGAGCGCGAACTCGTCGAACCACCCGCCGAGTTCGCCCAGGTCCGCGCCCACCTGCCCGCAGGTCGCCTTGGACCTCACCGGCGCAGCCGGTCAAAGCGGAACGGCACAAGCGCCTCGGGCCTCCTCCCCGTGCGGATGTACTCCGCGAGCCGGTGCCCGGTCGCCGGGCCCAGGGTGACGCCGAGCATGCCGTGTCCCGTGGCCGCGTACGCGTTGGCGTACCCGGGGAGGCGGTCGATGACCGGGAGTCCGTCGGGGAGGAACGGGCGTCCGCCGACCCAGGGTTCGCGGATGAGGCTCACCAGGTCGTCCGGGTCGTCGAACCACTGGCCCAGGTAGTGGCGGCTCGCTCGGGCCACGGCGACGATTCTGCGCCAGTCGAGCCGGTTGTTGTTGCCGCTCAGCTCCATCGTGCCGGCGATCCGCGTGGTGCCGCCGATCGGTGAGGCGACGGCTCTGCGTTCGCCGAAGTAGAGGGTGTGCCGGGGTGCCGGATCCAGGTCGACGGAGAAGCTGTAGCCCTTGCCCGCCTGGAGCGGCAGCCGGTGTCCGAGGGTGCGCAGCAGGTCGGGTGAGCGCATGCCGGCCGCGACGACGACCGTGGAGCAGGGGATGTCCCCCTGGTCCGTGCTCAGCGCGCTGACCTTCCCTCCCTCGGTCCTGAACCCCGTCACCTCCGCGTTCTCATGGACCTTCACCCCGGCCGCGCCGAGCGCCTCGCCGAGGGCGCGGGCGAACGCCTCCGGGTCCACCACCCCCTCCCCCTCCACCAGGTAGGCCGCGCGCACCCGCGGTGACAACGCAGCGTCCAGCAGATGTGCCTCCGCGCCCGTGGTGACATCGGAAGGCATCGGATAGTGGCCGTCCGCCATCTCCCGCTGGACCGCGAGGTGATGGCGGGCCTCGGCCTCGGACAGGAACGCGTGCACCATGCCGGGCCGGGTGAGGGTCGTGGCCACCCCGGCCTCGCGCAGACCGTCGAAGAGGTCGAAGGTGGGCCGGTTCAGCTCGGCGATCGCCGCGTAGCCGCGCCGAAACGCGGCCGGGGTGCTGCTGCGCCAGAACCGCCACAGCCAGCGGGCGAACGCCGGGTCGGGCAGCGGACGGAGGTAGAGCGGCGAGTCGGGGCGGCCGAGCGAACGCAGGGCGTAGCGCAGTACGCCGGGGGCCGGGACGGGCGTCGAGTGGCTGAGGCAGACCCAGCCCGCGTTGCCCCGGGAGACGCCCGAGCCGAGTCCGCGCCGCTCGATCACGACCACCGGCAGGCCTGCCGCGGCCAGGTAGTACGCCGTGCACAGTCCGACGACACCGCCTCCCACGACGGCCACAGGGCTGCTGTCCGGCACACCGCCGGTCATGAGGTCGAGCCGTACGACGCGAGGAACTCCCGGGTGCGGGGCTGGGCAGGGGCGCCGAGGACGTTCTCAGGCGTGCCCTCCTCCACTATCCGGCCGCCGTCCACGAAGACGACATGGTCGGACACCTCGCGGGCGAAGGGGAGTTCATGGGTGACCAGCATCATCGTCATTCCGTCGGCGGCGAGTTCCCGCATCACGCTCAGTACCTCCCGGGTGGCCTCGGGGTCCAGGGAGGACGTGGGCTCGTCGAAGAGCAGCAGTTCGGGTTTGAGGGCCAACGCCCGTGCGATGGCGACGCGTTGCTGCTCGCCGCCGGAGAGCTGGTCGGGCAGGGCGAGCGCCCGGTGGGCGACACCTACCCGGCGCAGCAGTGCGACGGCGCGTTCCAACGCCTCCAACTCCGGTACTCCAGCCCTGCGTTGGGCCAGGACCACGTTCTCCACCGCGGTGAGGTGCGGGAACAGGTTGAAGCGCTGGAAGACCATACCGACGGTACGGCGCAGCCGCGGCAGGTCCCGGCAGACCGTACGGCCGTCCTGGTGCACGACCTCGCCCGCGACCTCGATCGTGCCGTGCTCCGGCTGTTCGAGCAGGTTGACGCAGCGCATCAGGGTGGTCTTCCCGCCGCCGCTCTGGCCGATGACGCTGACGATGCATCCTCGGCCGATGGTGAGGTGGACGTCGTCGAGGACGAGCCGGCCGTCGAAGGACTTGCGCAGCCCTTCGATCCGTACGACTGCTTCCGGGAGCGCATGCGGTGTGCTGCGCGCCGCTGCGAGCGACTCGGTCATACGGCACCTGCCTTCACGTCGGCTCCCACGGGCGAGTCGGGCGCGTCCTGGGCGAGCAGGACCCGCGCCGCCCGCAGGCGTCGACGCCGCCACGGCGAGAGGGCGACGCCCGCCCGCACTTTCCGCTCCAGGAGGAGGAGCAGCTGGGAGAGGGGGTAGCAGAGGGCGAAGTAGATGGCGGAGATGACCAGGTACACCTCCAGCGCCCGGAACGTCGACGACGTGATGAGCCGGCCCTCGGACATCAGCTCGGCGGCGGAGACAGTCACGAGCAGCGAGGTGGATTTCAGCAGGTCGACGAGCATGGTGTTGGTGCCGGGCAGCGCCTGTCGCACGGCCTGCGGCAGGATGATCTGGCCGAAGATGCCCGCCCGGCCGAGGCCAAGGGCCTGTCCGGCCTCGGTCTGTCCCGTGTGCACACCGCTGATCGCCGAGCGGAAGATCTCCGAGAGATAAGCCGCGTAGAAGACGACGAGGCTCAGGCAGCCTGCGGTGAAGACGTCCAGCCGGATGCCCGCCGAGGCGAGCCCGAAGTAGCTGAGGAAGATGATGGCCAGGAGCGGGATGTTCTTGAACAGCTCGGTGTAGACGGCGGCGACGGCACGTGCGGGCCAGGCCCTGCTCAGCCGCAGCAGCGCCACGGCCAAGCCGAGCAGCACCGCGCCGACGAAGCTCACGGCCGTGTAGGAGAGGGTGCGCCAGAGGGCGTCGAGGAGGTCGGACCGATAGTCGGACCAGGGGACTTCGAAGACAGCGGCGAGGTCGGACATGTCAGCAGCCCCTCAGTTCACGATGGACGGCGGGGTCCAGTCCTGGGGCCGGTCCACGCCCCGGCGTGCGGTGGTGACGTCGGCGGCGGGCTTGAGGAACTGCTCGGGGTCGCCGCCGTACTTCTTGACGAGTTTCGCCATCTCGCCGTTGGTGTACATGGCGTCGATCTGCGCGGAGATCGCCTGCTCCAGCTTGGTGGCCTTCTTGGGCAGGTAGAAGCCGGTCTGGTAGGGCTGGAAGTACTGGTAGTCGGGCTTGGCCTTGACCTCGGCGGCGGTCGGCGGGGTCAGGTACTGCGTGCTGATCTTCAGCTCCGGGCGTTCCTTCTGCGCCGCGATGATGATCAGCGGATCGAGGAAGCCGACGTCGACCCGGCCCGCGCCTAGGTCGTCGAAGACCCCGTTGGCGTCGGGGTAGGCGTGCAGCTTGGCGTCGGGGACGGACTGGATCGACTTGACCCACACATAGCCCTCGACGGTGCCGAGTTCGAGGCCCTTGAGGTCGTCGACCGTCTTGTACGTCTTGCCGTTGCGGACGGCCATCGCCGGGGGCGAGTAGTACGGCGGGTCGGTGAACAGACCCTGTTTCTGCCGTTCGGCGGACCATGCGACGCCGCCGATGGTGATGTCGACGCGACGGGACTGCACTCCGGCGAGCATGCCGGCGAAGTCGGTCACCTGGGGCTTGATCTCCAGACCGAGCTTTTCGGCCACGTAGGTGAGGATGTCGCCGTCCAGGCCGACGATCTTGTCCCCCTGGACAGTGGTGTAGGGGGCGTACGGCTGGACGGCCACCTTGATCACACCGGGCGTGAGCGTGCCCAGTGCGGCGGTCTTCGCGGACACGTTCGTCGGGGCGTCGTCGTCGCCGGAACCGCAGGCCGCGGCCGTCAGCATCAGGAGCGCGGCCGACAGGGCGGCGGCGAGTGGGCGTATACGGGTCATGGGCGTGGGCCTTCCGTACCGGTGCCGAGGAAGCTGGAGGAGCCCGCCGTTTCACCACGCTGTGCCCCCGGCGGGGAAGTGATCGGGGAGGTGATTGGGCCCATACGCTAGGCACCCGGGCACTGCGCGTCACCGGTCACTCCGTACGGACTTGTGGCTGAATTCGATCGATCTCCTGTACGTTGCGTCCAGTCGCCGGGGGGAGAAGGACGGGAGGAACGAGCATGCTGAGCCCGTCACTCGCGCAGGAGATCGCCGGGGACACCTCCGCCGTCATCGGCTTCAACGTGCTGATCACCGACGCGGACGGCATGGTCATCGGCAGCGGCGACAGCAGCCGCGTCGGCACCTTCCACGAGGCGTCCGTCGAGGTGATCCGCACCCAGGAACCCGCCACGCACAACGCCTCGCAGGCCCACCAGCTCCGCGGAGTACGCCCCGGCATGACCTTGCCGCTGGTCACGGGCGGACAGGCGGTGGGCACGGTCGGCATCACGGGAACGCCCACCCAGGTGCGCCGGTTCGGCCTGCTGGTGAAGCGCCAGACGGAGATCCTGCTCAGGGAGTCCGTGATGCTGCGCTCCCGACTGCTCGCCGAGCGGGCGGCGGAGACCCTGCTCGCCGACATCGCCTCGTACGACCCGCAAGTCGTGGAGGGTGACTTCCTCGTCTTCCGGGCCGCCGAACTGGGCTTCGACCTGCGGCTTCAGCGGGTCGCGGTGGCGATCGAGGTGAGCGTGCCCGACGCGGGCGCCCGACGGCAGGGCAGCACGCCCACTCGGGACATGGCGCTGATCCGCTCGGAACTGCTCCGCACGGTCCGTGAGGTCTTCGCCGATCCACAGGACATCGTCGCTTCCACTGCCCCCGGCTGGATCGGCGTACTGCGCCGCCTGCCGGCCCGCGCCGAGGTGGCTTCCCTGGCCGCCGACTGCCGACGGCTCACCGACGTCATCGCCGCGCAGGACGGCCTGACCGCCCGCGTGGGGATAGGCGAACCTGCCGTCTCCGTCGCCGGGCTGCGCGACTCCTGGCAAGACGCCCGCGACGCACTGCGCCTCGGCGCCCGGGTGACGGGCGGCCCCCGAGTGCATCTGATCGCCGAACTGCGCGTCCACCAGGTCCTGGCGGCGGTGAACCAGCCGGCCCGGAGGCGCCTGGTCGAACTGACAGCCGCGAATCTGCGTGCCCAGCCGGACTGGCCGGTGCTGCGCGACACGATCACCGCCTGGTGCGAGAGCGGCTTCAACCTCGTACGGACATCCGCCGCCCTGCACATCCACCGCAACACCGTCGTCTACCGCATGAACAAGATCGAGCAGCTCACCGGCCGCCCGCTCCGCGAACACCGGACCACCATGGCCCTGTATCTCGCCTGTCTCACCGACGAGTTGGGCGAGGGCGCCACCCCAGACGAAGGATGACGCCCCCCTTCCTCTTGCCTGGCTACTCCCCCGCTGTGGGCCGCCGCGAGGCCGCCATCGCTTCGCCGACGTCCGTCAGCGGGCGCAGCCGATAACTGTACGAGTAGTCGCGGTTGGCGAACAGCTTGTACTCGTCGTGGGTGTGCGCGCCCCAGCTGTTGTCGCCGCCGACGCCCATCTGCCGGTGGCTCAACCGCAGGACGACCTCCTCGCGCGGGTTGAGCTGGTAGTCGTGCCGGGCCCCGACGGACAGATCCTCGGGTGTGAAGTGCGAGGCGTTGACCTCCAGGAGCGGTTCGGCGGAGACCAGCAGACCGGAGCCCCGGCGGTCCGTGAGGGCGATCCAGCGGACGTCGGTCTTGTTGCCGTTCTCCTGCGGGCGCAGATAGCCGCTCCACTGCCCGTCGACGGTGCCGGAGTACAGGCCAACGTCGGTCGCGTTGTTGCGGTCCCAGTGGTTCTCCTCGGGGCCGCGCCCGTAGTAGCGCAGCCGGTCCAGTCGGCTGGGCAGGAGCAGCAGGGTGCCGACCTCCGGGATGTACGGCAGTGAACTCGCCCCCGGGTGCAGGGTGTTGTCGACCTTGATCTCGCCGTTGCCGAAGACGGTGTAGGTGGTGGTGTACGTCGATGCCGTCGTCGTGGGCAGGGTGCCGGCGACCTTGATCTCGACGGCCCGGTCGCGCAGGGCACGGACGGTGACGCCCGTGACAGTGCGCAGCGAACCCGCGTCGCGCCACGTCTGGTTGCGGGTGTGCTGCCCGTTGCCCCGGTCGTTGTCGGTGGGCGCCCGCCAGAAGTTGGGGACGGGCCCGGCGGAGATCAGCTGGGTGCCGCCCGCCTTGTACGAGGTGATCGCGCCGGTCTTCTTGTCGACGGTGACCGAGAAGTCCTTGCCCTTGACGGTGATTGACGCGTCGCCGTCCTCATGGCTGAGCGCCGGGACGCTGTCCAGGGGTACGGGCGTGACGGCGGGACTGCCCGCGTCGACGGGGAGTTGCTGCCGGGCCACCTCGAAGCCGGCCTTGGCCCACTTGGTGGACTCCCGTGTGTGGAACGACAGTTGGAGGAAGTACTCGGCACCCGGCGCGGGGTTGCTCGGCAGCGTCAGCGGCACCGTGATGTCCTTCGCGGACAGCGGAGGCACGTCCAACTGACTGCGGCTCAACTTGCCGCGCTGCACAACCCCTCCGTCCCGCACCAGCTCCCAACGCCCGTCGAATTCCCGCAGGTTGGTGAACAGGTACTCGTTGGCGAGGGTGACGGCACCCGACACCGACCCCGAAGTGATCTGCACGGCCTGGTAGATCCGCTTGACCTCGGCCGACTTGCCGGTGAGGCCCCGGTCGGCGGTGACGATGCCGTCCCCGGAGAAGGCCCCGTCGTTGGGGTTGTCGCCCCAGTCACCGCCGTACGCGTAGAACGTCTTGTCCCGGGGCCGCTTCTCCACGAGCCCGACGGTGGCCGCGTCGAACCAGAACCGTACGCCGTCGTCGCCGGGGCCACGGCTGTCCGAGGCCAACTCGGCGGCGCTCAGGGCTCGGGCGTACACGCGGGCCCGTCGGATGGTGCCGCTGAACTCGCGGGTCGGGTTGTCGACGTCGGTGGCCAGGGCGAGGGGCGCGGTGTTGATGTCGGGGCGTCGGGTGGTGGTGCGGGTCGCCCGGGCCACGCCGTCGGCGTAGAGGGTCAGGGTGCCCGTCGTGGCGTCGAAGACACCGGCGATGTGGTGCTCGGTGCCGGTCCAGTCGTCGGGGAGCGCCCAGTAGGCGCTGATCCACTGGCCGCCCCCGTAGATGAAGAACTCCAGGCCGCTGTCCGACTGCTTGAGGGCGTACTGGGTGTCGCCCTTGGCGATGACGGGCTGGTGGTAGCCGAGGACGTGCGGGGTGATCCACGCCTCCAGCGTCAGAGAGCCGGTGAGATCGAGGCTCGCGTCGCGCGCGAAGACGGTCCCGCCGGAGACGCCCTTGTCGCGGCTGAAGGTGGCGCCACCGGCGACGGTCTCGCCCTGGAGCGCGGCGGGCCCGGACTCGGTGAACAGCTTGCGCGTCGGGGTGGGCCAGGCGAGGGCCTGGTCGACGAAGTCCCAGATCCAGCCGCCCTGGAGGACGGGGTAGCGGCGGACGAGATCCCAGTACTTCTTGAAGTTGCCGTTGGAGTTCCCCATGCCGTGGGAGTACTCGATCATCACGTACGGCCGGGTGTCGGCGGTGTCCTTCGCCCGCTGCTCGACTCGTGCGGGACTGTCGTACATCTCGGAGCGGATGTCGCTGATGCCGGGGCGGTCGTCGCCCTCGTACTGGATGATCCGGGTGGTGTCGTAGGAGCGGATCCAGTCGTACATGGCGTTGAACGTCGTGCCGCCGCCCGCCTCGTTGCCCAGCGACCAGATGACGACCGAGGCGTGGTTCTTGTCGCGGTGGACCATGTTCTGGGCGCGGGCCACGCACGCCGTGGTCCACTCGGCGTGGTTGCCGGGGTACTCGCCCCGGATGCCGTGGGTTTCGAGGTTGGTCTCGTCGACGAGGTACAGGCCGTACTCGTCGGCGAGTTCCAGCCACAACGGGTTGTTGGGGTAGTGCGAGGTGCGGACGGTGTTGATGTTCAGCCGTTTGATGATGCCGATGTCCTCGACCATGTCCGCACGGGTGAGGGCCGAGCCGTGGACCGGGTGCATCTCGTGCCGGTTGGTGCCCCGGAAGGAGACCGGTTGGCCGTTGATGCGCATCAGCCCGTCCTTGAGGGCGAACTCGCGCAGCCCGACCCGGTGGGAGAGGGTCTCGATCACCTTGCCGGCCGGGTCGCGCAGGCGCAGAACTGCCGTGTAGAGGTTGGGGTGTTCGGCCGACCAGAGGCGCGGCGCGGGCACGGCCTTCGCGGCCTGTACGGACGTCTCCTCGCCGGCGCCGAGCGCGACGGTCTGCTGCAACGGACGCGACCAGACCGGGTGCCCGCCCGCGTCGTACAGCTGGGTCTCGACGGAGTACTGGCCGGCGCCCTGGCCGCCGTAGTCCCGCACGTTCGCGGTGACCGACAGTTCGGCCGACGTGAAGTCGTCGCTGAGCGGGGTGTCGAGTCTGAAGTCCCTCAGCCGCACGGCGGGCGTCGAGTACAGGTAGACCGAGCGGAAGATGCCGCTCAGCCGGATCATGTCCTGGTCCTCCAGCCAGTCGCCGTCGGAGTAGCGGTAGACCTCGACGGCTATCTGGTTGGTGCCGGGCTTCAGGTGCGGGGTGATGTCGTACTCGGAGGGGTCGTAGGAGTCCTCGTGGTAGCCGACCAACTGCCCGTTGATCCATACGTAGTGGGCGGACTTGACGCCCTCGAAGTGCAGGAACGTCCGTCGTCCCGACCAGTCGCGCGGGAGCGTGAAGGTGCGCCGGTACTGGCCCACGGGGTTGTGCCGGGTCGGGGCGGCGGGCGGCTGCGCGTCCTCGCCCCGGCCGTTGGGACCCCACCACGGGTAGTCGCTGTTGATGTAGATCGGGCTGTCGTAGCCGTGCAGCTGCCAGGCGGACGGGACGGGGATGGTGTCCCAGGTGCTGTCGTCGACATCGGTGCGGTAGAAGTCGGCGGCCCGGTCGTCGGGGCGGTCGACGTACGCGAACTTCCAGGTGCCGTCGAGGGTCAGCCGGTACGGGGAGCGGGTGCGGTCGGCGGCGAGGGCCTGGGCGACGGTCGCGTACGGCATCAGCGTGGTGTGCGGCGGTTCGGTGCCGAGGCGGAAGACGTCGATATGGCCGTTCCACTCGGGCGTGGCGTCCAACGCGTCTGCCGCGACGGCCCGTTGGGCGGTGGTCGCTCCGGACAGGGCGAGCGCGCCGAGAACGGCGGCCCCTCCCTCCAGGAGACGGCGGCGGCTGACGGCGAAGTCGTGGGGGTGCGGCATGACCGTGACCTTCCTCGGTACGACAGACAGTGCGCCGCACGGACTGAGGGAGCGTCAGATCCTGTTCGTTCCTGTTGACAATCCGACCCGGAATCCGGCAGCGCTGTGGTCATCGGTGGCGGCTCAACCCACCTGGGCGGTGCAGGAGTTGACATGGGGTCAGCACACAACTGCTGGTGACAGTGGGAGCTGCCGAGCCAGCCTCACCCTAGGACTTCGAACACAGCCGAAGCAATAATCTTGTCGGACTCTGTTGGATCCTGATGATGGATGCTGATGGCTCGGCAGGACTCCGTCGCGGTCGGCCGTCGCGGTCGGCGGGGTTCAGTGCCCCCTGAACGCCTCCTCCAGCCACCAGGACCCGTGCTCGCGCGTCACCTTGGCGTCGATGAGCAGCGGCGCGGAGCGCGGTCCGGCCACCCAGTCCTGTACGGCCTTCAGGTCGGCCGGCTTGCGCACGGTGACCGCCTCGAAGCCGTAGCCCCGGGCCACGGCGGCGATGTCCGTCGGCGGGAACACGACCGTGTCGAGCGGGTGTCGGTCGGGCCCGAAGTGGTGGACCTCCGCGCCGTACGCGTCGTCGTTGTAGACGACCACCACCATCGGCAGCCCGAGCCTTCGTACCGTGTCGAGGTCGGCGGCGCCCATCAGCGCGCCCCCGTCCCCGAGCGCGGCCACCGGAAGCCGGTCCGGCCGGGCGAGCGCCGCGCCGATCGTGGTCGCCAGGCCCAGGCCGATCGCCTGGAAGGCCTGTGTGAAGCAGAAGCCGTGCTGGTCCGGCACCGACAGAAACGCGCTTGGATAGCCCATGAAATTGCCCGAGTCGACGCCGATCACCCGCTCGGCGGGGAGGATGTCGTCGAGCGCGATGCTGAGTGTGCGCGGGTCGATCCGCTCCCGGCCGCCCTCGTCCTCGTACGGCACGTCCCGCATCCGTACCCGGGCGGCGATCGCCTCGCCGACCTCGGCCGTGCGGTAGCCCTGTCGTTGGGCGCCACCCGCGTCGAGCACGCGCCGGGCCGTGAGTGTCACGTCGCCGGTAACGCCGTGCCGGACCTCCCGGTGCGCGCCGAGCGCCGATGGCTCGTCGTCGACCTGGACGACCGTCGCCTCGGGTCCGATCAGGGCGCCGTGCCGCATGGTCCACATGTTGAGGGCGCAGCCCCAGCCCACGATCAGGTCGGCGCCCTGGATCAGTTCGACGGCCAGGGGCGAGGCGAAGCCTCCGGAGACGTCGAGCGACCAGGGGCTGCCGTGGAAGAGGCCACGGGCGACGGCCGAGGTCGCGAGCAGTGCGCCATGGCGTTCGGCGAGGTCCATGAGGGCGTCCCTGGCGCCGCTCCCGCGTGCTCCCCGCCCGGCGACGAAGACCGGGCGTCGCGCGTGCCCGAGCAGGTCGGCCAGCGCGGTCACGTCGGCCGCCGACGGTGCGACCGGCTGCCGTTCGGGCGGCGGTGAGACCTCTGCCAGGGCTTCGTCGGGGACGTCCAGGCTCTGTACCTGGAGCGGCAGGTTGAGCAGGACCGTGCGCCGTTCGTGCAGGGCGCGCCGGACGGCGGCGCAGGTCACGTCGACCGCGTCCTCGGCCGAGGTGACCCGCACGCTGACCGCGCCCACCGCCTCCGCAAGCGCCGTCTGGTCGACGTAGAAGTTGGACTTCGGCTCGGTGACCTCGGCCGCGAGGACGAGGAGCGGGGTGCGGCTCTTGGCGGCCTCGGCGATGCCGGTGACGGCGTTCGTCAGGCCCGGCCCCTGGTGCACGCTGAGCACCGCCACCGTGCCGCTCGTCCGCGCGTACGCGTCGGCCATCGTCGCGGCGCCGCCCTCGTGCCGTGCGGCGACGAACCGCGCGCCCGCCGCCACCAGGGCGTTGGTGACGTGGAAGTTCCCCGAGCCGACCACGCCGAACACATGGTCGATCCCGGAGGCGGCCAGCGCCCGTCCGACGGCTTCCGCGACCTTCATGCCCGCTCCACCAGGGCGAGCACCCGCGCCGGGGACCCGGACCCGCTGACGATGGGCAGCGGCCCCGCGACGACGACGGCACCGGTCGGCGGCAGCGCGGCCAAGTTCTGAAGCTGGGTCAGGCCGTACTTGTCGCTGCCCATCAGATACGTGTGGCAGGGGAACGCCGGGTCGAAGGAGTGCGCGCCTCCGGCGTCCGTGCCCACCGTCTCGACGCCAAGGCCGATCACCGGCGACTCCTCGGCCACCCAACGGGCGCACTCCGGGGACAGGCCGGGCGTGTGCGGGCCGTTCTCGTCCGCGTTGAGGAACGGCTCCTGGGCGTGCGAGCGGGCGTCCCAGCCCGTACGGAGCAACAGCCAGCCCCCGTCGGGAAGTTGGCCGTGTTCGGCCTCCCAGGCCTTCACATGGTCGACCTCGACGAGGAAGTCCGGGTCCTGCGCCGCCTCGGCGGTGAAGTCCAGCACCGCCGCCGGGGCGATGAGCCGGCCCGCCGGTACCGAGGCCACGTCGGCGAGGTCCTTGCCGGTCACCCAGTGGTTGGGGGCGTCGAAGTGGGTGCCGGTGTGCTCACCGCTGCGGAAGTTGTTCCAGTACCAGGCCGGTCCCCGGTCGTCGTACCTGCTGATCTCCTCCAGCTCGAACACGGCGGTCTGGCCGAAGGGCGGAGGCAGCTGGAGCACCGGTGTGGACGACGACAACGGCGCGGTGAGGTCGACGACTTCGATCGACCCGCCGCGCAGGCCCGACACCAACGAAGCGAGGACGGACGGCTGGGACATGGATGCCTCCTGGGACGCTGCTGAGGCCTTCAGCATCCCAGCCCGACGGGGTGTCAGGCGGGAGCGTCCCAGAGCACGTGCAGGGTGGCCGGCTTGCGGAAGACCAGGCCCTGCGGGGTGACGGGGTGGTCCGGATCGAGGCGGAGGCCGGGCAGGCGTTCGAGGAGGCGGTGGAGGGCGATACGGGTCTCCAGGCGGGCCAGGTGTGCGGCGATGCAGTAGTGCGGGCCGTGGGCGAAGGCCAGTTGGAGGCGGGCGTTCGCACGGCGGACGTCGAAGCGGTCGGGGTCGGGGAAGACGGCGGGGTCACGGTTGGCGCCGGTCAGGGAGACGGTGACCAGGTCGCCTCGACGGATCGTGGCCGGGCCGAGGACGGTGTCGCGGGTCGCGTAGCGGTCCACGACCGCCGCGCCGGGTTCGAGGCGCAGCGACTCCTCGATCGCGCCGTCCAGGAGGCCGAAGTCGGCTTGGACGAGCGCTAGTTGGTCGCTGTGCCCGAGCAGATGCAGCAGCGCGTTGGTGATCATCGCCTCGGTGGTCTCGATGCCGCCGAACATCAGCACGGCGGCGTTGGAGGCCACCTCGGGCACGGTCAGGCGTCCGGCGGCGGAGACGAGGAGGGAGGCGGTGTCCCGGTCGGCGACGGTGGCTTCCACGGCGGCCCGCAGCTGGGTGTAGGCCGCGGTGCCGGCGGGGCTCGCCGTGTGTCCGGCGGTGATGTCGGAGACCGAGCGCACGATGGCGTCGTACCAGGAGAGGACGGTGTCGGCGGTGGTGCCGGTGAGACCGAGCGCCTCGGTCACTACGGCGACCGCGAGCGGTCCGGCGAAGGCGCGCCGCAGTTCGGCGGCACCGCTCGGCGGGAGGGCGGTGATGAGCCGGTCGGTCTCGCGTTCGATGCAGGCGGTGAAGCCCTCGTGCACATCCCGGGGTCGGAAGGGAGCGTTGAAGGGCTCGCGGTGACGGGCGTGTTCGTCGCCGTCGAGGGACAGCATGCTGGGGCCGACGACCTGGGCGGTGGAGAAGCGGGGGTCGTCGACGGTGAACGTCCCGGAGTCCCGCATCACGGTCAGCGCGAGATCGCGCCGGGTGACCAGCCAGCCGCCCAACTCCGGTAGCCAGGACACCGGTTCATGTGTGCGGAGCAGGGCGAGGCGGGCATGCGGGTCGTCGGCGAGTTCGGTGAGGGTGGTCGCTGCGCCGAGGGGGCAGGAGTCGACGAGGTGGGCGGTCATGGGGTGCGAACTCGCTCTCGGTGGGTGGTACTTGGGCATGAGGCGCTCACTCGACGAACAGCCCCCGTGCGGCGGCCCGCGCGTCGAACTCCTCCAAGTGGGCCTGCGCGTCCGGCAATGCGTCGCACATGGCCTCAAGCAGCACCTGTCCCAGGAGCATCGGAGCGCTCACGGTGTCGAACACCAGGCCGGTGCCCACGGCCGCCGGAAGCAGCACATCGCTGTGGGCGGCCACCGGGGCGAACGTACCGTCGGCGATCGTCACCACGGTCAGCCCCGCGTCCCTGGCATGGTCGAGGGCGTCGAGGAGTTCGCGCGGATGGCGCGGCAGCGCGAAGCACAGGAGGGCGCTCGCACCGGCCTGCCGGGCCGCGTCGATCCGGTCGGCGAGCAGCGAGCCGCCCTCGTCGAGCAGCCGTACATCGGGATGGACCTTGGCCGTGAAGTAGGCAAACCCCCGTGCCTGGGCGGCGGACGCGCGCAGCCCGAGCACCGGCAGCGGCCGGGAGGCGGCCAGCAGCCGTCCCGCGCGTTCCACGGGCCCGGGGTCCGCGAGCAGGGACGCCAGCTGCCGCAGGTTGTCGATCTCGGCCTGTACGGCCTGCTGGTACGGGTTGTCCGACCGTTCCCCCGGTTCCGCGCCGGTGGGTGCGACGTCCCGCAGATGCTTTCGCAGTGCCGGGTAGCCGTCGAAGCCGAGGGCGACCGCAAACCGGGTCACCGACGGCTGGCTGACGCCTGCCAGTTGGGCCAGTTCCACGCTCGACAGAAAGGGGACGTCCGCAGCCTGCCGGACCAGACAGTGCGCGATACGGCGCTGTGTCGGGGTGAGCCGACGCCCCTCGAAGAGCTGGTGCAGCCGTACGGAGGAACCGGCCGCCTCGGCCGTGTCGGTGCCGACGCCGTCGCTCATCTGCTCCCCAGCCGGTCGTGTTCGGTCCCCTCTCTCCCGCCCGACGGGCCGGGCGGGAGAGAGGGCGGACGGTATCGCCACAGCCGAACCGGGTCAGCTCACGAGACCGGCGCTCGTCAGCCACTCCTTCGCGACGTCGCTGGAGTCCTCCTTGTCGTTGACGAGCTTCTTCATCATCTCCAGCAGGTCCTCGGTGGTGAGCTTGGCGGAGACGCCGTTGAGCGCCGCCTTCGCCGTGTCGTCGACCGCCGACTTGTAGACCAGGGGCGTCACGTTCTGCGAGGAGAAGAGGTTCTTCGGGTCCTCCAGGACGACCAGCTTGTCCTCGACGATGGCGGGGTCGGTGGTGTACAGGTTCGCGGCCTGTACGTCGCCGTCCTTGAGCAGCTTCACCAGCGTGGTCTGGGCACCCGCGTCCAGCGGCTGGAACTTGCCGAACTCGACGCCGTAGACCGACTTCAGGCCCTCCCCGCCCTGCTTGCGGGTCTTGAACTCCGAACCGGCCCCGATCGTCATGTCCTTGGCGACCGGCTTGAGGTCGGCGAGGGTCTTGAGGTTGTACTTGGCGGCGGTCTCGGAGGTGACGGTCACCGAGTCCTTGTCCTCGGCGGCGGCCGAGTCGAGGATCTCCACGGACGAGGGGAGCTTCGCCTTCAGCTCGGCGTTGACCTCCTCCGTGCTGGTCGCGGTGCTGTTCTTGTCGACCGCCACCGAGAGCAGGGCGCCGTTGTATTCCGGGAAGACCCCGATGCCTCCCTTGACGATCTGGTCGTAGTAGACCTCGCGGGCACCGATGTCGAACTTCCGTGTCACCTTGAGGCCCTTGGCCTCCAGAGCCTGGGAGTAGATCTCGGCGAGCAGCTGGTTCTCGGGGAAGTTCGCCGAACCGACGACGATGGATTTCCCGCTGCCACCGCTGTCGGCACTGTCGCCCGTCAGCGGGTTGCTGCTGTCGCTGTCACCACCGCCTCCGCAGGCGGTCAGCGAGAGTGCGGCGATCAGACCGAAGGCGGCGCCACGGTACATGCCTCGCATGGTGCTCATGGTGTTTCCTTTCTCGGAGCCCGGAGGCTCGGCAACTCTGCAGACGAAGAAAATCAGGACTTCGACGCCGAGACCCGAAGGCCCGGCGAGACGATGACGCGCCGCAGCGCGGTGAAGGCGACCTGGACGACGAGTGCCAGTACGACGACGACGGTCGAGCCGCCGATGACCAGTTCGTAGTCGTTGCGGGAGAGCCCGTCGACGATGAAGCGGCCGAGTCCCCCGAGACCGGGGTAGGCGGCCACGGTCGCGGTGGCCACGACCTGGATCGCGGCGACCCTGAGGCCGAGGAGGATCAGCGGCAGCGCTATCGGCACCTCGACCCGTACCAGGACCTCCCACCCGGTCATTCCGACCCCGCGTGCCGCGTCCCTGGTGTCGGGGTCGACACCCCGGACGCCCTCGAAGGTGTTGATGAGGATCGGCGGGACCGCGAGCGCGATCAGGGCGATGAGGACGGGCGTCACGCTGAGCCCGGCGAGGGTGACGACGAGGACCACCAGGCCGAAGGTGGGGATCGCCCGCGCCAGGTTCGCCACGCTCGCCACGGCGAACGCCCCGCGGCCGGTGTGCCCGACGAGCAGCCCGAAGCTCAGCCCGATGAGGGCGGCGAACAGCAGGGAGATGCCGCTGTAGGTGAGGTGTTCGAGGAGGCGATGGGGGATGCCGTCGTCGCCGTGCCACTGCTGCGAGGACGTCAGCCAGTCCCACACGAGCTCGACCTGGTTCAGGAAGTCGTTCATGGCGCCGTCACCTTGTTCCGGGACCAGGGCGTCAGCAGCCGCTGGGCGAGGACCAGCAGGGCGTCGGTGGCGAGTGCGAGCAGCATGATCAGCACGATCGCCGTGATGATCGGGGTCGGGAAGTCGAGTTGCAGGCCACGGGTGATGTAGTACCCGAGTCCGCCCTGTCCGATCAGCTGTCCGACCGCGACCAGGCTGATGGACGACACGGCGGCGACCCGGACACCGGCGATCACGATGGGTACGGCGATCGGCAGTTCGACCTGGACGACACGCCGTATCGCGCCGAACCCCATCGCGGTGGCCGCGAGCCGGACCGGTTCGGGGACCGAGGCCAGCCCGTCCACGACGTTGGGCACCAGCACCGACAGGGTGTAGAGCGTCAGCGGGATCATCACTGTGCGTTCGGTGAGCCCCGTATAGCGGACGAAGATCATGAACAGGGCCAGCGACGGGATCGAGTACAGGATGTTGGCCACGGTCAGCACGGGTGGGTACAGCCAGCGCCAGCGGTGGCAGAGGATGCCGAGCGGCACCGAGATGATCAGCCCGAACAGCACCGGCAGCAGGCCGAGTCTCAGATGGATTCCGGTGTAGTCGGCCAGCTCACCGGCGTGGTCGCCGATCCACTGCCACCGGATCAGGGGCTCGTCGTCACTCATCGTTTCGCACCGCCCGTCCCGTCGGCATCCGCGTCGGCTGCCCCGGCCTCCGCCGTCCCGGCGGACAGCTCGTGGGCGTCCGCGACCCCCACGACCGCGCCGTCCGCGTCCACGCCCACCGCGAGCCGGGCGGGCGACAGGAGCGCCGAGTCGAGGGCGGCCCGGGCCGAGTCGCCGACGAGGCTGAAGGTGTGGCCGAGCGGTGCCAGCGTCGCGTCGGCGAGCGTGCCGCTCTCCGGCAGGTCGGCGACGGCTGCCCAGCCGAGCGGCCGTCGGGCGTCGTCGACGACCAGCACCCAGGGCTCGTCGCCCGTCCGGGCCGATGCCACGGACGAGGTCGCGGGCAGCACCGGGCCGTCACGCAGCGGCACATTGGCCCCGTCGACGAAGGACAGCCGGCGGATGCCCCGGTCGTGCCCCACGAAGTCGGCCACGAAGTCGTCGGCGGGCTCGGCGAGCAGCCGCTCGGGGGTGTCGAACTGGGCCAGCCTGCCGCCGGTCCGGAACACCGCGATGTTGTCGCCGAGCTTGATCGCCTCGTCAATGTCATGGGTGACGAACACGATCGTCTTGTGGAGTTCCTTCTGCAGCCGGATGAACTCGGCCTGTAGTTCCGCCCGGACGATCGGGTCGACCGCGCTGAAGGGCTCGTCCATCAGCAGGACAGGCGGGTCGGCGCCGAGCGCTCTGGCCACCCCGACACGCTGCTGCTGCCCGCCGGAGAGCTGGTTCGGATAGCGCTTGGCCATCTCGCTCGGCAGCCCCACCAGTTCCAGCAGCTCCGCCGCCCGCGCCCGCGCCTTCTTCCGGCTCCAGCCGAGCAGCAGCGGAACGGTGGCGATGTTGTCCAGAATGGTGCGGTGCGGGAACAGCCCCGCGTGCTGGATCACATAGCCGATGCCGCGCCGCAGCTCGGGTGCGTGGACGTCCCGGATGTCCTGGCCGCGCAGGCTGACCGTGCCTGTTGTCGGCTCCACCATGCGGTTGATCATGCGCAGGGTGGTGGTCTTGCCGCAGCCGGAGGGACCGACCAGGACCGTGATGCCACCCTCGGCCAGATCCAGCGACAGATCGTCCACCGCAGTGGTGCCGTTTGGATAGTTTTTGCTCACCGCGTCGAATCTGATCAAAGCTGCCCCTTACCCGACTGCATATGGTCATGCAGAGTTATCCGTGACTGAATGACAGTCAATGCCCATCTGTAAACGGCACGTTACAGTCACACGAAATCAGGCCAGGGACGTCCGAAATGTATGGAGACAGCGCATGAAACCGGTCTGGTTCACCTTTCTGAACGGCTCGGACATCGAACAGCTGGAACTCACCGACGGCGAAATCCTGGACGCCGTCGAGCAGGGTCTGCGCGCCCAGGGCCAGGGCGAGACGGTGATCGAACCGCGCGTCCATCTCGTCCCCGATCCCGCGTTCGACGGTCACTTCAACGTGCTGCGCGGCTATGTCGCCCCGCTCGCACTGGCAGGCGTCAAGATCGTGGGCGACTACGTCGGCAACTACAAGGCCGGTCTGCCCTCCGAGATGGCTCTGCTGAACCTCTTCGACCCGCGTACCGGGATGCCGGTGGCCGTGGTCGACGCGACCGCCCTGACCGAGATGCGCACCGGCGCCCTCACCGCGCTGGGGGCGCGCCATCTGGCCCGCGCGGACTCCCGGGTGCTCGGACACATCGGCGCCCGCGCCACCTCGTACTGGAACGTCCGCCTGCTCGACCGGATCTTCGACCTCACCGAGATCCGCGTCCACTCGCGCCGCCCCGAGAGCCGTGAGGCCTTCGCGGAGCGGCTGGAGCGGGACCTGGGCAAGCCGGTCGTCGTGACGGAGGACTGGCGAAGCTGTGTGGAGGGCGCGGACATCGTGGTGGAGGCGTCCCGCCTCGACCGCCCGGAGCCGCTCCTCAAGACGGAGTGGATCTCGCCCGGTGCGCTGGTCGTGCCCTACGGCACGAACAGCGCGGTCGAACTCAGCCTCACGGACATCATGGACAAGATCGTCGTCGACGACTGGGGCCAGGCCCACGCCGGACCCTTCGGTGCCCTGCGCACCCACGTCGACTCGGGCAGGCTCAACAAGGACAACCTGCACGGCGAACTGGGCGAGATCGTCGCGGGCCACAAGCCCGGCCGCGAGAGCCCCGACGAGACGAACCTGTTCTGGCACCGCGGCCTCTCCCTCTCCGACATCGCACTCGGCGCCGCCATGCTGAAGAAGGCCGAAGAACGCGGCCTCGGCCAGAAGCTGCGCTTCTCATGACGGACATCGGCGGCAGCGGCAGCGGCAGTACGGTCGTCGTCGACGGGCGGACTCTGTCGTACGAGGATGTCGTCGCCGTCGCCCATCACGGCGCCCGAGTCACCCTGGCGGACGAGGTGTTGCCGCGGCTGGTGCGTGAGCGGGCCGTAGTCGAGGACATCGTCGACCGCCAGGTCCCGACGTACGGCCTGACGACGGGCCTGGGCACCCGCTCGTCGTACGCCCTGCCGCGCGCCGAGCTGGAGGCGTTCAGCGTCCGTACGGTGCGGGGACGGGCGAACGCGGTCGGCGATCCGCTGCCGGTGCCCGTCGTACGCGCCGCCGTCCTCGCCCGCGTCAACGGCATCGCGGGCGGCGGCAGCGGGATACGGCCGGAGATCGTGCGGCTGCTGGTGGCGATGCTCAACGCGCGCGTGCATCCCGTGATCCCCGAGGTGGGGTCGATCGGCGCCTCCGACCTGTGCCAGCTCGCGCATGTCGGCCTGGTCGTCATCGGCGAGGGCAGCGCCGAGTTCGACGGCGAGGTGCTCGACGGCGCGACGGCACTGCGGCGGGCCGGTCTCGCGCCGGCCGAACTGGGCCCCAAGGACGGCCATGTGCTGTGCAGCGCGAGTCCGTTGGCGGCCGGGCAGGGGGCGCTCGTCCTGCACGAGGCCGCCGCGCTCCTCGCGCTGGCGCAGGCGGTCACGGCACTGACGTACGAGGGTTTCCGGGCGAACACGAGTCCGCTGGACGCCCGGGTACTGGGCCTGCGCCCCGCGCCTGGCCAGTCCCGTGCCGCGGATGAGCTGCTCGCCCTGCTGGACGGCGGTGAGCTGGGCGATCCACGCAACGCGCGGCGAGTCCAGGACCCCGTCAGCCTGCGCTGCGCCGCCCAGGTGCACGGGGCCGCGTACGCCGCCCTGGACTTCGCCGGAGCCGCGCTCGACCCCGAGCTGAACGGCTGCGGCGACAACCCGGTGGTGCTGCCCGACACCGGCGAGATCCTGTCCTCGGGCAACTTCCACACCCCGGCGCTCGCCCTCGCCCTGGACACCCTCGCGCTGGCCCTGACCCAGACGGCCTCGATCTCGGCCGAGCGTATGCGCCGGCTGCTCGACCCCGGTGTCAGCGGGCTGCCCGCGAACCTCTCGCCGTACGGGCCGGAGCGCTCGGGCTTCGCGCCCCTGACCAAGACCGCCCAGGCGCTCGTCGCCGAGATCCGGCTGCTGTCCACGCCGGTGTCCACCGATCCCCGCCATGGCGCGGACGCCGTCGAGGACGACTCGACCAACGCGTCGCTCGGTGCCCGGCGGCTGGCCACGCTCCTGGTCCGGCTGCGGCAACTGCTCGCCGTGGAGGCCGTGGTCGCCGCGCAGGCGGTGGACCTGGCGGCGCCCCCGACGATGGGCCGAGGACCCCGGCTTCTGCACCGGGCGATCCGGGCGGCCGTGCCCCGCCTCGACGACGACCGGCCCTGCGGGGTGGACGTGACGGCGGTGAGTGACGGCATCCTGGGGTCCGACGACGTCCGGGGCGCACTGCGCGCGTTGCTGGAAGAATCGTCGGCCCCGGCAGGAGGAACGTCATGACCAGCGTCGACGTACACCAGCATCTGTGGACCCCGTCGCTGGTGGCGGCCCTGCGCGCCCGCCGCGAACCACCGTTCCTGGACGGCTGGACCCTGTACCTGCGCGGTGAGCCGCCCTTCGCGCTACCGCCCGCCGACCACGACATCGCCCGCCGTGCGGAACTCGCCGCCGCCGACGGTCTCGGCCGGGTGCTCGTCTCGCTGTCCGCCCCGATCGGCGTGGAGTGGCTGCCCGCCGCCGAGGCCCGGCCCCTGCTGGACGCGTACCACGAAGGATCGGCCGAACTTCCGAAACCGTTCGACGCCTGGGCCGCGGCCTGCGTACGGGACATCGACGCGGACACGACGGCCAAGGACCTCGACCGGGGCTTCGCCGGCCTCCAGCTCCCGGCGAACGCCCTTGCCGATGCGGCGGGTTACGAGCGCTGCGCCCCGCTCCTCGACCTGCTGGAGGAGCGCGACCTGCCGCTGTTCGTCCACCCGGGACCGGCGGCCGGCGAGTCGGAAGGCCCCGGCTGGTGGCCCGCGATGGTGCCGTACGTCCAGCAGATGCACGCCGCCTGGTTCGCGTTCCGCGCCTTCGGCCGGCCTCGCCATCCGCGCCTGCGCGTGTGCTTCGCGCTGCTGGCCGGGCTGGCTCCGCTGCACGGGGAGCGGTTCGCCGCCCGGTCCGGCGGTCTGACGGACGGGGACGCGGACCCGGGCGTCTTCGTCGACACGTCGTCCTACGGTCCGCGTGCCGTCGACGCGATCGTCCGCGCCCTCGGCACCGGCGCCGTCGTCCAGGGCTCGGACCGGCCCTACGCGGAGCCGCCGCTGCATCCCGGGTTCGGGCTCGGCGGAGCGGCGGCGTACGCCTTCCGGATCTCCAATCCTCGGCGGCTGCTCACCGGAAAGGGCTGACCGCAGAAGCACAGAAGTGTCGAAACATTTCGAAGTGAAATGCGAATGATGCGAGGGGGATTGACGCGCGCCGGGCGCCTCCTAGTATCCGTGCCGACCTCGCACACCTCTTAACCCGCACCCAAGAGGAGCGCATTTCACATGTCATGCCTACGTCAAACACAAGCGGGGTGGCGCCGGGCACCGGCGCTGGGGCTGCTCTCCGCGACCTTGCTGCTGGCGACCGGCACCGCCACGGCCGTGCCCGCAGCCGAGCCCACGGCGGACGTCCGGGCCTCAACCCTGGGCGCCCAAGCGGCCCAGTCCGGGCGGTACTTCGGGACCGCAGTGGCCGCCGGGAAGCTCGGCGACGCCACCTACACGGGCATCCTGAACCGTGAGTTCAACATGGTCACACCCGAGAACGAGCTGAAGTGGGACACCACGGAGCCCTCGCGCGGCTCGTTCAACTTCGCGCCCGCGGACCGGATCGCGAGCCACGCCTCGTCGAACGGGCAGCGACTGCGCGGCCACACCCTGGTCTGGCACTCCCAACTGCCGGGCTGGGTCGGCTCGATCACGGACGCGAACACGCTGCGTACCGTGATGAACAACCACATCACCACGGTGATGAACCGCTACAAGGGCAGGATCCACTCCTGGGACGTGGTCAACGAGGCGTTCGCCGACGGCAGTAGCGGCACTCACCGCCCCTCGGTGTTCCAGAACCTGCTGGGCGACGGCTTCATCGAACAGGCCTTCCGCACCGCCCGGACGGCCGACCCGGCGGCCAAGCTCTGCTACAACGACTACAACATCGAGAACTGGAGCGCCGCGAAGACGCAGGGCGTCTACCGCATGGTGCGTGACTTCAAGGCGCGGGGCGTGCCCATCGACTGCGTCGGATTCCAGGCGCACTTCGGCACCGGCGGCCCGCCGTCGAACTTCCAGACCACGCTGTCGAGCTTCGCGGCACTCGGTGTGGACGTACAGATCACCGAACTCGACATCGCGCAGGCGCCGTCGGCCGCGTGCACGAACACCGTCCGGGCGTGCTTGAACGTGTCGCGCTGCACCGGGATCTCCGTGTGGGGCATCCGGGACACCGACTCCTGGCGGAGCGGGGAGAAGCCGCTGCTGTTCGACGGCAGCGGGAACAAGAAGGCGGCCTACACGGCGACACTGACCGCGCTGGGCGGCAGCGCGGCCACGGTGGCGGCGAAGTCCGCCGCGAGCACCCGATCGGCCGACTCGGCGGCTGCGCTGCCCGCCAACTTCAGCTGGAGTTCCAGCAGTTCGCTGATCGCTCCGAAGTCCGACTCGACGCATCCGAACATCGCCGGGATCAAGGACCCGTCGGTGGTGTACTTCCACGGCAGGTACCACGTGTTCGCGAGCACCGCGAGCGCCTCCGGGTACAACCTGGTGTATCTGAACTTCACGGACTGGTCGCAGGCGGGTTCGGCCACGCACCACTATCTGGACCGCTCCGCGATCGGCACCGGGTACCGGGCCGCGCCGCAGGTGTTCTACTACGCGCCGCAGGGCCTGTGGTACCTCGTCTACCAGACCGGGAACGCCTCCTTCTCCACCAACTCCGACATCGGCAACCCGAACGGCTGGAGCGCGCCCCGCCACTTCTACTCGGCGATGCCGGACATCATCAAGCAGAACATCGGCAACGGCTACTGGGTCGACATGTGGGTGATCTGCGACAGCGCCAACTGCTATCTGTTCTCCTCCGACGACAACGGCCATCTGTACCGCTCACAGACGACCGTCGGCCAGTTCCCCAACGGTTTCACCAACACGGTGATAGCGGCCCAGGACGCCAACAGATACGCCCTGTTCGAGGCCGCCAACGTCTACAAGGTGCAGGGCACCAACCAGTATCTGCTGCTCGTCGAGGCGATCGGGTCGGACGGGAAACGCTGGTTCCGCTCCTGGACCTCCACCGGTCTCGCCGGGTCGTGGACGGCGCTGGCGGCGACCGAGAGCAACCCGTTCGCCCGGGCGAACAACGTCACCTTCCCGGCCGGGGCCTGGACGCGGGACATCAGTCACGGCGAGATGATCCGCGCGGGGTACGACCAGACGCTGACGATCCCCGGCTGCAAGCTCCAGTACCTGTACCAGGGGCTCGACCCGAACGCGACCGGCGACTACAACACCCTGCCGTGGCGGCTCGGCCTGCTCACCCAGACCAACTCGCCGTGCTGACCGGCCGATAGTTCTGGTTCCGAGCCGGGGTGCCGGGTCCTACGACCCGGTGCTCCGGCTCACCTCGCGGTCGCGCAGGCCGCGTGGGTCCACGACCTCGCGGATGAGCCGCAGTTCGGTCTCGTCGGGCAGCCGGGTCTCCGTGGCACCGCTCGTGTCGATCTCGAAGCCGGTGTTCGCGTGGACCTCGTCCGCGGTGACGCCGGGATGCAGCGAGCGCACGCGCAGCCGCCCGTCCTCCCCGTAGTCGAGGACCGCCAGGTTCGTGATCACCACGCCAAGGTCGTGGAACCTCAGGCCGTTTCCGCCCGTCCCGCGCGCGCGGTCGTTGCCCACGCCGCAGACCACGTCGACCTTCTCGACGAACACCTTCGGGGTGTGCCTGGCCACCCAGTAGTCGGTGCGGTGGTTGGCCGTGTTCCCGGGAGCGCCGCGTACGCCGATGAGTTGGCGCGTGGGACGGCGCCAGTCGCCGATGAGGGAGATGTTCTGGTTCCCGTACCGGTCGATCTGGCTGGCGCCCATCATGCTCTGCCGACGGCCACTGGCGACGATGTCGAAGACCTTCCGGTACGGCACCCAGCCCTCGACCACGCCTCCGTCGGCGGCCGTTCGGCCGAGCGGCGGCGGGTCGCTCATGAAGTAGGCCTCGCCGTCGGTCAGGACCAGGTCCGGGCTGGTCGTCAGCCGCGCGAGGCGAGCACCGATCGAGGGCAGCACACCGGCCGTGTGCGCGAGTATCTCCCCGGCGCCGCACCAGACGTCGGCGCAGGCCGCGGCGCACACTTCGGCACGGGTGATGTCTGTCCGGGCCTGGGCGGTCTCCGTCTCGGCCGAAGGGCTCTCCGTCATCGCCCCTCCCCCTGTCGTCCGTCGTCGCGGTTCGCGTGGAACTCGGCCACGGCGTCCTGGTACGCCTGTTCGTCGCCGTCTAGGAACGTCTTGCGGAACAGCTCCCAGGAGTCGGCGTCCCGCGCCGCCGACGCGTAGTGCGCCTGGAAGGCCTCGTCGCGCGCGTAGTCCGGGTCGCAGGACGTGAAGTGGGCGCCTCGGGGCGTCTCGACGACCCCGTTGACGAAGAGACGGCTGATCAGCAGCGACTGTGCGGGCCCGTCGGCGAGCAGGCCGCCCGGCTCCACGATCCGTTCGGTGCTGACGTAGCAGCGGTCGGCCGCCATCGCGAACAGGTCGTCGAAGTACGGGTCCGGGCCCAGGTACTGGGCGTTGCCCGCCGCGTCGGCGCGGTTGACGTGCACCAGGGCCACGTCGAGCCGCAGTGCCTTCATCGCGACGTACTCCTCGTCGTCGTACGGGGAGGCGATCGTCACGAGGTCGGGGTTCATCGTGAGGACGTCGGAGCCGAGGCCCGCGCGGGTGGGCAGGAAGGACAGCCGGCTCGCGGCGGCCCGCAGACCGGTGACGAACATGCCCTCGTCGTACTCGGCGGTCTCCACACCGCCCCGCTCCCGTACGGCGCGGAAGTGCGGGTCGAGCGCGATGCTGTCCAGCGAGACGAAGCCGTAGACGAGCTTGCGGACCCGGCCCGCCGCGCACAGCAGCCCCACATCCGGGCCGCCGAAGGAGACGACGGTCAGGTCGCGCGCGTCGCCGCGCAGGAGTTCACGCACCAGCGCCATCGGTTTGCGCCGCGATCCCCAGCCGCCGATACCGATCGTCATGCCCGACTCGACGGTTCCGGCGACGTCCTCCAGGGACATCGACTTGTCGCCCATGGGCTGTTCCTCCCGCGCGTCCAAGTTATCCACAGCCTTACCTAGCAAACAATTGTTAGGTTACGTTGGGTCGACCGACAACCCCTCGGAAGCGGAAGGAGTCCCGGCATGAGCGCCCCCATCGCCCCCGTCCATCCCGCCCTGCACACCGCGCTGTGCGATCTGGTCGGTGTCCGGTACCCGATCGTGCAGACCGGCATGGGGTATGTGTCCGGACCGGAGTTGACGGCGGCCACGGCGGCGGCCGGCGGGTTGGGCATCCTGGCGAGCGCCACGCTCTCCCTGGACGAGACCCGGGACGCCGTCCGGGCCGTCCGGGAGCGCACCAACGCGCCGTTCGGGGTCAACATGCGCGGCGACTCCCCCGACGTCCTGGAGCGCGGCCAACTCCTGGTGCGCGAGGGCGTGAAGATCGCGTCTTTCGCGCTCGCGCCACACGAACGCGTCATCCGGGAGCTCAAGGACTCCGGGCTGGTGGTCATCCCGTCCATCGGTGCCCGCCGGCATGCGGAGAAGGTGCAGGCGTGGGGCGTGGACGCGGTCGTCGTGCAGGGCGGTGAGGGCGGCGGCCACACCGGGGGCGTGCCCACCTCGATCCTGGTCCCGCAGGTCGTGGACGCCGTCGACATCCCGGTCATCGCGGCCGGCGGGTTCCGGGACGGGCGGGGGCTGGTGTCCGCACTCGCCCTGGGGGCCGTGGGCATCGCCATGGGCACGCGGTTCCTGCTGACCAGCGACAGCACCGTACGGGACTCGGTCAAGGCCGAGTATCTGAAGCGGGGCGTCACCGACACGGTCGTCACCCCGGTCCTCGACGGCATCCCCCAGCGCGTACTGCGCACCGAGGCGGTGGAACGGCTGCTGCGGGAACGGGCGCCCGCGCGGCTCGTCCGGTCGCTGCGGCACGCCGTCGCGTTCCGGAAGGTCTCCGGGACCTCGTGGTCCGACCTGGTCCGCGAGGGACTGGCGATGCGGCGCGGCCATCAACTGGGCTGGTCCCAGGTCCTGATGGCGGCGAACACCCCGATGATGCTGCGCGCCAGCATGGTCGACGGCCGCACGGACCTCGGCACCCTGGCCTCCGGCCAGGTCGCGGGCGTGATCGACGACCTGCCCAGTTGCGTGGAACTCGTCGAACGCATCGTCGCGGAGGCCGACGCGGTCCTCACCCGCCTGACCAAGGCCGACGGAACACGAAGCGAACGGTGACCAGGACGGGAGAGAGCGCATGGGCACGGAATTCATCAGGGCCACCGTCGACGAGCGCGGTGTCGCCGAGGTGGTCGTCGACTGCCCGCCGGTCAACGCCCTTCCGGTGGCGGGCTGGTACCAGCTGGCGGAGACGGTCGAGCGGCTCGGCCGCGACCCTGACGTACGGGCGGTGCTGCTGCGCGCCGAGGGCCGCGGTTTCAACGCGGGTGTGGATGTCAAGGAGTTGCAGGCAGACACCGGCCACACCGCCCTCATCGGGGCGAACCGTGGCTGCTTCGCCGCGTTCGCCGCGGTCTACGAGTGTGCGGTGCCGGTCGTCACGGCGGTCCACGGCTTCTGTCTCGGCGGCGGGATCGGTCTGGTCGGCAACTCGGACGTGATCGTCGCGGCCGAGGACGCCTACTTCGGGCTGCCGGAGGTGGACCGGGGCGCACTGGGTGCCGCGACGCACCTCTCCCGTCTCGTCCCGCAGCATCGGGCCAGGGCGATGATGTACACCTGCGCCACCGCGTCGGCCGCCGAACTGCACGCCTTCGGCTCGGTGTTCGACGTCGTACCGGCCGACCGCCTCCGGGACCGCGCCCTGGAGGTCGCCGCCGACATCGCCGGGAAGAACCCGACGGTGATCCGCGCCGCCAAGGAGGCCTTCAACGGCATCGACCTCTGGGACGTCAAACGCAGCTACCGCTACGAACAGGGCTTCACCTTCGAGATCAACCTCTCCGGTGTCGCCGCCGAGGTCCGCGACACCTTCGGCGGGCGCCCGGACGGGGAGGGCTGAGCCATGGATCTCACCTGGAGCCCGGAGGAAGAGGCGTTCCGGCAGGAGGCGCGGGAGTGGCTGGCGGCGAACGTGCCGCGGACCCCGCTCCCGTCCGGTGACACCCGTGAGGGGTTCGCCGCCCATCTGGAGTGGGAGCGGGCGCTGTTCGAGGCCCGCTGGTCGGTGGTGTCCTGGCCCGAGGCGTACGGCGGGCGGGACGCGTCGTTGTGGCAGTGGCTGGTCTTCGAGGACGAGTACTACCGGGCCGGGGCGCCCGCCCGGGTCACCCAGAACGGCATCTTCCTGCTGGCGCCGACCGTCTTCGCCTTCGGTACGGAGGAGCAGCAGCGGCGCATTCTGCCGAGGATGGCCGCCGCGCAGGATCTCTGGGCACAGGGCTGGTCCGAGCCGGGTGCGGGGAGCGACCTCGCCGCGATCCGTAGCCGGGCGGTCCGTGACGAGGGGGCGTGCGGGTGGCGGCTGACCGGCCAGAAGACCTGGACGACCCGTGGCGCCTTCTGCACGCACCTGTTCGGTCTGTTCCGTACGGACCCGGAGGCGGAGCGGCATCGAGGGCTGACGTACTTCCTTGTCCGGCTGGACGCGCCCGGTGTCACAGTGCGCGGGTTCGAACGCCTCGATGGTGACGAGGGGTTCGCGGAGGTCTTCCTCGACGACGTCCTCGTGCCTGACGCCGATGTGCTGGGCGGGGTCGGGGAGGGCTGGCGGGTGGCGATGGCGACGACGGGGTCCGAGCGCGGGCTGACGCTGCGCTCCCCCGGCCGGTTCCTGCACACCGCCGAGCGACTGCTCGACCTTGCGCGGACAAAGGGGCCAGGGGCTCATCGGGACGGGGTGGTGCAGGCGTGGATCGAGGCCCAGGCGTACGAGCTGTTCACCCTGGAGCAGGTCACCTCGATCGTCGAGGGGCGGCCGGTCGGTGCGGAGTCCAGCCTGAACAAGCTGTTCTGGTCCCAGCTCGACATCGCCCTGCACGAGACGGCGGCCGAACTGCTCGGCCCCGAGGCCGAGTTGGACAGCACCTGGAGCCGAGGCTTCCTTTTCTCCCTGGCGGGTCCCATCTACGCCGGCACGAACGAGATCCAGCGCAACATCGTCGCCGAGCGACTGCTCGGCCTGCCGAGGAGGTGACCGGACGCGATGCGCTTGGCCGTAGCGGAACGGGACGCGGCTCTCGCCGAGGCAGCCGGTGAGGTGCTCGCCAAACAGGCCGGCGCCGAGCAGATCCGGGCGGGGTGGCCGGGGGGCCGCGTGGAGGCGGTGGACGCGGTGTGGCGGACTCTCGCGGGGGTGGGTGTCACCGGTGCGCTGGTCCCCGAGGGGTCGGGGGGTTCAGGTGATTCAGGGGGTTCGGGGAGATCTGGGGGTTCGGGGAGTTCGGGGAGTTCCGACGGCCTCGGGCTCGACGAGAACGCGATTCCGCCGCTGATGGAGGCCCTCGGCCGCAGCGGTCTGCCGGTACCGGCCGCCGAGACGGTGGCCGTCGGCGCCCCTCTGCTCGCCGCAGCGGGCGCCCCCCAACTCCCGGCTGTCCTAAGAGGATCGGCCCTGCTGACGGTGTCGCTCACCCCGGACGCCCCGGTCCCCTTCGCCGCACGCGCCGACCTGATCGCCGTACCCGACGGCGACGGGCTGCGCCTGTACACCCGCGACGAGGTGGAGTTGGAGCCGGTCGACTCGGTGGACGGTTCCCGGCGGCTGGCCCGAGTCAACTCCCTTGCGGGCAGTGGGCTGTTACTGGCCGAGGGGCCCGCCGAACTGGCAGTCGCCTACCGACACGGAGTGCTGGCCACGGCCGCGCTGTTGATCGGGCTGAGCGAGCGGATGCTCGAACTGACCGTGGCCCATGTCCGGGAGCGCCACCAGTTCGGCGTACCGGTCGGCTCGTTCCAGGCGGTCAAACACGCCCTGGCCGATGTGGAGCTGGCACTGCGCTTCGCCCGGCCGGCGGTCCTCGCGGCGGGCTGGGCGCAGACGGCCGCCGATCCGGAGGCCGCCGTACGCACATCGATGGCAAAGGTGCTCGCCTCGGACGCGGCCCGGAAGACGGCCCGTACTGCGATCCAGTGCCACGGCGCCATGGGCTACACCACGGAGTACGACCTCCACCTGTACGCCAAACGGGCCTGGGCCCTGGCCGCGGACTGGGGCGGGCCCGTGCAGCACCGGGAGTTCATCGCGGAGCGGCTCGGACTCGGCATCGTCAGCGAAGGGGCAATCACGTGAGCGGGATCTGTCGGGACCGGGTCGTCGTCGTCACCGGAGCGGGGCAGGGGCTGGGGCGGGAGCATGCCCTCGCGTTGGCGGCGGAGGGGGCCCGGGTCGTGGTCAATGATCTGGGCGAGGCCGCGAAGGTGGTGGCCGAGGAGATCGGGGCGGCCGGGGGTACCGCTGTCGCCGACCTGGGGGACGTCAGCGACTGGGGGTACGCGGAAGCGCTGATCGGGCGGGCCGTCGGTGAGTTCGGGGTGCTGCACGCGCTGGTGAACAACGCGGGCATCAACCGTGACCGGATGCTGGTCTCCATGACCGAGGCCGACTGGGACCTGGTCCTGAAGGTCGATCTCAAGGGGCATGCGGCGCCGCTTCGACACGCGGCCGCGTACTGGCGGGAGTTGAGCAAGCAGGGTCGGCCGGTCGACGCCCGGGTCGTCAACACCACCTCGGGTGCCGGGCTGATGGGCAGTGTCGGCCAGGGCAACTACGGTGCCGCGAAGGCGGGTATCGCGGCGCTCACCGTGATTGCCGCCGCCGAACTGGGCCGGTACGGCGTCACCGTGAATGCCATCGCCCCCTCCGCCCGCACGCCGATGACCCAGGCGGTCGCGGCCTTCGCCGAGCAGATGCGTGCACCGGAGTCCGGCTTCGACGCACCTCACCCCGGGAATGTCTCCCCGCTGGTGGTGTGGCTGGCCTCCGCCGAGTCGGGCGACGTCTCCGGGCGGGTCTTCGAGGCCGAGGGCGGCACGATCGCCGTTGCCGACGGCTGGCAGCACGGGCCTCGGCGGGTGCGGGATCGGCGCTGGGCGCCCGGCGAGGTTGGCTCGGCGGTGCGTGAGTTGCTCACCGAAGTGGCCTCGCCGGCGCCGGTGTACGGCGCCTGAGCGCGGCCTGTTGTGGTGGGTCTCGAGACCTTTTTCGCCCCCGCCGCCCCTACCCGTCCCATCCCTGGGGGCTGCGCCCCCAGACCCCCCTTTCGGCCTGAACGGCCTCGTCCTCAAACGCCGGACGGGCTGAAAGGCGCCGCACGGGCTGAAATGCTCCCCAGCTCACCGCCCCGTGCGGATCAACCCCGTCAGATACCGCCACAGCGACGACCGCTGTCGCGCCGACGGGTCCGGCAGGTCCGACTCCGTCGGTGGCGTTGTCTGGTCGTAGGCCAGGCGTCGCTCCGGAGCCACCGGGGCGAGTTCGTACCGCACCGGCAGTGATCGCAGGCCGCGCATGAACGGGGAGGAGCGCCACGGGAGTTGGTCGACCGGGAGGGCCAGGTCCAGGTGGGTGAAGCGTTCGAAGAGCCGGTCCACTCCGACCGCCGCGACCGTCGACGCGAGTTCGCGCGCCGGGCACTGGCGTGGGCCCGCGCCCCAGGACAGATGCGCCCGGGTGCTGACCGTGGTGCTCGGGCACACGTTCTTCGCGAAGAGCGGGTCGGCGTGGGCCGCCGCGGCGGAAACCCACACCGGGTCGCCCGCCCGGATCGTGTAGTTGCCCAGCGGAGTATCCTTCGCGGCGAAGCGGGGCACGAAGTTGACCAGGGGCGGCTTGCGCATGACCACCCGGTTCATGGTCTCCTTCACCATCCCGGCGGAGAGGCTGGCCCGTACGCTGCCCTCGCCCGATATGACCTCGACCACCGTGTTGGATATGAGGATGCCGACGTGGTCGGAGGTCATGCCCAGCAGCATGAACAGTTCGCGGGCCAGTTCGTCGATCGAGAGTCCGGGGTGCGCGGCCAGCAGGTAGGAGGGGAAGTCGTCCCCGGGGCTGTCCAGTTTCGCCGCCGCCAGTTCGGCCAGCGTCGCCAGCAGCCGTTCCAGGGCGGGTTCCGCGTCGGGGCCGGCGTCCAGTACCCGCCACATGTCCATCAGCGCGTCGTCGCCCTGTGAACCGGGGATACCGAGCAGATGGCTGGCCACCATCAGCGGCAGCGGCCGGGAGAACTGGGCTGACAGGTCCGCGAGGCCTGTTGTGCCGCCCTGGCCCATGAGGGTGATCAGTTCGTCGGCGTAGGCGGTGACGGCCCGCTTCAGGCGCCTCGCCTGGGGGTGGCCGGGATCCTGGAACGGCTTCAGCGCGATGTCCCACGCAGCCCGCAGCGGCCGGTATCCGGGGCCGCCCTGGATCAGCACATGGTTGACCTCCAGGGACGGTCCGAGCGGCCAGTCGGACGGCACACGGCCCTCCGAGCGGGCCCGCCAGTTCTCCAGCCCCTTCGGCCAGCCGTCGTCGTCCTGGAGGACCTGGAGCGACTCCTGGTAGCCCAGGACCAGCCAGGCGGGCACGCCCAGCAGGTCGACCGGTGCGACCGGGCCGTGCCGCTGCCTCAGCCGTTCGTACACGAGCGAGGGGCGCGTCTCGTAGTCCCTGGTCAGCAACGGTTCAGGTGACATCTCCTCCAACCGTGCGCCGTCCAGGTCCACGGATCCGCCGTCGCCCCACTGGGATTCCATCGTCGCGTCGCCCTCCAACACTCCCCGTACCGGCCTACGTTCAGCCGGTAGTTGGAAACGCTGGGGACCCTACCGCAGACCGTACGGCGGGGTAACAACGGGGGCGCAACCCACAGTTGCAGCCCCACCGGTCACGCTGGTCACGTGCGGCACATTGGTCTCAGGCCGCCGTGTAGCCCAACTGACGCCGCATGTAGGGCGTCATGAGGGTCTTGGCCTTGGCCAGGGTGGCCGTCCGGCCGCCGAGGACCGCGGTCTCGCCGCCGGGCACGGGCACCATGGTCACCCCGTCGGCGGGGCCGAACGGCACGACCAGCGGGGTGCGGTGGATCGGCCGGTAGAAGCGGGGCTGTCGGCGGTGCCTGCCCGAACTCTGAAGGTAGGAGCGGATGTTGTGGACGGCGAGGTCCGCCTGCGCGATCGCGACGGGGGTGATCTTGAGTTCGCTGACGTCGTTGACGTCCCCGACCGCGAACACGTCCGGCCGCCCCTCGACCCGGAGCGTCCGGTCGACCTTCACATGCCCG
Organism: Streptomyces sp. NPDC002680; assembly: GCF_042889145.1. Lineage (NCBI taxonomy): Bacteria > Bacillati > Actinomycetota > Actinomycetes > Kitasatosporales > Streptomycetaceae > Streptomyces > Streptomyces sp. NPDC002680. The sequence continues at coordinate 1,366,982 of NZ_JBIAQP010000001.1, forward strand.
GCGGCGTTCAGCCAGTCGCTGTGGCCGGCCATGCGCAGCCAGAAGGTGTTGGGGGTGGTGCCCGTGGCCCAGAAGGAGCGGTCGGCGGCGATGATGTGGCCGCGTGCGTCGCGGTAGGTGCCGAAGTCGTTGCCGGGCGACATGAACGAGTCTAGGAGCACTTCCACGTCGTGCGATTCCAGCCAGGCGCGGGCCTTGCGTCCGGCCCGTTCGCTGCCCGTGGCGTGCAGCAGCGCCGACCCGGAGTGGGCGAGGGTGACCCGGGCGTCCGGCCGGGCGAGGCGTATCTCGGCGCTCAGCTCGACACCGGAGGGCCCGCCGCCGACGACGAGGACATGATCGGCGGCGGCGATGTGCCGCTGGTGCCCGGCGAACGACTCGGCCGCCTCCTCGACGGTGGTCCCGGTGAAGCGGGCCGGCTCGGGATAGTCGGCGCCGGTGGCGATCACCACCACGTCGTACGGGAGGCGCTCGCCCGTGCCCAACACCACCTCCCGCTCGGCGGTCTCGACCCGGACGGCCTTGCCCACGACGACACGGCCGTGGCGCAGCAGCCGGTCGTACGGAATGAACGGAGCGACCGTCCACTCCGGGTGCACGCCTGCGCGCAGGGAGGCAATACGATGGAAGAAGACCTCCTTGCGGTCCACCAGAGTGACCCGCGCCGTCTCGTCCAACCGTCTCGCCAGCCGTACGCCGGCATAGCCGCCGCCGATCACCACTACGTCGCCGTCACGCACGCCGAGTCTCCTGTGCCTGGTGGGGGGAGCGAGTACCGCGCGGTGGGTGGACTCCGGCGGCCACTCGACTGCCCCGAGCGTAGCGCTTGAAACTTAAAGATCCGATGTGTTTCTGTGTGCATTCCGTGAAGTAGTGCGACCGTAGTACTCCGAAGGTACGTCCATGCTCGCTTCCTGGTACGACGAACAAGGCCCCGCCGCCGACGTCCTGCGCGTCGGCGAGCTTCCCGACCCCGAGCCCGGCCCCGGCGAGGTCCGCGTCCGCGTGACCGTCTCCGGCGTCAACCCCGGCGACACCAAGAAGCGGCGCGGCTGGCTCGGCTCCTCGATGCCCTACCCGCGCGTGATCCCGCACAGCGACGCCGCCGGGGTCGTCGACCGGGTCGGTGACGGCGTCGACGCCCGCCGGGTGGGCCAGCGGGTCTGGGTGTACGGCGCCCAGTCCTACCGCGCGTTCGGCACCGCCGCCCAGTACACCGTCGTACCCGATCAGCAGGCCGTCCGACTCCCCGACCACCTCGGCGACGAACTCGGCGCGAGCCTCGGCATCCCCGGAATCACCGCCCACCGCGCGGTGTTCGCCGACGGCCCGGTCGACGGGCGGCTCGTCCTCGTGCACGGGGTGCTCGGCGGTGTCGGTTCCCTCGCCGCCCAACTCGCCGGCTGGGGCGGGGCCACTGTCATCGGCACCGTCCGCCACAAGAGCGACCTGGACCACGTGGACCCGGCGGTCGCCTCCCACGCCGTCGCCCTGGACACCGCCGACCCGGCCGTGGACATCCGCTCCCACGCGCCCGGCGGCGTGCACCGCGTCGTCGAGGCGTCCCTGTCCGCCAACGCCGACCTCGACAACGCCGTCACCGCACCCGACGCCGTCATCGCCGCCTACGGCACCCACGCCGACCGCACCGAACTCCCCTTCTGGCCCCTGCTGTTCAACAACATCACCCTGCGCCTGCTCGGCAGCGACGACTTCCCCGCCGACGCCAGACGGCAGGCCGCCCGTGACCTCACGGCGGCGGCAGCGGTCGGCGCCCTCACCGTCGACATCGGCGACCGCTACCCGCTCACCGACATCGCCAAGGCCCACGAACGGGTCGACGCGGGCGGACGCGGCCGAGTGCTGATCACCGTCGCCAACTGACAGGCAGCAAACGTTCACGTTTGAGCCCTCCCGCACCCGAGTTCGACATACATATGGTGATCTCATGAACGCACCTTTGTCGTCTCCACGAGACTCCACGAATGTCGACGAGCTTCGCCGAACTTCGCCGAGCCTCGACGAACAGAAGGGTTCAACCACGTGAGCTTCAGAGTCCAGCCGACCGCTCAGGTCGACGAGGCGGCCACGGTCGGCGACGGAACGACGGTCTGGGATCTGGCCCAGATCCGGGAGGACGCCCGGCTGGGCACCGGATGCATCGTGGGCCGGGGGGCGTATGTCGGCCCGGGAGTGCGGATCGGCGACAACGTGAAGCTTCAGAACTATGCACTCGTGTACGAACCCGCGGTGCTGGAGGACGGGGTGTTCGTCGGTCCGGCGGCGGTCCTCACCAACGACTACTTTCCCCGATCGGTCGACCCCCAGGGCAAGTTGAAGCGCGGCGACGACTGGACGGCCGTGGCGGTGGTGGTCGCCGAGGGAGCGTCGCTCGGAGCCCGTTCGGTGTGTGTGGCGCCGGTGCGTGTCGGCCGATGGGCGCTGGTCGCGGCGGGTGCCGTGGTGACCAAGGACGTGCCGGACTTCGCGCTCGTGGCCGGTGTTCCGGCGCGCCGGATCGGCTGGGTCGGCCGGGCCGGCGTACGACTGATGCAACGGGAGGGCGAGCCGGGCGTGTGGGAGTGCCCCGAGACGGGTGGGCTGTTCGACGAGAAGGACGACCAACTCGTCGAGCGCGCATGACGCCTGTTTCCCATGTTTCCCACAAAACGCAAATCTTCGAACATCCTCAGGCATAACATGTGTGCGAACTATGCAGACCTAGCACAATGAGCACACGAAACCAGTGCCCAGGGGGGGTTACCGGGTAGGGACAGCTGTGCCTGAAGCGAGGAGCTGGGACCGCTCCGACGCGTGATGTCTGTTGTCTGCCTTCCGCCGTGCGGCCCTTGGCGCCGCGGCGATCACCAGGCTGTTCAAAAGCAGAGGACCCACAGGGGGGTTGGTGTGCCCAAACGATGACCACAACACGTCTGGCGGCGCTCGGTCGTGACGAGCCGCCGCTGCTTCCGCTCGCCCAACGGCTCCTTGCCGTCGCCGAGTCGGGGCTCCCGTCGATGCTGCTTCCCGGGGGCGAAGCCTTCGTCTTCACCATGTCCGGACGGCAAATCCCGGACGGCTCCTGGACGTTGGAGCGGCGCGGGATCAGCACCCGGTACGCGGCCATCACCGTGCTGGGCGCCCACTTTCTCCCCGAGGACCGTCAGCGCGCGGTGCTCGGCGGGCACACGGCCCAGGAGTTCACGGGTCTGCTCGTCGAGTCGCTGCCCGCGGTGACCAACCTCGGTGACGCGGCGCTCATCGCCTGGGCCGCCGCCGACACCGAGCACCCCAAACTCTCCGACGCCCTCGCCCGGGTCGACGCCCTGGACGAGGAGGGCCGGCCGCAGTACACGGTGGAGGCGGCCTGGGTGCTGTCGGCCCTCGCGGCGGCTCGCAGCACGGTCGACGTGGAGAGACGTTTCACCGCAGCTCGGGACCGGCTGCTGAAGGCCCGGATCGGCGACAGCCCGCTGTTCCCGCATGCCACCGGGCCCGGTCTGGTGCCCTGGTACCGGGCGCATGTGAGCTGCTTCGCCGACCAGACGTACCCGCTCCAGGCCCTGGCCCGCGCCCACGCCAGCGACGAACAGGGCGGCGACCCCGAGGCGCTGGCCGCGTCCGAGGCCTGCGCGGCGCGCATCTGCGAACTGCAGGGCGACGGCGGGCAGTGGTGGTGGCACTACGACGCGCGCACCGGCGGTGTCGTGGAGGGCTACCCGGTCTACAGCGTCCACCAGCACGCGATGGCGCCGACCGCCCTGTTCGACCTGACCGACGCGGGTGGCAGCGACTTCGGCGCGGCGATCCGCAAGGGCCTGCGCTGGATGACCGACGTACCCGAACTGGCCGCCGGCCACGAGGAGTCGATGATCCACGACGAACTCGGCGTCACCTGGCGCAAGGTCTACCGGGGCGACCCGAAGAAGGCCGTACGCGCCGCCCGGGGACTCGGCACCCGAGTCGCTCCGAACCTCCGGCTGAAGTCCCTGGACCGGGTGTACCGCCCCCTCTCCGTGGACCGCGAATGCCGCCCGTACGAGTTCGGTTGGATGCTCCACGCCTGGCAGGGGGGACGGATATGAGCGAGCGCCAGACTCTGTTCGGGGTCGAGCTGGACCCGCTGACCATGGACGAGACCGTCGAGCACTGCCTCCAAGCCGTGCGGGACGACAGGCAGTTGGAGATCGGCGTCGTCAACGCCGCCAAGCTGGTGAACATGCGGCGGGACCCGCGCCTCGCGGACGCCGTGTCCGGCTGTGACCTCGTGCTCGCCGACGGACAGGCCGTGGTCTGGGCGAGCCGGATCCTGCGCGCCCCGCTGCCGGAACGGGTGGCCGGTATCGACCTGTTCCTGCGGCTGCTGGCCGAGGCGGAGTCGGCGGGCATGTCGGTGTACTTCCTCGGCGCCAAGGAGGAGGTGCTGGAGGAGATGCTGCGCCGGGTGGCCGACCGCTTCCCCGGGCTGAAGGTGGCGGGCAGCCGCAACGGCTACTTCGACGACTCCCAGCAGGAGGTCATCGCGGGCGATATCGCGGACAGCGGCGCCCAGATGCTCTTCCTTGGCATGACCTCGCCGAAGAAGGAGATCTTCACGGCCGCGTACGGCGCCCGCACCGGCGCCCGCGTCGTGCACGGGGTCGGCGGCTCCTTCGACATCCTCGCCGGGATCACCAAGCGGGCCCCCGAGTCCTGGCAGCGGTGGGGCGTCGAGTGGCTCTACCGCGCGCTCCAGGAACCGCGTCGCCTCGGCCGCCGCTACCTCACCACCAACGCGGCCTTCGTCCTCATGACGGCGCGGGAGCTGATCCGGCTCACCCCGTCGCCCGCTTCCGCGAACAGGAGCAACTGATGCGCGTCGTCGTGGTTGGACAGGGATACGTCGGCCTGCCGCTGGCCGTCCGCGCCGCCGAGGTCGGACACGAGGTGATCGGGTACGACGTCGACTCCCGGCGGGTCAAGAGCCTCGCCGCCGGTGAGTCCTTCGTCGAGGACGTCTCCTCCGAGCGGATCCGGGCGGCACTGGACGCGGGCTCGTACCGCCCGAGCGAGTCGGCACGTGACTGCGGCGGTTTCGACATCGCCGTGGTGACCGTGCCGACCCCGCTGCACGAGGGCACTCCCGACCTCCGGTACATCAAGGAGTCGGGGGCCACCCTCGCCCGCTATCTGCGCCCGGGAGCCACGGTCGTCCTGGAGTCGACCACGTATCCCGGCACCACCCAGGAGCTGTTCGCCCCGATCCTGGAGGACGGCTCGGGTCTGACCGCGGGCACCGACTTCCACCTCGGGTACAGCCCGGAGCGGATCGACCCCGGAAACGCCGTCTGGGGTTTCAAGGAGACCCCGAAGGTCGTCTCCGGCGTCAACGAGGCGTCTCTCAAGGCCGTTCAGGACTTCTACGCCGAACTCGTCGACACCACCGTGCCGGTGGGTTCGCCGAAGGAGGCCGAGCTGGCCAAGCTGCTGGAGAACACCTTCCGCCATGTGAACATCGCGCTGGTCAACGAGATCGCGATGTTCGCCCACCACCTGGACATCGACGTCTGGCAGGCCATCGACGCCGCCTCCACCAAGCCCTTCGGCTTCATGAGGTTCACGCCGGGACCGGGTGTCGGCGGCCACTGCCTGCCGATCGACCCCTCCTATCTTTCCTGGCGGGTGCAGCGTGAACTCGGCCAGAGCTTCCGGTTCGTGGAGCTGGCCAACGACATCAACAACCACATGCCCGAGTACGTGGCGAGACGCATCAGCGACCTCTTCAACGAGAGACGCAGATCCGTGAACGGCTCGCGCATCCTGCTGCTCGGTCTGGCGTACAAGAAGAACACCGGTGACGCCCGCGAGTCGCCCGCCCTGCGCATCGCCCAACTCCTGCTCGACATGGGCGCCCAGGTCAGGGCGGCCGACCCGCACGTCGTCGAGAGCCTGCCTGTGGACACCCGGTTGGTACGGGTCGAACCGGTACCGGAGGAGCTGGCCGCCGCCGATGTGGTGGTCCTGCTCACCGACCACGACAGCTTCGACTACGAACTCGTCGCCGAACACGCCCCCTTCGTCCTCGACTGCCGTCGCCGGCTGTCGTCGGGCTCCACTGTCGAGGTGCTCTGACCCATGCGAGTCGTCTGCGTCGCCGGGGCCCGCCCCAACTACATGAAGATCAAGCCGGTGATGGACGCCCTGGAGAGCCGGGGCGCCGAGGTGGTCCTCGTCCACACCGGTCAGCACTACGACCCGGCCATGAACGACGTGTTCTTCGCCGACCTCGGCATCCGTCCGCCCGACCGCTTCCTCGGCGTCGGTTCCGGCTCCCACGCCGAGCAGACCGGACGCGTGATGACCGCGTTCGAGCCGCTGCTCGGCGAGGTGGCCCCGGACATCGTCGTCGTGGTCGGCGACATCAACTCCACGCTGGCCTGCGCCCTGGTCACCGCCAAGGCGGGGCCGCTGCTGGCCCATGTCGAGGCCGGGCTGCGCAGCCGTGACTGGGGCATGCCGGAGGAGGTCAACCGCGTCGCCACCGACCGGGTCAGCGACTATCTGCTGGCCCCCTCGCCCGACGCCGCGGAGAACCTGCGCGCCGAGGGCTACCGGGAGGACCAGATCCACCTGGTCGGCAACGTCATGATCGACACGCTGCTGACCAACCTGGAGCGGGCCAGGGCCTCGGACGTCTTGGACGAACACGGCCTGACCAAGGGTGAGTACGGCCTGGTCACCCTGCACCGGCCCGCCAATGTGGACGACCCCGAGGTCCTCTCCGGGCTGCTGAAGGCCCTGGGCGAGATCGCCGGCCGCCTCCCGCTCGTCCTGCCCGTGCATCCGCGCGCTGCGGGCAAGCTGGCCGAGATCGGTGTCCCCGGCGGTATCCGGCTCGTACCGCCCGCCGGATACCTGGACTTCATCGCCCTCCAGGACTCCGCCAGGGTCGTGCTGACCGACTCCGGCGGCATCCAGGAGGAGACCACCGCGCTCGGGGTGCCGTGCGTAACGCTGCGGGACAACACCGAGCGGCCGATCACCGTCGAGCAGGGCACCAACGTGCTGGCCGGCCGGGATCCGGAGCGGATCGTGTCCACCGTGAACCGGGTGCTGGACGATCCGCCCGCGCCGCGTCGGCCCGAGCTGTGGGACGGCCGGGCGAGCGACCGTATCGCCGATGTGCTGCTGGCGGGGGGCACGGCGAGCACCCGGCCGAGACCGACCGACCAGCCGAGACCCGAGGATCGAACGTTCCCCATATGATCCGCTTGAAATACACGCTCGTCGAACGTTTGATCACAGAACGTTTGGTCGCAAGGGGGGACCATCATGGATCTCGCTGAGATCTTCCGGGTCATGCGCAGGCGCTGGTACGTCCTGCTGCCCGGACTGCTGCTGACCGGCGGTCTGATCGCCGCCGTGGTGCTGTTGGTCCCGGTCACCTACCAGTCGCAGAGCACGGTGGTCCTTCTCAACTCCGAGAAGGCCACCCGCGCCTACGACGGCAACCCCTTCCTCAGCACCCAGACCTCGCTCACCGGCATGGCCGACAGCCTGGCCCGCAATCTCAACTCCGATGTCTCCGTCCGGGAGCTCAAGTCCCGTGGTGCCACCGGTACGTTCGAGGCCAAGCTCGCCGACAACGCCCAGGGGCCGCTGATGTGGCTCACCGTCACCGGCACCGACAGGACCACCGTCCTGGCCTCGGACCGCATCCTGACCGAGTACGCGAAGGACCGGCTGGAACAGTTCCAGGAGCAGCAGTCGGTCGCCCCGCAGGCCATGATCCGGCTGACGACGATCGTGGCCCCGCAGCCGCCGGTGGCACAGACCAAGACCCGACTCCAGTACATGATCATGGCTGGTGGCCTGGGTCTGGTGCTGAGCCTGACCGCCGTCTTCTATGTGGAGGCGCGCCGCCGGTCGCGTCCGTCGGCACGACCGGAAGAGCCCGCGGAGCCGGACGAGGCCCCCGAGTCCACGACCGATACAGCCAGTTCAGCCGATTCAACCGATTCGACCGACGCCCCCGTCGCCACCACCCGGTCGGCGTCCGAGGAGTCGATCGCGGAACAGACGATCGCTCTGCGCACACCGCCCGCCTGGGCGCGGTCCGCCGGGACCAGGTCTGCCGGGGAGCCGAAGGCCGGGCGGTCCGCCACGGCCGTGGCACCCGCCGCCGAGCCGCTCGACGAGGAGCCGACCAGTGGACAGCGTTCGCACACCGGACAGCGGGACCGCTGAGCCGGGCGACACCCCCGCTCCCGCGGCCGCCGTCTCCCTCGGCGGGAAGGTCCGTTCGGCGGCCCGCTGGAGCCTGATCAACACCGTTGTCATGCGCCTGGGCAACTTCGCGACCGGCATCGTGCTGGCGCGCTTCGCCCTGGGCCCCGCGGAGTGGGGCGTGTACGGCATCGCGCAGACCGTGCTGCTGGTCCTGCTGTCCGCCAACGAGCTGGGCGTGGGCCTGGCCATCGTGCGCTGGGAGGGCGACGCACGCCGGTTCGCGCCGACCGTGCTGACCCTCAGCGTCCTTTCCAGCGGTCTGCTGTACGTGGCGCTGTTCGCGGCGGCACCGACGGTCGCGAGCCTGCTCGGCTCACCCGACGCCACGGGCGTACTGCGGGTGATGTGCCTGTGCGTGGTGATCGACGGGATAGCGCAGGTGCCCGCCAACTTCCTCACCCGGGAGTTCGCGCAGGGCAAGCGGATGATCATCGACGGGCTCAACTTCCTGCTCAGTACGTCGGTGACGCTGCTGCTGGCCTTCGAGGGCTGGGGCGCGATGAGCTTCGCCGTGGGTGCCGTGGCGGGCAACGTCGTGACACTGATCGGCTGCGCGCTGGCGGCGCCGGGCACCCTGAAGTTCGGCTGGAACCCCGAACAGGCCCGGGCGCTGCTCCGGTTCGGGCTTCCGCTGGCGGGGGCGAGCATGCTGGCCCTCGCGGTGGTCAACGTCGACACGATGGTGGTGGGCGCGACCCTGGGCAATGTCGCCCTGGGTTTCTACGTCCTCGCCTTCAACATCTCCGGCTGGCCCGTGCGGATCATCTCCGAGGCAGCCCGCCGGGTCTCCTTCGCCGGCTTCTCCCGGCTGGCCGAGTCACCACAGGCGCTCGCCCAGGGCTTCAGCCGTGCCCTGGGCGTGGTGATCACGGCCACCGTCCCGGCATGCGTCCTGCTGGCCGGCCTCGCGGGTCCAGCCGTCCAGCTGATCTACGGGAGTGACTGGGCGCCCGCCGCCGCGGCCCTGCCCTGGCTGATGGCCCTGGGCCTGATCCGGATCGGCAGCGAACTCGCGTACGACTGTCTGGTCGCGATCGGACAGCGGCGGTCGCTCTTCCTGGTGCAGGGCCTGTGGCTGGTCGCGCTGATCCCGGTGCTTCTCGTCGGCGCCCGGATGAACGGCATCGTCGGGGCGTCGCAGGCCCATGTCCTGGTCGCGGGCGGTCTGGTGGTGCCCGTGTTCCTGTTCGCCCTCAGGCGGGGCGGCATCGGGGTCGGCAGGATCGCGCGGGCCTGTGCGTGGCCCTTCCTCGGCGGGGCCGTGATGGCCGTGATCATCGTCGGCCTCAAGCAACTGTTCGGGGACGGCACCTTGGCTCTCCTCGCCATCACCACCCTCGCCCTGGCCGGCTACGCGCTGTGCGTCCTGCCCAGCCGTGACTTCCTGCGCGGTGTCGGGCGCGGGGACCGGCCCCACGGCGGCCCGCCCGGGTCCGCCGCACCTGTTCGGCCCACCCAACAGGACTTGAGGTGAACCTGATGTCACTGCGCATCAGCCGGAACTCGCTCGCCGGACTGCTGCTCGCGGCCCTGCTGGCGGTCCTGGGCGTGGCCTGCTCGGGCTCGTCGGACGAGTCCGCGTCGGCGGACTGCCCGGACGACGCGCCGACCTGCCGTACGAGCGGGCCCCCGGCGTCACCGAGCACCGGCCCGCCGACGACAGCAAGCCCGTCGACGGCGACCAGCGAGGCGACGGACCGCCCCACCGCCTCGCCGTCCCCGACGAAGAAGCCCACCCCGACTGCCAAGCCCACCGCGACGGCGGGCACCGGCGGTGCGTCCGGCGCACCGGCGGCCAGGACCAACTGCGCGTCTCCCGGCGACTGCGGCTTCCCCGACGCCGACACCACCGGCCCACGAACCACTGCCCTCAAGCCCCACAAGGCCGGGTACTGGGCCATCCGTACCGACGGGCTCGTCATCCGGGGCCAGGACATCACCGGCTCGCTCGACATCTACGCGAACAACGTCACCGTCATCGACACCAAGATCACCTCGGACAACTGGTGGGGCATCAACCTGCGCCCCGGATTCAGCGGTCTGAAGGTCCTGCACTCGGAGATCACGGCCGTGCCCGGCAAGGGTCCCGACAACGGCGGTGTGGACTACGCGGTGTCGAACATGGGCGGCAGCTCCATCGAGGTCGGCTGGTGCGACGTCTCGGTGTTCGGCGACGCCCTGTCCATGGGGCAGGGAAACCTGCACGACAACTACGTGCACGACATCGAACCGTTCATCAACCTGGGCGGCGAGTGGCAGCACACCAACACGGTGATCAGCGGCGGCGGCAACACCGGACATCTGATCATCCGCCACAACACCCTGCTCAACCCGACCAGCCTCAAGCAGGGTGCCTCGGGCAGCATCGGCCTGTTCGCGGACACCGGGGTGGTCCGCAACGTCACGGTGGACGACAACTGGATCGCCGGGGGCGCGTACGCCCTGTACGGCGGCAGCACCGGCGCGACCGGGATCAGGGTCACCGACAACATCTTCTCCACGGAGTACCACCCCGCCTCCGGTGGATACGGCGTGGTCGCCCACTGGAACGAAGGGGGCGCCGGAAACGTGTGGCGGAACAACCGGATGTCCAACGGCCGTCTGGTCACGCCGGAGCCGGCCTCGTGAGCGGCGTCGGTGTCGGCGTCGTGACGCGCCGGGTCGCGCGGGCGCCCTGGACGCTGCTGAAGGCGTTGTTCGGCTGGCTGGTGCTCTTCGAGACCAGGAACAAGGTTCTGCTGGCCCCGAGCGCGGTGCGGCTGCGCCGCTTCGAGGACGCCGAGACCCGACGGCTGGCCCTCCTCGTGTCGTCGCCGCCCTCGGCGCTGGTCGCCACGGTGATCGCCACCCACCGACGTCCTGAGGCGCTGCGTGCGGCGGTGCGCTCGGCCCTGGACCAGACCGTCCGCGACCAGGTCGTGATCGTCGTCGACGACGGCGCCGGACTGCCCGAACTCCCGGACGACCCACGGCTGTTCGCCGTCTCGCTGGCAGAGAACACCGGCGTGGCGGGCGTCGTGCGCAACGTGGGCATCCGGCTCACCCGCTCTCGGTACGTGGCGTTCCTGGACGACGACAATCTGTGGGAACCCGACCATCTGGAACGTACGTTGGCTGTCCTGGACGCCCCCGGCGGGCCCGACGGCGTCTACTCGGCGCTGCGCCGCGTGCTGCCCGACGGCAGCGAGGAGGACGTCCTGTCGGTGCCCTACGACCGGCGCCGCGCCGCCCGCGAGGCCTTCCTGGACACCAACGCCTTTGTCGCCCGCCGCAATCGCTCCCTGCACTTCAGCCGGCTGCGCCGGACACCGGAGGTGCTCCCCCGCGAGGACTGGGAGCTGATCCGCCGGTACGGCCGTCGGTACCGGGTGCAGCATCTGCCGTATCCCACCGTCCGGTACCTGATGAACCCGGCCAGCTTCTACACCCAATGGCGACAGCCCAGTTGAGGCCGACCCGCTCCCTTTCCGCTTCCGCTCCGACCACAGGTGGTTGATCCCGTGACCCGATCCCGCGCCCTCAGGAACAAGTTCGTCGACGCGCCCGGCTCACTGGGTGAACGCATGCGCCTCGCCCGCTGGGAGCGGTTCCGGCGCTGCTTCCCCGGCATCGAGAACATGAGCGTCGTGGATCTGGGCGGCACGGCCGAGATGTGGCTGCGCGCACCGGTGCGCGCCAAGCACGTCCACCTGATCAACCTCGAAGAGCATCCCGCCGAACTGCCCGACTGGATCACCGCTGAGGTCGCCGACGTCACCGACACGGAGGTCGCCGCCGAGCTGAGCGCCAAGGGCGGGTACGACCTGGTGTTCTCCAACTCGACCATCGAGCACGTGGGTGGGCACAGTCAGCGGCGGCTCTTCGTCGCCGCCGTAGAGCAACTGGCCCCGCTGCACTGGATCCAGACGCCGTACCGCTACTTCCCCGTCGAGCCGCACTTCGTGGCGCCCGGCTTCCAGTTCCTGCCGCTGGCCGCCAGGGCACGTCTCGTACGGCGTTGGCCGCTGGTCCACAGCCGTCCCGACAGCCCCGAGTCGGCGATGGACGCGGTGATCAACATCGAACTGCTCACCCGCACGGAAATGCGCTACCTGTTCCCCGGATCGGCCCTTCTCAGCGAGCGGGTGCTCGGCGCCCCGAAGTCGCTCATAGCCGTAAGAACGGAGCCAGCATGCTGAACAACCTCATCAACAGACACGACGCGGACCGCCTGTTGCGCAAGGTACGACGGCTCGAACTCGACCCGGTACTGGCCAAGTTGCGGGTGCGCGGCGGTGCGCGGGTGGTGCAGCACTGGTCCCAGGTGGACCCGTCGCTGACCGAGTGGTGGGCGATACCGGCGGTCGTGAAGCGCTGGAACCTGCTGATGACCGGCGACGCGGACACCTCCTTTCCCGAGTACGTGGCCGCCAAGCATTTCGCGCCGCGCACCGATCTGCGTGGTCTGTCGCTGGGGTGCGGTACCGGCGGGAACGAGCTGCTCTGGGCGAGGACCGGTGCGTTCGGTCTGCTGGAGGGCGTGGATGTGGCGCAGCAGCGGATCGACTTCGCGACGCGGGCCGCCGCCGAGAACGGCCTCAGCGATGTGCTGCGGTTCCGGGTCACCGACGTGAATCAGATGGCTGCCGACGGCGAGCGCTTCGATGTGCTGCTGGGGTTGCAGTCGCTGCACCATTTCGACAACCTCGACGAGACGTTGCCCCGACTGTCGGGGCTGCTCTCGCCCGGTGGGACGTTCGTCGTCGACGAGTTCGTCGGGCCTACGCGGTTCCAGTGGACCGATGGGCAACTGGCTGCGGCGAACGAGTTGTTGGCGCAGTTGCCCGAGGAGCGGCGGCGGTTGCCCGACGGGCGGATCAAGCGGCGTGTCGTTCGGCCCAGCAGGCTGTCCATGGTGCTGGACGATCCGTCCGAGGCGGTTGATGCGGCGGCGCTGTTGCCTGGGTTGCGGCGGCATTTCGATGTCGTCGAGGAACGGCCGTACGGGGGGACGGTGTTGCATATCGCGTTCTCTGGGATCGCGCACAACTTTCTTGACCAGGAGCCTCATACGTTGGCGCTGCTGGAGAAGTGCTTTGCTGCGGAGGACTCGGTGCTTGCTGATGTGGGGCACGATTTCGTGGCGATGGTGTGTCGGGCTCGGAGTGCCGACTAAGGGGGTGCCGCGCGGTGTTGTCGGTCGGCTTTCGCGCCGTTGTGGCTGGTCGCGCAGTTCCCCGCGCCCCTTAAGGGCTCGTCACGGGCCCGGTGTTTTGCGTAGGGCGCCCGGTCTTGCCAAGGTCGCTGCCGCCGCTCGGGCCGCCGGGCGGCCCAGCGCCGCTCGTGAGGCTTCTCTGAGGAGGACGGCCGTGCGGAACGCGGTCGTTGCGACGGGGCCGTGGCGTTTGCTGTACAGGCGGACTCTGTTGAGGGTGAGGAGGGTCCAGAGGCGGGGGGACACCTGGGAGTCGCCTCCCAGGTGTATGGCCTTGGCTGTCGGCTCCAGTTGGGTGGCGTAGCCGTGGTCGCGGGCGCGCAGGCAGTACTCGGTCTCCTCCGAGTAGAGGAAGAAGGACTCGTCCCAGGGACCGCATGTGGTCAGGCAGTCCCCCGATATCGCCATGAGCGCGCCCGTCGCCCAGTCCGCGCGCGTGGGGCGCTGGTATGCGGTGGGGTCGGTGATCAGCTCGCTCAAGGCCGGGAACCGGCCGGCCCTGGTGTTGCCGATCACCGCCTCGCCCAGCGCCCGGAGCACGCTCGACTCGCGGCGCAGTGAGTGGTGGGGCGTGTCCTTGCCCTCTTCGTACAGGAGGGGTACGGCGATTCCGACGCCGTCGCCGAGGCTGTCGACGAGGCGTTTGGCGCAGCCCTCGCGCATGCGGATGTCGGGGTTGCAGATGAGGGCGGTTCCGTGTTCGCCGGCCGCGCCCAGCGCCGCGTTCACCCCGGCCGCGTAACCGGCGTTGCGGCCTGTCTGGACGACCGTGGCGTCCGGGGCCAGTTGTCGGAGTACTTCCACTGTGTCGTCGGAGGAGGCGTTGTCCGCCACGACGAGCCGCCAGTCCAGGCCTGCCATGCCCTCGGGGAGTGCGGCCAGGAAGCCCGGGAGTACGGCGGCGCTGTTCCAGGTGACGACGATGACGGCGACGGGGCTCATCGGGACTCCACGAGTTGGGGGAGCTTGGCTTCGGGTGCCTTGCGGTCTTCGGGGGCCGGCGCCTCGGTGGCGACCGCCGCCGCTGCCGCCTCTCTGCGGATGAAGCCCAGGTAGCTGCCGCCCGCGCCCAGGGTCAGGAAGAACATTCCGGCGTACATGGGGAAGCTGAGCGCGTCGAAGGTGGCGCTGATGACCAGGGCGACCAGTGCCGAGGCGAGGAACGCCTGGCCCAGCTCCCGGTCCGAGTCCGTGCGGGCGAGACGGCGGATGGCGCCGCCGGTGTGGATCCCGGTGACGAACAGGGCGAGCAGGGCGACGAGGCCCACGATGCCCATCTCGGCGGCGGTCAGCATGTACTGGTTGTCCGTGAAGAAGTACAGGTCGGGGGTGAAGGTCCCGAAGCCCCGGCCGAACCAGGGGCGTTCCTCCAGGTAGGGGACGATCGCGCTGTACTTCACGGTGCGCGCCTGGGTGCTGCTGTCGGAGCCGGCCAGGAAGGTGGCGAACAGGTTGGTGATGGTTCCGATCAGCCCGGGGATGATCACCTTGAAGCCGGCCACCGACCCCAGGATGATCCCGATCGCGGCCCAGCGGCGCTGCGGCTGCCAGCGGGGCACCATCACCAGGATCACGATGAAGGCGCCGATGATGGACGTCCTGGACACCGTCAGCGGCAACGCGCCCGCCATGATCGCCACCGGGGCCCCGCGGCGCAGGGCGCCGGCGTGACGGCGTACCGGATCGAACGCCTGGTGGACGGCGAACGGGACCAGGATGGCGAGCATCCCGCCGAACTCCAGCGGGTGGGAGGTGGTGGAGCGGGGCCGGGTGAACGAGCCGCGGTCCATGGCGCTGATGCCGGCGGTGCTCGACTGGAGGCCGGGGATGTGGATGGAGTCGGCGACGTTGGTCGCGGCGAAGAAGTCGTAGTAGCCGATCAGGGCGACCACCGTGCCCAGGACGACGAGCCTGCGCATCAGCGTCTCCAGGCGGCTGCGCTCCTGGATGCCCGCCGACGCCAGCACCACCAGGGCCACCCAGACCCCGAGCCCGATCAGGCCCCGGTCGGCCCCGAGGATCTCCTCGTGCGTGCTGTCGCGGGTCGCGTCCGCGACGTACGACAGGAGTACCGCCACGGCGAGCACGCACATCGTGATGCGCGGCAGCCTGGTGCCCTCGGCCGGGCGGATGCGGCCGCCGAGCCAGGTCGCGAGGTACCAGAGAAGTCCCAGCAGGGCGAAGACGTTCGCCGGGGTGCCGACGCCGCCCAGCGCGGGCAGGGTCAGGTTCGACGGGACGAAGAAGGCCAGCACCAGATAGCCGGTGAGGATCGTCGTGGCGTCCAGGCGCCGGGTCAGCAGGCCTCTGGGGGCGCGCTCGGGGGGCTTGGCGCGATGGCGACGGGGAAGGTAGCCGGCCTGGGCACGGCCCCGGCGGCGGACCACGGCGACGCCCTCGGCGAGGATGGACAGCAGGAACGCGCTGACCATCCCGACGATGAGGACGGCCGCGATGTTCTGGTAGCGGGCCTTCGACTCCGAGACCGGCGTCTGCGGGAGAACCACTGGCGTGGCCTGTACGAAGTAGTCCGCCGGTACCTTCGAGGCAGCCTGCAGGGCCTTGAGCTGCT
Organism: Streptomyces sp. NPDC002680; assembly: GCF_042889145.1. NCBI lineage: Bacteria > Bacillati > Actinomycetota > Actinomycetes > Kitasatosporales > Streptomycetaceae > Streptomyces > Streptomyces sp. NPDC002680. The sequence continues at coordinate 1,383,016 of NZ_JBIAQP010000001.1, forward strand.
CCGCGGTGAACCTGGTGAGGGTGGTGGTCTCCCGCAGCACCTTCGCCCGGTCGGTGCCGGTGACGCTCAGGGTGAGCAGCGGGCTGTCGGCCTCCGGGGCGAAGCCGGCCGTGTACCGGTCCGTGACGCCCCGGGAGTGCAGCTCCTTGGCCGAGTCGCTCGACTGGAGCGCCCTGATCAGCACGTCGGCCGTGACGACCAGTGAACCGCCCGCGTTCGAGATGGGGTTGCCGAAGGTCGGCGCCAGATCGGAGACCGCCGTGGAGTCGAGCAGGGTGACGGAGCTCTGCGACTGGTAGGACACCGGGATGGTCCGGTACAGGTATCCGCCCGTGAGCAGACTGAGCACGGTGAGGGGCACCATGAAGTACCAGCGCCTGCACATGATCGCCCAGAGGTCGCCAAGGCTCATGAGTACTCCCCCCGGCCCGGTGCTGCGGTACCGGAGGTCCGGGCTCGGGCACAGCATAGGCCTCGTGATGTGGTGGCGAACTGCCGCGGGGCCTGCGAGGATCGGGGCCGACGGAAGGAATCCCTGTGTCGCCTCGTGACGTCGCCGAAGCGCTGCTCCGCCGCTGGTACGTGCTGGTGCTCGCGCTCCTGCTGACGGCCGCCGGGGCCTATCCGGTGATCCGCCCCGCCCCGCAGTACCTGAGTTCCGCGGTGGTCGTCCTCAAGCCGCCGGCGACGGGCAACCAGCCGAACCAGCTGACGAATCTCCAGCCGCCGCTCGCCACCCTCTCGTACGGCGTCATCCAGCAGCTCGAATCGCCGACCGGGCGCAGGGAGTTGACGTACGCCGGGGTCCACGGGACGTACCACCTGATCCCCCGCAACAGCGGCACCAGCGCGACGCCCGCCTATCTCATCCCCTCGTTGCAGGTCCAGGCACGGGCGGGCAACCCCGACGAGGCCAATACGGCGGTCCGCCGGATCATCGAGGTCTACGCCGAGCATGTGTCGGACCTCCAGGCCGCGCAGGGGATCTCGGCGGGAGGCCGGATCAGTTCCTCCGTGCTGGTCGCGCCGAGCGCCGCCCCGGTGCAGGGCACCAAGAGCCGCGCCCTGGCCGGTACGGCTCTGCTGGGCGGGTTCGCCGCGATCCTGAGCGCGCTGTGGTTCGACCAGTACGCGCTGCGCCGCAGGAACAGGAAGGGCGACTCCCCGGACCCGCGTCCCTACGCGGGTGCGGTGCCTGTGGCCAACTGAGCCGGGCACCGACAGCGCGTACCGCGTGGAGCGTTCGCGCATCAGATGCCGCGACGCTTCCAGGACCGCCACCACAGCCACTCCCGTCCGCGATCGACGAAGGCCGACCACACCAGCGGCTGGAGGTACGGCATCAGCCCGGCGCCGATGCGCTGCCGCCGGTACAGCGCCTGGTACTCGGGCAGGGACGTGAACCCGGGGCGGCATTCGGCGGCGAAGGCGACGAGGTCGTCGACCGGGACGACGTCGGTACGCCCCCGGTCGTAAGCGCGGTAGGCGCGCCGCAGGGCGTAGCGGGCGAGCCGGGTGTGCACCAGGTCGGCCAACCGCTCGGCCTGCGGGAGCAGATCGGCGCACTTGGCGAGCACGGAGTCGAAGGCGACGAGGCGCTGACGGAGGTCGTCGAGCTGCCCGCCGAAGTCGGTGGTGGACATGTTGTTGCCGTGGACGCGGTAGAAGGCCTGGTCGGCGCCGCTGATGTAGCCGACGTCGGCGCGGGCGGCGAGCCGCATCCACATCTCGATGTCGCCGGCGTGGGGCAGTGCGGGGTCGTAGCCGCCGACCTCGCGCTGGAGGCTGGTGCGGACGACGACCTCGGGCGAGGTGATGCAGCCGGTGCCCTCGCGGAAGCGGCGCTCCAGCCACCAGTGCCCGGGGTAGACCACCGAACCGGTGCTCTGCGTACGGGCCTTGGGTAGCGGGCCGCCGTGCTGGAAGCGCAGGGGACGGCCGTAGGCGAACCCCGCCTCCGGGTGGGCGTCCAGCAGTGCGGCTGCCCGCACGAGTGCGCCGGGGACCAGTCGGTCGTCGGCGGAGAGGAGGGCGACGTAGTCGCCGTCGGCCCACTCCAGGAGGCCCTCGTTGTAGGTGGCGATGTGGCCTTTGTTGGTCTCGTGGACTCGGACCTCGATCCGCGGGTCGGCGGCGGCCAGCTTGTGCGCGATCTCCGCCGAGTCGTCGGGCGAGGCGTCGTCGATGATGAGTACCCGGACGTCAACGCCGTCCTGCTCGTCCAGGACGCTGCTCACGCAGTCGGCGAGGAAATGGCCGTACTTGTAGCAGGGGATGACAACACTGACGCTGCTCATCGGTGGGAAGGCCAATCCCCGGCGGTGGCCTCCCGCGCATGTGCGGGAGGCCACCAACGGTGGGTTGTGGACGGTCAGTTCTTCTTGCGGACGGTCTTGCTGGTCAGGGTCCAGACATGGGACTTCACAGTGTGGTTCTTCTTGTCCCGGGCCGTGACCGTGATCTTGAACCGCGTGCCGTCCGGCAGCGGGGTGGACAGATGGACGGACACCTTGTGGGTGGCCCGGTCGTAGGAGACATAGGCCTTGACGTGGAGCTTCCTGGCGGCCGCTGCCTTCGCGCCCGGCAGGACCGTCACCGTCGCCTTGACCGAACCCACCTTGGTCGCGCTGGGCAGCGTGGTGACGAGGGGTCTGGAAGCATCGGCGGTGCGCGCCACCAAGGAGGCGCTCACCTCCGAGATGTCGACCGTCGCCAGAGACGCCGACGGGTCGTCGGCGGTGAAGATCGGCCCGACCCAGTAGTTCGCGGACCCGTAGGAGCCGTTGGGGAAGGCCACGTCACTGCCGTACCGGTAGAGCCCGTTGTGGGCCGTACTGATGTCGGCGGTGGCGGTCAGCGGATAGGACTTGTGCGCCGATGCGAAGTAGCCGCCGTCCACCGCGTAGTTGCCGTTCGGCGCGTGGTAGGAGACCACGTACGAGGTGTCGGCACTGATCGCGACCGGGGTGGCGAACGTCATCGTCTGCCAGCCGGTGGCCGACTCGGTGGTGAAGGTCCCGGAGGCGAGGAGCGTGCCGTCGTTGGACCAGAGGCTGCCGGTGTGGGTGCCGGTGTTGGTGGCGCCCTTGTAGAAGGTGACGCCGGTGACCCAGCCGCTCGCCGAGGACTGGAAACGGGTGCCCAGTTCGAGGGAGTTGGGGTCGTCGGTGACAGCGGTCCTGGCCGGCACGGTGCTGGTGTTCCACAGCGTGCAGGGGCAGGTGACCGCGGGCGGGGTGGAGCTGGTGGTGAAGCTCCATGTCACCGGGTCCGCCATGGCGTTGCCCCACAGGTCCTCGGCCTGGACCGAGGCGGTGTACGTGGTGTTCAGCTCCAGTTCCGTCGACGGCGTGAAGGTCGCCTTGTTCGACGCGGGGAGCGTCTTGGCGCCCGGGACGGTGTTGCCGTTCGGGTCCTTCAGCGTGAACGCCAGGGTGTCACCGTCGATGGCGTGGTCGAAGACCGCCGACACCGGTGCCGTGATCGCCGCGCCGGTCGCCCCGGAGGTCGGGGAGGTCGACGTGACGACGGGCGGGGTCGTACTGGCCGTCGCGGTGTCCAGCACCACGTCCACCCAGTAGTTGCTGCCCGAGGACGCCGAGGACGGGAAGGCGCTGGTCGAGCTGTAACGGTAGACGCCGTTGCCGCCGTCGGTGCCGGACTGGAGCGCGGTGAGCGGGGCCAGGCCGGCCGAACTGCCGGAGAAGTAGCCGCCGTCGTAGGAGTATCCGCCGTTGGGGGCGAAGTACGAGGCGACGTAGGTGGTGTTGGCCTTGACGGTCACCGGGGTGGCGAAGTTGAGCTGCTGCCAGCCGGAGGCCGTCTCGTTGGTGAAGGTGCCGGTGGCCAGGCGGGTGCCGGAGGCACTCCACAGGTTGCCGGTGTGGGTGCCGGTGTTGGCGGGCGACTTGTAGAAGCGGACACCGGTGATCGAACCGGCCACCGTGGTACGGATCTTGACGCCGAGTTCCAGCGGGCCGGCGTCGCCCGCGTTGATCGTGCCGGGGACTGCCGTGGCCGGCCAGATGGTGCAGGGGCAGGCCTGGGGGCCGACGGTCACCGGGATGGTGGTGACGGCGCCGATGTTGACGCTGTCGTCGACCGCGCGGACCTTGATGGAGGCGGTGCCCGGGGCCGTCGGCGTCCAGCTGTAGGTCCAGGACGTCAGTCCGGTGGCCGCGTTCCACGTGGTGCCGCCGTCGGTGGACACCTCGGTGCGGGCCACCACTCCCCCGCCCGAGTCGGTGGCGGTGCCGCTGATGGTGACCGGCTTCAGCGCCGGGACAGTGACCCCGGAGGCCGGGCTGGTCACGGTGATGGCCGGGCCGGTGGTGTCGGTGGACTGCGTCGCGGCGGAGAGGTTGCTCTGCCGGTTCAGCGGCTGGACGCCCATGTCCGCGAGGATGTTCACGGTCGCCTGCTGCATGCGGACGTCCTCGGTGACCACGACGTCCTCGGGGTCGTACGTCGGGAGGTTGGTCAGCCCCCACGACCACTGCACGGTGCCCGCCCCGAACACCAGGGCCCCGGAGTCCTGGTCGCGGAACTCTACGAGATTGTGCGTCGCGGTGCCGTTGCCGTACATGTTGCCCCAGTCGAGGCGGTACTTGCCGTCGTCGACGTCCACGGTCGTGGACGACACATGGATCGCCCCGGCCGGTCTGGTGCTGTTGACGATGTCACTGTCCCACTCGTAGCCGAGGGTGCCGGCCGGGAAGGTCGCCGTCTGGCTCGACGTGAGGTTCGCGATGGAGGTGTTGCGCCAGATCCGGTTCTTGCCGTACGAGCCGGGGACCGTGATCGCGTCGGCGCGGTAGCCGTTCACCTGGAACATGGAGCCGGTGAGGATGTTCGGCGGCTGGTAGGCCGTGCCGTACTGGGTGCTGGTCGGATCCATCCAGGTGCCGGTCCAGGTGCCGCTGGGGTCGGCGACGCCGTTGCCCTGCACCATCTTGGTCATCTTGTAGCAGACCAGGGTCCGGTTCGCCGTGCTCGTGCCGTCGTTGCTCGGGGCGAGCCGGGTCTTCCAGAAGACCTCGTTGCCGCTGAAGAAGGCCTGCCGGACACCTGCCTTCCTGGCCGCCAGGACGTTGGAGTACTGGCTCTGTGTCCAGTACTCGTCGTGGCCGGAGGACAGGTACACCTTGTGGTTCTTCAGCAGGGTGGCGCCATTGGTCGACACGTCCACACCGGACAGATAGCTGACGTCGTAGCCGTTGCGCTCCAGCCACGACAGCATCATGAACTCGGAGCCGTAGATGCCGTTGTCGCCGCCGATGTCCAACGGCCGGTTGTAGCTGACCTCGTAGGCACGGCCGTCGGGCGCGGGTCCCGCGCCGCCGTAGAAGTCCTGGCCGCCGTAGTCGTTGTACGCCTGCCAGGTCTGGTCACTGGTCTGTACGACGATGTCGGAGGTGCTGGAGTCCTTGCGGACGACGAACGGGTACGGCATCAGGCCGTCGCCGTCCGTCTGCGTCAGGTTCGCGATGTACAGGCCGGACACGGCGTCGCTGGGTACCGTCCAGGACGCGGTCACGGGCCAGTTGCCGCAGTCGACCAGGCCCGTGCTGCTCTTGGTGGTGCAACTGGCGGGGTTGGTCGTGTAGTTGGCCGAGTAGGTCACGGCCGCCTGCGCCGCCGTCGACATCAGACGGGCGCCGTCGCCGCCGTACCAGCCCAGGCGGTAGATCTCCACGTGGTACGTGACCGGCGACTGGATCTTGAACTGGACGGTGTCACCGGCCTGGACGCTCTCCTTGGTGGAGAACCCCTTGATGCCGCCGTAGGAGTTGGGCGAGTACCAGTCGGACATGGGGCTGCCCGTCTTGGAGTTCTCGCACACGATCTCGTTCGAGGCCGTGCCGCACGGATCGGATGCTGCCTGTGCGGGCAGTGCCTGCGGGAGCACCGCCCATATCAACGCTGCTACGACGGCGAGGCGCCCGCCCCGGATCCGTCTGCTCCATCTGTTCATGTGTACCTCTCAGCGGTGCTGTGCACTGTGCGGAGCCGGCCCGAGAGGCCGGGGTGGAGCGGGAGTGTGGGGGCCGATCGGCTTCAGAGCGCCTTGGTGAGCGTCTCCACGACGCGTTGCTGCTGATCGGGGCTTATCTGGGGGAAGAGCGGCAGCGACAGGATGCGGTCGGCCGCCCTCTCCGCGTGGGGGAAGTCGCCTCGGACGTGGCCGAGTCGGCTGTACGCGGGGGTGAGGTGGACGGGGGCGGGATAGTGGACGCCCGCGCCGATACCCTCGGCGTTGAGCTTGCCGACGATGTCGTCGCGGTCCGTTCCGGCGACCTGGACGACGTACAGGTGCCAGACGTGGACGTTGCCGTCCGCCGTCGTCGGGAGGACCACGCGCCCGGCGGCTTCCAGGTCGGCGAGCAGCTCGTCGTAGCGGGCCGCCGCTGCCCGCCGGGCCGCGTTGCCGTCCGCGAGCCGTGCCAGCTTCGCCCGCAGGACGACGGCCTGGAGTCCGTCCAGACGGCTGTTGAACCCGGGCACGTCGTGGCGGTACTTGGCGACGCCGCCGTGGTTCGCGATCGCGCGCACCAGACCGGCCAGTTCCTCGTCGTCGGTCAGGACCGCGCCCGCGTCGCCGTAGGCGCCGAGGTTCTTGCCCGGGTAGAAACTGGTGGCCGCGATCCCGCCGCTGCCCGGCGACCGGCCGTCACGGGTGGCGCCCTGGCACTGGGCCGCGTCCTCGACGACCCGTACGCGGTCGGGCAGTTGGCCGGCCAGCCCGGTCACCTCGGCCATCTGGCCGTACAGGTGCACCGGCACGACCGCGCGGGTGGCGGGGCCGACCGCCTCCGACGCGGCCTGCGGGTCGAGGAGATGGGTGTCGGGCAGGCAGTCCGCGAGGACCGGCCGGGCGCCGATCCGGGCCACGGCACCGGCGGTGGCGATGAAGGTGTTGGCGGGGATCACGACCTCATCGCCCGCTCCCACCCCGCTTGCCCGCAGGGCGAGTTCGACGGCGTCGGTGCCGTTGGCGACGCCCACGCAGTGCGCGACGGCGCCGAAACCGGCGTACTCGCGCTCGAAGGCTCCCACCTCGTCGCCGCCGATGAACGCGGTGTTCGCCAGCACCCGTTCGAATCCGGCCCGTACCTCGTCGGCGACCTCGGCGTGTGCCGCCTTGAGGTCCACCAGCGGTATCTGGTTCATTTCAGCGGTCCCCCCACTGTTGTTCTTGTCGCGAGTTCGTCGAGCGCGGGCGCCGCCGCCTCGCGCAGCCGCCGGGCCGGGCTCCCCACCCAGACCTCGCCCGGCGGGACGTCGCCGAGCACGCTGCTCCCCATCCCGATCTGCGACCAGGCGCCGACCGTCGTGCCCTCCCTGACCAGAGCCCCGGAGCCCACATAGGCGCCCCGCTCCAGCCGTACGCCCCCGCCCAGGCGGACGCCGGAGGTGATCGTGGCGAAGTCCTCGACCACGTCGTCATGGGTGAGGACGGCCTGCGGCATCACGGCGACATGCGCGCCCACCCGCACGGCGGCGGTCAGGACACAGTGCGCGAGGAGCACCGAGCCGGGCCCGACCTCCGAGGTCGCCGACACGGCCGCCGTCGGATGGATCACGGTGGCATAGCGGTCCACGGGCAGGCCGAACCTGCGGACCAGACGGGCGCGGGCCGCGTAGTCCCTCGGGTTGCCCACGCAGATCACGACCCGGGCCTCGGGCAGGGCGTGGACGAGGTCGCAGCCGCCGAGCACGGGCACGCCGTCGACTTCCCCGCCGTGCAGGTCGGGGTTGTCGTCGAGATGCCCGAGCAGCTCGAAGCCACCCGCGTCCCGTACGGCCTGTGCGGTCTCCCGGGCGAAACCGCCCGCGCCGATGACGACAAGTCCGTTCATCCGCGGGCCTGTTCGCGCAGTGCCACCACGACCCGGTCCTGCTGGGCCTCGGTCATCGTGTGGAACAGCGGCAGGATCAGCGAGTCGCGGCTGATCCGCTCGGTGGCCGGGAGCGGCACGCTCGGGTGGTCCGCGTAGGCGGGTTCGAGGTGCGAGGCCATGATCCCGCGCCGGGCGGAGACCCCGGCCTCGGCGAGCGCGGCGAGCAGGTCGTCGCGGCCGACGGGGAAGTCCTCGGCCAGCAGCACCCAGTAGGACTGGAAGTTGCTCTGCCCGTGCGCGGGGTCGGTCACGGGGGTGAGGCCGGGGACGTCCCGCAGCAACTCGTCGTAGCGGGCCGCCAGTTCGCGGCGGCGGGCGATCATCGCGTCGAGCTTGCCGAGCTGGACCAGGCCGATCGCGGCCTGGACGTCGGTCATCCGGTAGTTGAAGCCGACCTCCAAGTAGCTTTCCAGGACCGGCTTGTTGCTCGCATGGCGTTCGGCGGCCGAGGCGTTCATGCCGTGCTCGCGCAGTCGGCGCAGCCGGGCCGCCCACTCGGCGTCGTCGGTGGTGATCATGCCGCCCTCGCCGGTGGTGACGACCTTGCGGGGGTGGAAGGACCAGGCGGCGATCAGCGCGCCGTGCCCCACGGGCTTGCCGCCGACGGTCGAGCCGATGGCGCAGGCCGCGTCCTCGACCAGGGGCAGGTCCCACTCGGCGCAGGCGGCGCGCAGGGAGTGCACATCGGCCGGTACGCCGCCCTGGTGGACGACGAGAACGGCCTTGGTACGAGGGGTGCGGACCGCGTCCACGGTGGCCGTGGTCAGGTTGCCGGTGGCGGGGTCGACGTCGGCGAACACCGGTTCGGCACCGACGTAACGGACCGCGTTGGCGGTGGCGATGAACGACAGCGAGGGCACGACGACCTCGTCGCCGGGTCCCACGCCGAGCGCGACGAGCGACAGGTGCAGGCCGGTCGTGCAGGAGCTGACGGCGATGCCGTGCTCGGCGCCCACCCGTTCGGCGAAGGCCTTCTCGAAGGCGGCGACGCGGGGGCCCTGGGCGACCCACCCGGACAGCACCGCGTCGGAGGCGGCCTTGGCCTCCTCCTCGCCGAGCCAGGGGATCATCACCGGGATGCGGTCGGTGCTCACTTGGCCGCCTCCCGCTCTGCGCGCCACCACTGCACCAGGTCCTTGAGGCCCGTGCGCAGGTCGATCTCCGCCCGGAACCCGAGCCGTTCGGCGGCCTGCGAGGTGTCCGCGAGCCGCCGCGTGACCCCGTTCACCGCGCGGGCGGGCCCGTGCTCGGGCTCCAGACCGGACGCGCCCATCGCCTCCAGGAGGCCCTGGGCGAGTTCCTTCAGCGAGGTCTCCGTGCCGCTGGCCACGTTGAACACCTCGTCGGTGAGATCCGACTCGGCGGCCAGGACATTGGCCCTGGCGATGTCCCGGACGTCGACGAAGTCCATGGTCTGGGCGCCGTCGCCGAGGATCAGCGGCGGCTCGCCCGCCTCGATGCGCTCCATCCAGCGGATGAGCACCTCGGTGTAGAGGCCGTGGATGTCCATCCGGGGGCCGTAGACGTTGAAGTAGCGCAGCACCACGTAGTCCAGTCCGGACATGGCGTGGAAGCTGCGCAGCATGCCTTCGTTGAAGGCCTTCGCGGCGCCGTAGAAGGTGTCGTTGTTGTACGGGTGGTGCCGCTCGGTCGTCGGGAAGACCTCGGCCATGCCGTAGACGGACGCCGAGGACGAGGCGATCACCTTGCCGACGCCGGCCGCGGCCGCCGCCTCCAGGACGTTGAAGGTGCCGTCGACCAGCACCTCGTTGGCGAGCCGGGGCTCCTCCGCGCACTGGGTGATGCGTATCGCGGCGAGGTGGAACACCAGGTCGGCGCCCTCGGTGACCTTCCGTACGGTGGCGGCGTCCCGGATGTCGCCCTCGACGATCTCCACGACGCCGCTGGGCAGGGCCTGGGCGAGGTTGGCCCGCCGTCCGCGCACGAAGTTGTCGAGTACGACGATCTCGCGGGCGCCGCCCTCGGCCAGGAGGTCGACGAGGTTGGAGCCGATGGTGCCCGCTCCCCCGGTGACCAGGATCTTCTTGCCTCGTACGCTGCTCAACTGCGCTGCCCTCTCGGTCAATCGGACTGTCGGTGAAGTGGAACTGTCAGTGCCCGGCGCGCAGGCCGACGACCGCGCCCTTGAATTCGAGACTCCGGGACGCCGCCTCAAGGATGTCGAGCACCCTGAGGCCCGCCCGGCCGTCGGTCAGGGGTGCCCGGCGTTCCCTGATCGCGTCGCCGAACTCGTCGACCATGCTGCGCAGCGCTTCCTTCTCGCCGATGGCGGGCGCGACCATGTCCCCGGAGCGGTAGGAGATGAGCATGTCCCGGCGTTCGTCGTCGCCGATCTCCTGAGGTGCGGCCAGGTCCACGCCCCGGTCGAAGATCGCCACGCGCTGGGCGGGGTTGAGGTCGTCCCAGATCAGGGTGCGTTTGGCGCCGCCCACCATGGTGGTCCGCACCTTGGTCGGCGAGAGCCAGTTGACGTGCACGTGGGCGATGGCCCCCGTGTTGAGCTGGAGCGTCAGATAGGCGACACAGGCCTGTCCGGCGCCGATCGGGTCGGCCCCGTGGGCGGCGACGGCGACCGGCTCGACGTTGTCGGGGAGAATGAAGTCGAGGATCGACAGATCGTGCGGGGCCAGGTCCCACAGAACGTCGATGTCCTTCTGGACGAGCCCGAGGTTGATCCGGACCGAGTCGACGAAGTGGATGTCGCCGAGTTCGCCGGAGCGGACCAGTTCCCGGATACGGCCCACGGCGGGTGTGTAGCAGTAGGTGTGGTCGCACATCAGCGTGAGCCCGCGCTCCTCCGCCTCGGCCACCAGACGCATCCCGTCGGCGTAGGTCGCCGCGAGCGGCTTCTCCACGAGGACGTGCTTTCCGGCGCGCAGGGCGGCCAGGGCGATGTCGAGGTGCGTGCCGGCGGGCGTGGCCACGGCGACGGCATCGACGGTGGGGTCGGCGAGGACGGCCGCGTAGTCCGCGGTGGCCCGGACCGTCGAGTAGCCGCCGAGGACGCGCTGGGCGCGATCCACGTCGAGGTCGCACAGCCAGCGCAGCCGGAACCGCTCACTGGCCTGGAAGTTGCGTACGAGGTTGGGGCCCCAGTAGCCCGCCCCGACGACCGCGACCCCCAACGGCTCCGAACTCAACGGCTCCGTGCCCTGCGTCACTTGGTTCCTCTTCCGTCGGTCGAGTCGGTCCATCAGTAGGCCCCCGTTCCGCGCACCACGGCGGAGCCGGTGCGCGCCAGGATGGTCAGGTCCAGGCCCATCGACCAGTTGTCCACGTATCCGAGGTCGAGCCGGACCGCCTCGTCCCAGGGCAGGTCGGAGCGTCCGCTGACCTGCCACAGCCCGGTGAGGCCGGGTTTGACGAGCAGTCGGCGCTTGACCTCCGGCGTGTACTCCTCGACCTCCTCGGGCAGCGGAGGGCGGGGGCCGACGAGCGACATGTGTCCCTTGACCACGTTGAGCAGTTGCGGCAGTTCGTCCAGCGAGCTGCGGCGCAGGAACGATCCGAACCGGGTGATCCGCGGGTCCTGCTTCACCTTGAACAGCAGGCCGTCGCTGTTCTCGTTCAGGTGTTTCAACTCGGCCCGGAGGTCCTCCGAGTCGGGCCGCATGGTGCGGAACTTCAGCATGGTGAAGTGGTCGCCGTAGCGGCCGACCCGCTGCTGCCGGAACAGGGTCGGTCCTGCGCTGTCCAGGCGGACGATCAGGGCGATCACCATCATCGGCAGCGCGAGGACCGCCAGGAGCAGTGCCGCGAGCGACCGGTCGAGGAGTTCCTTGGGCAGCCGGGAGGTCGGGGCGAGGTTCGGTGCCTGGATCCGCATCAGCGGCACCCCGTTGGTGGGCCGTACCGCGAGCCGCGCGGCGGACACGTCGGTCAGTACGGGGGCCAGCAGGAAGTCGACGCCCTGTACGGCCGCCGTCCAGGACATCCGGCGCAGGACGGAGGCGTCGGAACCGGGTACCGGTACGACCACCACGGTGCCGATACCCATGGCCCGGACGACGTTCTCCATGTCACCGACGCCGCCGAGGACGGGGAGCCCCAGCTTGCGGATCTCCGTGCGGTTCCGCGGATCGCTCAGGCACACCCCGGCGATGTGGAGTTCCTGTTCGCCGCCGCGCCGCAGCACGGCGACCAGATCCACGATGCCGTGGGACGGCCCGACCAGGAGCGTCGTGCTCTGGTCCCGGCCCCGGGCCCATCTTCGGTGGAGCCGGCGGCGCAGTGCGTAACGGCCCGGCAGGGCGATCGCGACAGCGGGTATCGTAGCCATGACCATGTCATGAAGAAGTCCCGCATCGTGGGTGAACACGTAGTGAACACCCATGGCGAGCGCCGGCAGTGCGACGGCTCCGCGGAGCACCCGTCGGTACTCCTCGACGCCAACGCCCAACGCCCTGCGGTCATAGGTGCGATGGACGAGCATGGTCGCGATCCACGTCGGGGGAAGCACCAGGGCGACCGTCCAGCGGTCGTAGGCCGCGTGGATCAAGAAGGCCGCGACAACGGCTGCGAAACCGTCCGCGACCAACAAGGTGAATCGATACTTCTGTTCCCACCGTCTTCGGCGGGCTTCCGGACTGGTGCGTTCCACAACCACTTGCTCATGCGTGACCTCAATGGTCATGCTCCCCCCACCACATGCGCGGCTACCCCCCGTCCGAAGTGCCCTCCACACAGCGGCACTGGAAAGCGAGGGAGCGTCGGCGGTTCCCCAACCGCCTCATGCCCCCCAGCATGCCCGTACTGAAATGCTCAAATCCATGCACAAAGCCGAACCATGACGTGCAGTCAAGGACAAGTTCCCCACCCAAACCGGTCCGGCGGCACTCAATCTAGACCACCGAACGCAGTCACGGGAACGGTTGAACGAAACACACATCGCATTAGTGACACTGACGGCATACTGCCCACGTGACGAGCATCGTGATCCCGGCCCACAACGAGGCCCGAGTCATCGGACGACTCCTCGATTCGCTGCTGGCCGGCTCCGCCGAGGACGAGACCGACATCGTGGTTGTATGCAACGGCTGTACGGACGACACCGCGCGGATCGCGTCCGATCGCGGCCCCCGCGTCCGGGTGGTGGAGATACCCACGCCCTCCAAACACGCCGCCCTGCGCGCGGGGGACGACCACGCCCGCGGCTTCCCCCGGCTCTACGTGGACGCGGACGTCGTCCTCGCGGGCGCCGACGTACGAGCACTGATCGAACCCCTGAACGACGACACCTCGGACGTTCTCGCGACCGCCCCCGAACGGCATATTCCGCTGACCGGCTGCGCCTGGCGGGTGCGCGCCTACTACCGGGTGTGGCAGCGTCTGCCCGCCGTACGCGAAGGGTTGTTCGGCCGGGGTGTCATCGCGGTCTCCAAGGCCGGGCACACCCGGATCGCCGCGCTGCCACCGCTGATGGCGGACGACCTGGCCGCGTCCCTGGCGTTCGCCCCGCACGAGCGACTCGTGGTCGGCGGAGCGAGCGTCGTGGTCCATCCGCCGCGCACCTGGCCGGACTTGATGAAACGGCGGATCCGGGCCGCGGTGTCCACCGCCCAGGTCGAGCAGCATCAGGGCCCGGAAGAGGCCTCGGCGCGCACGAGTGTCGCGGACCTCAAGACCATGGTCCGCCGGGATCCCAGGCTCGTGACCAGTGTCGTAGTCTTCCTCGCGGCGGCGGTCGCCGCCCGGCGGGGAGCCAGAAAGGCCGTCCGGGCACAGGACTTCGGTACCTGGCTACGGGACGAGAGCAGCCGGCAGAACTGATCGCACCGCACCTGGAGTCTCGATCATGTATCTCACCGACCGCTCCGCCCCCGCGCAGACGGACACCGAACAGGGCCGAAGACGCGCCCCGGGGCGCAAGGTCGCCCCGGTCGTGTTCGTGCTGGGGACGGTCAGCCTGATAACCGACATCTCCTCGGAGATGGTCACCGCCGTTCTGCCGCTCTACCTCGTCACCACGCTCGCCTTCACTCCGCTGGCGTTCGGCACCCTCGACGGCGTCTACAACGGCGTCAGCGCGCTGGTGCAGCTCACCGGCGGCCATCTCGCCGACCGGGTGCGCAACCACAAGCTGATGGCCGGGCTCGGGTACGGCCTGTCGGCGCTGTGCAAACCGCTGCTCCTGCTCGCGAGCAGCATCGGCACGCTCGGCACGGTCCTCGCCCTCGACCGCACCGGCAAGGGCCTGCGCACCGCCCCGCGCGACGCGATGATCTCCCTGTCCACGCCGTCCGAGAAACAGGGCCGCGCCTTCGGCGTGCACCGGGCGATGGACACCACGGGCGCGATGCTCGGCCCGCTGGCGGCCTTCCTCATCCTGCGCGCGGCGGCCGACGGCTACGACGCCGTGTTCGGGGTGAGCGCGTGCGTCGCCGTGCTCGGCGTGCTCGTACTGGTGCTGTTCGTACCCGCCAGAGGGCAGGTAACCCGTACGAACGAAGCAGGTAACAAGCCGAGCGACGAAGCGGGTTCGGCGAGCAGCGCACCGCCCGTCCGCGTACGGGACGCGCTGGCCCTGCTGCGCCTGCCACGGCTCCGCGCGCTCGCCGGCTGCGCCGCGCTGCTGGGCCTCACCACGGTCTCGGACGCCTTCGTCTATCTGCTGCTGCAAAGGCGCGCGGGAATCGCCGACGAGTGGTTCCCGCTGCTGCCGCTGGGCACCGCCGCGGTGTTCCTTCTCCTGGCCGTGCCCGTCGGCTCGCTGGCCGACCGGGTCGGGCGGCGCGCCGTGTTCCTCACCGGGCACCTGGGTCTGCTCACCGCCTACAGCCTCCTGCTCTGGGCCCCGGCCACCCCGGCCCTGCCCTTCCTCGTCCTCGCCCTGCACGGCATGTTCTACGCGGCCACCGACGGCGTGCTCCCGGCCGCCCTCGCCGACATCGTGCCCGAGCGACTTCGCGCCACCGGCCTGGCGATCGTCGGCACCAGCCAGGCGCTGGCCCGGTTCTGCTGCTCGCTGTCCTTCGGCGCCGCCTGGACGCTGTGGGGCGACAGCGCGGCGCTGGCCGGATCGGCGGTCGGCCTGCTGTGCTGCGCGGCCGTCGCGGGCATCGTGCTGCGCCCGAGGGACCCGATGACCACCACAGACACCACAGACACCACAGCTTCAACGCCCCAAGGATCCGGATGACATCGCTGCGCGGCCGTCTGCTCATACTCGTCACGGGGGTGCTGCTCCTCGCGGGCCTGGCAACCGGCGTGGTCCTGCACGCCGCCGACCGCGCGGAGCAGGCGAACAAGCCGCAGCCGGGCGGCCCCGCCGTCAGCACGGGCAAGCTGACGCTCGACCAGAAGAGCCGCCTGACCTTCGTCAACGCGGCCGCGGGCCCGCACCGCACGGCGGTCGCCTCGGTCCCGTCCACCGACCCCGGCGCGGGCCGGACCGCCTCGGACCTGAAGTGCGTGCGCTTCTACGCGGCGGCCGGCACCGGCGTCTGCCTCCAGTCGGTCCCCGGGGTCCTCAAGCAGAGCAACCGTGCCCTGCTCCTGGACGCCGATCTCCGCACCGTGCACACCTACGCGCTCGCGGGCACCCCCAGCCGCGCCCGGGTCTCGCCCAGCGGCCGCTTCGCCGCCTGGACGGTCTTCGTCTCCGGCGAGTCCTACGCGTCGGCCTTCTTCTCGACCCGGACCTCCATCCTGGACACCCGCACGATGCGGCTGATCCCCAGCCTGGAGACGTTCTCGATCACCCTGGACGGCAAGTCCTACCGCGCCTCGGACGTCAACTTCTGGGGCGTCACCTTCGCCTCCGACGACGACACGTTCTACGCCACCCTCAACACCGCCAACAAGACGTATCTGGTCCTGGGTTCCATCTCCAAGCAGACGGTCACCACCCTGATCGAGAACGTGGAGTGCCCGTCGCTCTCCCCGGACGGAACCCGCGTCGCCTTCAAGAAGCGGGTCCTGTCCCGTACCGCCCTCTGGCACGAGTACGTCCTCGATCTGAAGACCCTGAAGGAGACGGCACTGGCCGAACGCCACAGCGTCGACGACCAGGCCACCTGGCTCGACAACGACACCCTCGCCTACGCCCTCCCCACCAACGGCAAGGTCGGCAGCAGCGACCTGTGGAGCGTGCCCGCGAACGGCAAGGGCAGCCCCCGCCTGCTGATCACGGGGGCTTCCTCACCGGCGCCGCTGTAGACGTCGTAGACGCTCGTCGGGTTCAGGGGGCGGAGCGATCGCAGTCGAGGTCGTCCAGCCGGACCGCGTCGGCCATCGCCTGCATGCCGGTGTCGTTGGGGTGCAGGTGATCGCCGTTGTCGAAGAACGGCAGGATCCGCTCGTGGTCGTAGGGGCTGCGCAGGATGCGGTCGAAGTCCACCACGGCATCGAACTCGCCGCCGGCGCGGACGAATTCATTGACCTCCCGCCGTACGGCCTCGGCGGGCGCGTCCCACTCGGACCAGCCCTTGAACGGCCCGACCGTGGCCCCGACGACGCACAGCCCGGCCGCGTGCGCCCGGTCGATGATCCGGCGGTAGCCGTCGATCAACTCCCCTGCCGTGACGCCGGTGTGGGCCTTGATGTCGTTGACGCCCTCGAAGAGGAGGACCGTTCGGACGCCGGGGTGGGAAAGCACGTCCCGGTGCAGTCTGTTGAGGGCGCTCTGCCCGGCTCCGTCCGCGAGGACCTTGTTGCCGGAGATCCCTTCGTTGGCCACGCCCTTGATGTCCGTTTCGGGGGCTGCCTGGAGACGGCGGGCCAGGTAGTCGGGCCAGCGGCGGTTCTTGTCGGTGCTGGACTGCCAGCCGTCGGTGATGGAGTCGCCCAGCGCGACGACCGCACCGACGTCCGAGTCCGTCCGTACGGTGACGGCGTCCAGGTAGAGCCATGAGCCGGTGGTTCCGGTCCAGTTGGCGGGGCCTTCCTCCGCCGTGTGGTCGCCGGTGCTGGTGTAGGACGTCTGCATGGCCATGCCGTGCCCAGTCGCCGGGCCGCCCGCGTCGGCCACGTACAGGCTGACCACCAGCGAAGTCGCGGCCGGCAGCCGTCCGGGCAGCGGATCGCTGAGCACGGTCTCACCGGCGGGTACGGTGACGGACCGCTCCCCGCCGAACGACAGCGGCCGGTTGCTGCCCCGGACCAGGGCGGCACCCTCCTTCTGCACGCCCGCGTAGGCCCGGCCGAAGGTCAGGGGCCGGTCGCCGAAGGCGTTGGACAGGCGGACGCGCAGCTGGGTTCCTCCGGCGCTGGTCCGTACGACGAGCCGGTAACCGCGGTTCGAGGCGGCCTCGCCCATACGGTCGGCGCTCGCGCCCCAGGTGACGATCTCGTGCGTGGTCGCGGCAGGGGCCGCCGTCGCCGACGAGGTCAGCCACTGCGCGGCGAGGGTCAACGCGACGCCCGACAGGGCGAGTCGCCTCAGAAGACGCATCGCTCACCGCCCCAGATCGCGCAGCGTCACGGACCGGCCGGGCGACAGGGTGACCTTCCGGGACTTCTCCCCGTACGCCACCGTGGTCGTACGACCGCCGACGCTCGTCACCGTGACCTCGGTCGGCCTGCCGCCCTGCCAACTCAGATCCACGGTGAAGCCGCCGCGTACGCCCACACCCGTGATCGATCCGGACGCGGCCCAGGCATCGGGCAGCGCGGGCAGCAGCTCGACATGGCCGGGGCGGGAGTACACCAGCATCTCGATCATCGCGGCGGGCGTGCCGAAGTTGCCGTCGATCTGGAAGATGCCCCGGCCCTGCCCGACCTCGTAGATGTCGAACAGGTTGGGCGCGGTGCCGTTGCTGCCGTCGGCGGAGGGCCGCAGGTTGTTCACGACGAGTTGGTAGGCGTTGTCGGCGTTCTTCAGGCGGGCCCAGCACAGGGCGCGCCAGGCGTTCGCCCAGCCGAAGCTCTCCATGCCGCGTGCGGTGAGCAGGGCGGTCGCGCCCTCGAGGATGGCCTCAGGCGTGGAACCGTCCGGGCGGATGCGGTCGCCGGGGAACAGCTGGACGAGCGGGGAGAGATGCCGGTGGGTGGTCTCCCCCAGGTTGTCGGGGGACATCCACTCCTCCAGCCAGCCGGTCTTCGGGCTCACCCCCGGCAGATGGAGCTGGCGTTGGAGATCGCCGACGGTCCGGGCGTACGCGGTGTCCTTGCCCAACACCTCGCATGCCGTGCGGTAGTTGGCGAACAGGGACCGGACCAGCTCCTGGGCGTACGTGATGCCCTTGGCGTCGAGCGGGCCGTGCTCGGGCGACCAGTCGCTGTCGGCGACGAGGACGTCCCGCTTCTCGCCGGTCACCGGGTCCGTGACCGTCGTCGTGAGCAGCCGCGCCTCCCAGAACTCGCAGGCTCCCTTGAGCATCGGGTGGATACGGGCGAGATGGGTGCGGTCCTGGGTGAACTCGTAGTGCTCGTAGAGGGAGTTGCACAGCCAGGCGTTGCCCGCCGGGTGCCACCACCAGCCCATGCCGCCGTGGATGTTGGTGGAGATGGCGACGGTCCAACCCGCCAGCTTCCCGGTGGAGTTGCGGTAGCGGTTGCGGGGGTCGTTGAAGTGGGTGCGGGTGAGTTCGGTCCAGGAGGGCAGCTGGGCCAGGCAGTAGTCGGTGAAGGCGTCGAAGCAGTCGGAGAGGGCGGCGCGGTCGGCCAGCCAGTAGTTCATCTGGAGGTTGATGTCGGTGTGGTAATCGCCCATCCAGTCCGGGTCGTTGCCGTCGAGCCACAGTCCCTGGAGGTTCAGCGGCAGACTGCCGCGCGACCCGGCGATCATGAGGTAGCGCCCGAACTGCAGGTATCCCGCTTCGAGTTCGGGATCGGGAGTGCCGTCGGTGTACCGCGCGCGGATCCGCTCCCAGGTGTCCATGCCGCGTTGCAGCGCGGTGGACGTGCCGAGCGACACGTCCATGCGCTCGAACAGCGCGCGGTGGTCGGCGACATGGGTGTGCAGCAGGGTGGTCGCGGAGTGCTCGGCGGCGTCAAGGACTTTCGTACGGGCGAGTCTGCGCGGGTCGAGTGAGGGGGCGCGGTAGCCGGTGGCGGCGTCGGGCGCGTAGTTGGTCCCACCGGCGACGATCACCGTCAGGCTCCGACAGTCCCGGAAGGAGATCCGCGCCCCGTCGACAGCGACGGTCCCGCCGCTGCCGTACGCGGTGACGGCGGCCCCGTACCGAAGCCGGTTCGCGAACTCCCCGCTGAAGGAGGCGTATTGGCCGCCCGATCGGGTTCCCGTGGTGGTCTCGCCGTGGGTGCCGTCCAGGCTGATGGTGCCGGTGTAGCGACCGCCGCCGTCCTGGGTGAAGTGCAGGACGACGACGTCGTCGGGTGCGCTGGCGAAGACCTGCCGCCGGTAGGTCACGCCGGAGCGGACGTACGAGGCGGTGACCAGGCCCTGGCGGAGGTCGAGGGCGCGGCGGTAGCCGGAGACGGCCGAGAGGTCGTGGTCGGGAATGTCGACGGTCAGCTTGCCCAGCAGGGTGAAGGACCCGAAGTTCTCGCGGGCGTAGGGGAATTGGCCGTCGGCGTCGAGGGTGGAGTTGAGGTCGCCGGTCCACATGGTGGCGTCGGTGAGGAACAGCCGCTCCCGGCCGGGGTCGTTGCCCACGAGCGCGCCGAGGCGGCCGTTGCCGACCGGGAGGCCCTGGGTGATCATCGAGCCGTCGTCGGCGGGCGCCTGCCACCACAGTTGGGTGCTGGTCCCCTCGCCCTCCGCGAGCATCGGGGAGTCGGTGGGTCGTCGAGGTGCGGCGGAGGCGGTGAAGGCGGGCAGTCCGCCGAGGGCGGCCAGGGCTCCGCCCGCTGCGGCGAACGAGAGCAGACCGCGCCTGCTGGGGCGGGATTCGGGCGAATCGGGGCGTGGGGTGTCCATGGATGCGCTCCTGTGGGGGTCGGCCGTCAGGACGGGTTCGGTACGTCGATCCGGTCGATGTCCGGGGCGTAGCCGTCACCGCTGTCGAGGGTGATGGTGTTGGCGCCGGCCTTCAGATCGAGCGGCACGCTCACGGTCTCGACGGTCCCCCAGTCGCCCGTGGAGGGGAACTTGTGGCCGGTGGCGCCGCCGCCGTTGGCGGAGATCCGCACCGACCGGGCGTCACCGCTGACGTAGGCGATGTCGACGACGTACCGTCCGGCCTTCGCGACGTTGACGCCGTTCACAGTGAGCTTGCCGCCGAGGTAGAGGTTGCCGACCTTCCTCGCTCCGGAGCAGGCGCCGCAGTCGGCCACCGAGGCGTTGCCGGTGAGGGTGTTGGCCGCCGCCTCGGCCTCGTAGGCGGTCTTCGTCAGGGCTGAGCCTTGAGGCGTGACGGTGAACAGCCGTGAGCCGTGCGCGGGCAGCGCCTGCGTGACCTTGTCCCGGTAGGTGCCGAGGTTCCCGCGGTTCCACAGGTCGCGGACCTTCGCCTTGCCGGAGAAGCCGAGGGCGGCCCAGTCGGCGGTCACGGAGGCAGGGGCCCCGCCGAGGTTGAACAGGGCGACCGTGAAGCTCCCGTCGGGGTTCTTCGCCGCCCAGACCTGCTGGTCGTCGGAGGGGGTGACGGGCCTGGCGGGCGGGGTGTCGCCCTGGTTGACCGCGATGACCTCCCTGTTGGTGAGCAGGGAGAGCCCGTAGGAGTCGAGGCGGGTCAGGTCGTCGCCGGTGTAGAGGGGCGTCTTGGCGATGGCCCACAGGGTGGCGTAACTCTGCCACTCGGCCTTGGTGAGGCCGTCCATCTCGCCGTTGCCGACGTTGAGGGAGTCCAGGTCGTTCCAGCCGCCGGGGCCTGCGTGGCGGGTCCAGGCGGGGGTGTCGTCCCAGCGGTCCTCGACGGAGTTCTCCCAGGTGACCAGGGTGTTGCAGTAGCACTCGACGTCGGTGTCGATGCGCCAGCCGTTGGAGTACCGCTGCCAGTCGGCGACATGGCCGATGTCGAGGGACCAGGACAGTTCGAGGTGGATCGGCCGTCCGTTGGCCGCGATCGCCTTCTGCCAGGCGGCGATGTCGGCAACGTTGTCGTAGTTCTCGCCGCTCTTGAACGAGCCGGGCCCGACACCGTCCAGCTTGAGGAAGTCGTAGCCCCAGTCGGCGAACATCCGGGCCTGGGAGTCGATGTACTTCTGGGCGCAGGGCCGCGAGAAGTCGATCTTGTACGAGCTGTCCCAGCCGTTGGTGGTGCGCAGGTCGCCGTAGACGATGTCGGCGGTCGTGCAGCCCTCGGTGTTCCAGACAGGGACCCTGCCCTCGCCGTACGCCTCCTTCTGCAGCCCGACCGGGAGGTAGATGCCGGGCTTCAGCCCCTTGGCGTGGAGGTCGTCGGCGACGGCTTTCATCCCGCGCGGGAAGCGCCCGGGGTCGGCGGCCTGTCTGCCGAACTCGTCGAAGCGGGGCTTCCAGTCCATGTCCATCCACCAGCCGGCGTCGATGTTGACGTACTCGTAGCCGTACGGCTTGAGCTTGGCGGCGAGGGCGTCGGCCTGCTTGAGGACGTTCTTCTCGGTCAGATAGCTGTAGTCCCCGTCCGGGTTGAGGCCCGGGTACTTGGAGGACTGCATGCTCCAACTGGTCCAGCCCATGTACGGCTTGGCCGCCGTAGGCGATGAAACGGCCTCCGTGGCCGGGGAGTCGGTGGCCGTGGCGGCAGGGGTGAACGCCGTGAGGCCCGTGGTCAGGGCGAGGACGAGCAGGGTGCTGCCGGTGCGGCGGGCACGGTGGGGGGACAACCGCATGGGGGGTTACCTCCGGATGACTGAAGGATGATCATGGCATGCGCATGACATACGGAATGCGTGGTCGGACCTCCACGCGATACGGCTCTACGGCGTCACCCCTGTTCCCTTGGGCGTGTCCGATCGGATGAAGGACTGGATGGCGGTGGCCGCCGCTCCACGCGCCCACTCCTCGAAGGGCAGCGGACGCGTGGTGACATCGCAGCGCGCGGCGGCACCGAAGGCGGAGGCGGCGAAGGTCTCCCTGATCCGCTCGGCGAACAGGTCGTAGGCGGCGAGCCCTTCGCCGGAGATGATCACGCGTTCGGGCCCGAGCAGATTGACCACGGACCCGACGGCCCGTCCGATGACCGCGCCCGCACGCGCGTACACCTCACGGGCTCCCGGGTCGCCGCGATGGGCGAGTTCCAGGGCCTCGGCCGCGTCCGCCACGTCGATCCCGGTCTCCGCCCGTACGTCCCGCACGATCGCCGACTCCGAGGCGACGGCCTCCACACAGCCCCGGTTGCCGCAGTGGCACCGCGGGCCCGCCGGATCGAAGGAGAGATGCCCGATCTCACCGGCGACACCGTGCGCGCCGGAGACCACCCGGCCGCCCACGACGAGCCCGCAGCCGATCCCGGCGCCCACCGTCACCAGCGCGAAGTCGGACAGGCCCACCCCCGCGCCGAACCACTGCTCGGCGACGGTCAGCGCGCGGACGTCGTTGTCGACGGTGACCGGCAGACCGATGGTCATGGCGGCGAGGTGCGCGAGCGGAACGTCCCGCCACTCGAGGAACGGGGAGTACCGCACCATGCCCTCCGTGCGGTCCACATCGCCGGAGACGGCGATGCCCACACCCCTGACCCGCGCCCCCAACTCCTCGGCGTCGGCGAGCAGTTCAAGGGCGAGACCGCTCAAGGTGGCGAGAACGCCCCCGGGCCGCCGGTCGTCGAGCGGGATGTGCCGGGCGACCCTGATACGGCAGCACAGATCCGTCAGTACCGCGATGATCTCGTCGCCCGTCACCTTGACCCCGAGGAACAGCGCACGACCGCCGTGGACCCGCACCGGGTTGGCGGGCCGGCCGAGCGCCCGCCGGTGCTCCTCGTCGACGTCTTCCAGCAGGTAGCCCGTCTCGATCAGGGGCCGGACAGCCTTGGTCACCGCCGCTGGCGACAGGGCGGCCCGCCGCGCGATCTCCGCCCGGGTGACCGGGCCGTGGGAGAGCACGATGGTGAAGATCTGGGCGGCAGCGGGCGTGTGGGCCGGGAACGCCTCGGCAGGCGGCGTCGAGCGCATGGCCCGGAACGTACGGTTCATTCTTTTCTGTTGTCAATAAAAGAAACACGATTCCTGTGAAGTGACTGTTCACTCCGGCGGTTCGCGGGTGATGCGATTCGGTCAGCCGGCCAAGGTCTTGAGCCGTCGGCGGTGCCAGACGACCGGGCTGCGGTCGTCGTCGGCCCTCATGGCGAGCACCCGCAGCACGATGATGTCGTGGTCGCCCGCCGGATAGGTGTGCTCGATCGCGCACTCCAGCCAGATCGGCGCGCCCTCCAGGAAGATCGCACCGGACGCCGCCTCCTGGGTGCCGAGGCCGACGAAGCGGTCCTCCTTGCTCCTGGACGCCAGTTGGCGGGTCTTGGCGCTGTGCTCCTCGCCCAGGACAGAGACCCCGAGCGTGTCGGCGCCGGCCAGCAACGGCCAGGTGGTGGAGGTGTGTTGGACGGCGAGAGAGACCATGGGCGGCTGGTAGGAGACGCCGACGGTGAACGACGAGACGATCATGACGGTCGGCTCGCCGTCGACCCGGGCCGAGACGGCGGCCACCCCCGACGGGAATCCACCGAACGCCTCGCGCACCTCGTCGGGGTCCGAGGTGAGGCCTTCGAGCGCGGTCATCGTGCCGTCCTCGCCTTCGCCGCGTCGAGCACGGTCCGGCCCCAGCGCCCGGTCCAGCGGGCCAGTGAGTCGTCCGTCGTGTAGGTGGAGTCGAGTTGGTAGAGACCCTGGGCGGGGCAGATCGCGCCGAGTTCCACCAGGACGGGTTTGAGGGTGAGTTCGGGGGCGAGCGCGTGCGCGGGTCCCGCGCCGAGCATCAGGGGCACCGCCACCTGCCCGGCGAGCCCGGTGTCAGTGGGGAACCGATCGAGGAACAGTTTCAGCAGCCCGGTGTAGGTGCCCTTGTACGTGGGCGACGCGGCGATCACCACATCGGCGGCGCGTACTCGCTCCACGGCCGCGCTGACCTCGGGGTCGTCCCAGGCGAGCAACCCCGCCCCCAGTTCGGTGACTTCGAGGACATCGCAGTCCAACCCGAGAGCGGCGGCCAGACGTTCGGCGGCGTCACGGGTGCGCGAGGCGGCCTTGGGGTTTCCGACGACGGCTATGGCCTTCATCAGGCGACTCCTGTGGGTAGTTCGGACGCGGCGGTGGCCGCCGTGTCCGGTGCGGGTGGTGCCGCCTTGGGCGGGTCGACGCGCAGCAGCAGGGCGGAGAGCAGGCTGAGCAGCCCGACGGCGGCGAGCGAGCAGAGGGCGGCGGCATAGCCGTACGCGGTCAGCAGCACGGCACAGACCGCGCTGCCCAGGACCGCGCCGAGTTGCTTCATGGCGTTGAAGGCGCCCGAGGCCGCGCCCACCTCGTCCGGGGCGACGGTGGTCACCGCCGCGATGGACAGGGGCGACCAGACGAACGCGTTGGCGACCCCGTACAGCGCGAAGGCCGAGGTCAGGGCGGCGACCGGGGCATCGGCGGCGACGAGCGCGGCGGACGCGCCGACGGACAGGACAAGCGCGCACGCGCCGACGACCGCGACGGCACGGGTCCCGACGCCGTTGTTGAGGCGGGCCGACACCGGAGCGCCGAGCACACACACCAGGCCCATCGGGATCAGGGTGAGTGCCGCCTCGCCGGGCGAGAGTCCGCGCTCCCGCTGGAGGTACAGCATCACCGGGATCATGGCGGACCCGGAGCAGAAGGCCGCGGCGGCTGCGCCCCAGGTCGCGGTGACGAACCCCCGGGTGCGGAGAAGGGAGATCGGCACCAGGGCCCGTGTCCCTTGGCCGCGTTGCAGCCACACGACGGCGGCGACGGTCAGCGCGCCGACGCCGGCCAGCAGCCAGCGGGGCACTCCCCACACGTCCGTGCCGGTCGCGTCGGTGCCCTGGACGCCGAGGACGAGTGCCCCGGCCCCGGCCGCGTTGGCGCAGATCGCCCAGACCGGGATGGCCGCCGCCTGGCGCGGCAGGGCGGGGACGAACACCGACACGGCGGCCATCGCGGCGACGCCGACCGGGACGTTCACCCAGAACACCGCGGGCCAGCCACCGACGGCGACGAGGAACCCGCCGACCAACGGCCCGGCGGCCACCGCGGCCCCGCCGACCGCGCCCCAGACACCGAGGGCGACGGCCAGGCGCGGCGGCCTGAACAGGGCCTTGATGAGGGTGAGGCACTGCGGGGTCATCAGCGCGGCGCCGACGCCCTGCGCGACCCGCCACACGATGAGGCCCTCGATGCTCGTGGCGAGGGCGCACAGCAGCGACCCGAGGGTGAAGACCGCCAGTCCGACGAGATGGACGCGCCGATGCCCGTAGCGGTCGCCCAACCGCCCCGCGATGACCAGGGGGACCGCGTAGGCGATGAGATACCCGCTGTTGACCCACATCGCGCGGGCCTCGCCGGTGTGCAGCCCGTCGATCAGCGCGGGCAGGGCGACCGAGGTGACGGTGCTGTCGAGCAGCAGCATGAAGAACCCCGTGCACAGGCTGGCGAGGGCGAGCCAGTCCCGTCGCTCGCTCCCAGCGGTCATGTCACACCGCCAGGTTCTCGCGCAATGTGGCGCCGGCGGCCGGGGAGGCGAGGGCGCCTCGGCGGCGCAGTTCCGGCAGGAGCAGTTCGCTGATGTCGGCAAGACCGGAGGGCATGGCGAGCGGGCTGGAGAGCATGTAGCCGCCGCGTGACCCGGTCGCCGCGAAGTTCTCCTGCAGTTCGTCGGCGACCGACTCGGCGTCCCCGACGATGCTGTGGTCGAGGCCGGTGGCCCGGCCCCGGCCGTGGTCGAAGAACTCGTCGCGGCTCATCGTCGACTCCTCCCCGAACTCCGCGATGAGCGAGCCCACGAGCCCCGCGGGGGACGCGTTGGCCGCGACGAGTTCGTCGCGCAGCTCGCCCAGCCGGAAGGTCTCCGGGAGCGTCGACAGGTCGTAGCCCATGTTGTGCGAGAGGTGGATGGCGACGGTCTCCTCGTTCCAGAAGGCGTGCACCTCGTCGCGGCGCGCCCGTGCCTCGGCGGCCGTCCGGCCGACGATGACCTGGGTGGCCCAGAGGATGCCCGTGTCGGCCGGGTCCCGTCGCTCGGCGAGGAGGGCCTCGTCGAGGAGTCGGCGGTGCCGCAGCTGGGAGGCGAGGTTGCCGCCGAAGCCGAAGATCAGGTCGGCGAAGCGGGCCGACGCGGCGATGCCACGGGGCGAGTTGCCCGCCTGGACGATGAGCGGGTGGATCTGTGGGCCGGGTACGGAGGCGAGCGGTCCTTTCACGTCGAAGAAGCGGCCCTTGTGGTCGATCGGGTGCACCTTGGCCGGATCGGCGAAACGGCCCGTCTCCCGGTCGCGCACGATGGCGTCGGGTGCCACGGAGTCCCACAGCGCACGGCAGACCTCGACGAACTCCTCCATCCGCTCGTAGCGCAGATCGTGGTCCATCAGCTCGCCGAAGCCGTAGTTCGCCGCGTCCGCGCCCCGGGTCGAGGCGACCACGTTGAACGCGATGCGCCCGCCGGTGACATGGTCGAGGGAGTTCAGCAGCCGGGCGACGTAGAACGGGTGCATGAACGTCGAGGAGTACGTCAGCCCGAAGCCGATCCGCTCCGTCACCGTGGCCATCGCCGCGATCACGGGCGCCATGTCGTGGCGCGGCCACTGGATGCCCCACTCCACAGCGGGCTCGATACCGCCACGCCAGGTGCTCGGGATGCCGCTGCCGTCACCGAAGAACAGCAGGCCCACCCCGGCGCGTTCGGCCGTCCGCGCCAGTTCCATGAACATGCGTACGTCGGGGAAGTCCAGCCCCACCCAGGAGCCCGGGCGGGCCCAGGCTCCCTCGGTGTGGGTGAAGGAGAGGTCGAAACCTATGTGCATGCCGCTCATCGCGAGTTCCTCTCCCACAGTGCGGTGACCTCGTCGGCGTCGGCGAGCACGGCCACATTCAGCGCGAGCTGCTGGAGGGCCGCCGCGTTGACGTCGAGGTCGTACGCGGCCGTGGCGTCGGTGGGGACCACGACCGGCCAGTCCAGCTGTACGGCGTCCTGGGCGGTGGCGTACACACAGCACTCGCTGGTCAGCCCCACCACGGTCAGCCAGCCGCAGCCGGCGGCGCGCAGCCGTGCGTCGAGACCGGTGCCGAGGAACCCGCTGTAGCCCCTCTTCACGACGCGCTCCTCGCCCTCGGCGGGCCGCATCCGAACCCACTCGGCGCCGTCCGTGCCGATACGGCAGGGCTCGTCGGGGCTCATGGGGGCGTCGTAGTCCCCGCCGCGCAGCCAGTTGCTGGCCCGCCAGGGCCGTGCCGGATCGCTCCCCAACTCCACCCAGACTACGGGCACTTGGGCCGCGCGTGCGGCGTCCACGAGGTGTCCGATGCGGGTGACAGCTTGGTCGAGGGCGGTCAGGGCGGTGTCCGTCAGGCCGTACTCCGTCAGCCGGTCCGGATCGGCGAAGTCGCGTTGTACGTCGACCACGAGCAGGGCGGGCGCGCTGCCGGGGCGGGAGAGGTGGGCGAACTGCCGTGCCCGCAGGTCGGTGCCGGGCATCAGGCCGTCACCCCGTCGCGGGCGCGCAGTTCGGGCAGTACGGTCTTGCCGAACAGCACCATGTCCTCGTCGTACTCGGGGAAGATCAGCATCAGCCCGTCCAGGTCCGCCTCCCGCACGATGTACTCGATGTGGTCGGTGACCGTGCGCGCCGACCCTGCGACGTACGGGGTCTGGAACGCCGCCTCGCCGTCCGCCCCGTCGGCCCAGGCGCGGGCCTGCTCCTCGGGGATGCCCCAGGCGCGCCGCATGTGGACCAGCGCCTCCCTGTCCAGGCCCGCGCCCCACTCCCGCACCTTCTGCGCCGCGAGTTCGTCGGTGTCGTCCTGGACGACCGTGAGCATCGAGTAGGTCTTGCAGACCCGCCCGGCCGCCCGCGCCCGCTCGTGGACGTCCGCCGAGAGCTCGCGCATCTCCTCCAGGCTCTCGGCGGCCAGGAACGCTCCGTCGGCGTACTTGGCCTGGAAGCGGCGGGCGTCCTCGGAGCGGCCGGCGCTGATGACGGTGGGGCGGACCTGGGGGCGCGGCCGGGACTCGCAGTCGACCAGGTCGAAGTACGGGGTGCGCAGGGTGACGGAGTCCTGGGTCCACAGGCGGGTGACCGCCTCCGTCCACAGTTCCGTCATCCGGTAGCGGTCCGCGTGGGTGAGCTTCGGGTCCCACTCGCCGAACTGCTCGAACTCCTCCGCGTAGGAGCCGTTGACGATGTTCAGTCCGGCCCGGCCGCCGGAGATGTCCTGGAGGGTGGCGAACATCTTCGCCGCGACGGCCGGGTTGTGGACGTTGGCGTGCAGGGTCGCCCAGATCTTGACCCGGCTGGTCGCCTCGGCGAGCGCCGCCATCATCGTCATCGACTCCAGGGAGCGCCCCCAGTGGTCGGTGCTGCCGCCGAAGCCGCGCCACTTCGCCATCGACATGACGAAGTCGAGGCCGATGTTCTCGGCGTGCACCGCGGCACGCCTGTTCCAGGCGTAGTTCGCCTCGGGGTGGGGCGCGGTCGTGGACAGCATCCAGCCACCGTTCCCGATGGGGAGGAAGATTCCGTACTCTTTCGTGGGCACGTTGCGGGCCTTTCGTGGGCGGTGCGGGACGACGGCGGCTACGGGGCGGGCCAGACCAGCTTGTCCCCGTCGTGGATGTTCTTCACGAAGGACCCGTCGAACCATTCCTCGGCGCCGGCCGGGGTCACCTCGCCGGAGACGATGTCGAACTGCCGCAGCATCTCCACGATCCCCTTGACGTTGGCGGTGTCGATGCCGCCGCGCGGCACCCCGGGGGTCGGGCTGTCCTTGACGATCTGCGTCTCGGTGTTCCAGATGGTCGTGTTCAGCTTCTTGTCGTACGTCGGCCCGGACAGGTCGGCCGCGTAGCCGACACACTCGGCGGTCTTCGTGGCGTCGGCCGTGCAGTAGTCGTAGGCGTGCAGCGCGGCGCGCAGAATGTCCTCGACGGCGTGCGGGTGCTTCTTGGCGAACGCCGGGCTGACGGCCATCGCGCCGAGCGAGCCGGGGACACCGAGGTCGGACGGCTGCCACACGGTGACCGGCTTGCCCGCCGCCTTGAGCTGGTTGGGCTCGTTGGAGACGAACCCGGTGAGCGCGGCGAGGCCGCCCTGCCTGCGGGGCAGTACGGAGGGGTCGTAACCCTGCTTGACCAGCTTCAGCGAGTCGTACTTCACCCCGGCCTTGACCAGCATCGCCCGGACGGTGGCGGGCATGTAGCCCTTGTGGCCGACGACCTTGCCGTCGAGCTGGGTCAGCTTGGTGATGTCCTTGTTGGTCATCAGGATGTCCAGGCCGGAGTTCGAGTACGAGGAGATGCCGGTGATGTCGATCCCGTTGGCCCGGGACTGGATCACGTCCTGCTCGGAGATCGGGCTGACGGTCGCCTGGCCGCTGGCGAGGAGCTTGGTGTTCTGCGCGGTGTCGCCGGTGCCGGGCTTGAGGGTGACATCGAGGCAGAGGTCCTTGAAGTAGCCGAGCTTGCTCGCGGCGATGTACTCCAGGATCGACACCGACGACTGGTACTGGTAGCCCGACAGGTAGGTGATCTTGCCGGCGGCCTTGTTCTCGGCGCAGCGATCGGCGGAGATCGCGGACCCCTCGGAGCCCTTCGAGGAAGCGCTGTCGGAGCCGGAACCGCAGCCGGCGACCCCGGCGGTCATGGCGAGGGCGGCGACACAGGCGAGGGACGCTCTGATGCTGAGGCGGGAAGGCATGGGTGACTCCAGACTGGCGGTGGCCGCCGGGTGAGGGTGTGGTGGGAATCGGTCGGCTGCGTGCGTCAGCCGTGTGCGCGGTGAGCTGTGTACGCGGTGAGCGGACCGGTCAGTCGTGCGCGCTGTCGTGCCAGTGCAGGACGCGGCGTTCGACCAGGGTCACGACGAGCAGGAGCAGTACGCCCATGACCGCCAGGACGAGGATCGAGGCGTATACGACCGGTAGTTGGTTCATCGAGGAGGCCACGCTGATCGCGGTGCCCAGGCCGCGCGCCGAGCCCGAGGCCGACATCTCGGCCACCACCGCACCGACGATGGACAGCGGGAAGACGATCCGCAGCGCCGCGAACAGATAGGGCAGCGCGTTGGGAACGCGGACGTGCCAGAGCAGTTCCAGCCGGCTCGCGTCGATCGTCCGGTACACCTGGAGCACCTGCTGGGGTACGGACCGCAGTCCGGCCGAGACGTTGATGAAGATCGGGAAGAAGCAGATCAGCGCCGCGATGACCAGCTTGGGCGTCGGGCCGAAACCGAAGGCCACGACCAGGGCGGGCGCGATGGCCACCAGCGGGGTCACATTGAGGACGACCGCGATCGGCATCACGGCCCGCCGCAGCGGCGGGAGTTCACTGGTCAGCACGGCGAGGACGAACGCGGCGGCGAACCCCATCGCCAGACCGGCCGTTGCCTCCCCGAGGGTGACCATGGCGTTCCCGGTGTAGTAGCCGAGGTCCGAGCTGAGCGAGTGGCCGATGTCGGACAGCGGCGGCAGCAGATAGGGAAGTTTCTCGGCGCCCCAGTGCCACAGGACCGCGAGCACCGCCACCATCAGCACGAACGGTGCCCATACGGAGGGCCGGACCCACGCGATACGGGACCGTGGATGGCGAAGGCTGAAGCGGGACGGTTCCACGGGCGGCCGGCCGTCCCCGGTGCGTCCGGTGCGTTCCTCGACCACCGTCATCTCGTCCACCCCGCTCATGCCGCTTCCCGGTGCCACGCGCTGTGCAGCCGGTCGCGGACCAGGTCCTCGTACTCGTGGAAGCGGCGCTCCGCGAAGAGCCGGTCCTTGCGCGGCCGGGGGAGGTCGATCTCGATGGTGTCGACGATCCGGCCGGGCTTCGGGGCCATCACGACCACGGTGTCGGACAGCCGTACGGCCTCGGACACGGAGTGGGTGACGAACAGCACGGTCGTCTTCAACTCGTCCCAGAGATCGAGGAGTTGGTCCTGGAGGCTCTCCCGGGTGAACTCGTCCAGCGCCGAGAAGGGCTCGTCCATCACGAGTACGTCGGGTCGCAGACCGAAGGCCCGGACGATCGCGGCCCGCTGCCGCATTCCGCCGGACAGCTCGGCGGGAAGCTTGTCCATGGCCTCCCCGAGACCGGCTTTGACGAGGAGTTCCCGCATGTCGGGCGCGCTCGTCGCCCGCTCGCCCGAGCCGGTGATCCGCTCCCGCCGCCGTGCCGCCCGCTTGTTGATCCGGTGCGGCAGGGTGACGTTCTTCAGCACCGACAGCCAGGGCAGCAGGGCCGGGCTCTGGGGTACCAGCCCGATCATCTTCGCCGCGCACGCCCGGGCCGGCGGGACGCCGTGCACCCGGACCTCGCCGTGGTCAGGTTCCTCAAGGCCCGCGGCGATCCTGAGCAGCGTCGACTTGCCGCAGCCGCTGGGCCCGATGAGGCTGACGAAACGGCCCGCGGGGACGGTCAACCCCACATCGTCGAGGGCGATCGTCGCCGCTGGTCCGAACCCGTAGGTCCGGTGCACCGACCGCAGTTCGAGGGCTGGCGTACCAGTCACCTTCACGCTCCCATCCATGTCGCGGGCACGAGAGCCCGATCCTGGAAGTCGGAGAGCGTGCGTGGCGAGTGCGAGAACTGCCACGCGGAAATCCGCTTAGGTGCTCCCGACGGTAGAAGCCCTGTGTTTCGTCAGGACCCGCCGCTCTGTTTCCTGGATGTCACGCGGCACCGAGCGGTGTTACGGCCTCGTCGCCGCCGAACACATAGACCTCGATCCCCAGATCGGCGGCGGCCCGCGCCACCCATCCGCCGAGCGCCGGCACGATCACCTCGGTGACGAGGAGCACGGTCCGCTCGGTGGTCGGCAGCGAGTCGCGCAGCCAGAGCAGCTTGAACATGTCCGCCATGACCTTGTTGCGGAAGGCGGGCTTGTAGGCGCCCTGGTTGCCGACGAGCTGGACGAGCACCCGGCCGGCCGCGTCGATCCCCTCGACCTCGACCCGACTGCCGTCGGGCAGCATGAGCGGCTTCGGGCGCAGCACGATGCCGAGCCGGGCTTCGAGGGCGAGCAGCATCCGGCGTTCGATGGACCCGTCGGTGAACCGGCTCCACTCGGTGGGGGCGTCAAGAACTGTCAGAGGCACATACGGAAGCTTAGGAAAGGTCCGTTTCGCGCGCGTTTCGCGCACCGAACCGAGCCGTCGGCCGTGTGTCCCCGCCAGCCGACTCCTACGGCCGACCCCTTCGGCCGAAGGACGCCTACCCGCCCCGGGCGCGGCCGGGCACACTGCACTTCGTCACCGCACACCGCCCACCGTCCTCGGGGAGACCTCGGTGATCAGAGCACTCCGTACCACCATCGGACGTCCGCGGCTGATCGCCTCGGTGTTGAGCCTGCTTGTCGTGACCACGCTCGCGGTGTCCGACACCAGCGCGGCCACGGCACCCGGTCCCGGCCCCGCGCGAACCACCGCCTCGGCCGTCGAGTCCCTGGGAATCGCCGGAACGACCTGGGCCGTCGACGAGCGCACCGGCAAGCTGCGGGTGTTCGCCGACTCCACGGTCACGGACGCGGACCTGGCCAGACTCCGCCGGGCGAGCGCGCGTTCCGCCGGTGCCATGACCCTCGAACGGCTCGACGGCCGACTGCGCACCCTCCTGTCGGGCGGCGACTCCATCTACACCTCCGGCTGGCGCTGCTCGGCAGGGGTCAACGTGCAGAGCGGCTCCACGTACTACTTCGTCACCGCGGGCCACTGCACCGAGGGCGCGTCCACCTGGTACACCAGTTCCGCCATGACCACGGCGATCGGCCCCACCACGGGGACCAGCTTCCCGGGCAACGACTTCGGTGTCGTCCAGTACACCAACCAGGCCGTACCTCACCCCGGCACCATCGGAACCGTCGACGTCACCGGAACCGCGACCGCCTATGTCGGCCAGAGCGTCTGCCGTCGGGGAGCGACCACCGGTGTCCACTGCGGTGTGGTCACCGCGCTGAACGCGACCGTCAACTACGGGGGCGGCACCATCGTCTCCGGGTTGATCCGGACCAGTATCTGCGCCGAGCCGGGCGACAGCGGCGGCCCGCTCTACGCCGGCGACAAGGTCATCGGCATCCTCTCCGGCGGCACCGGGAACTGCACCACGGGAGGGAGCACCTACTACCAGCCCATCCAGGAAGTACTGAGCGCCTACGGGCTGTCCGTCTACTGACGGGTCCGGGCCTGCCGACCATTGACGGGTGGCGGCCTGCCGACTGTCGACGGGCCCGGTCCTGCCGGTTGTTTACTTCACCGCAACCCATCATTGGATCCAAATATCTATGGTATGGATCCTTGCAGGCTGGCGGAGAGGCCCGGATCGAGCATGACACGACACGGTGTGCGGCGGATCGTGCCGCTGCTGCTCGGCTGGGAGGAACTCCCCAAGTCGGTCTCGGTGTACGGCGCCCCGTACGAGGAGCGACTGCGCGAGCCCGTGCCCGCGGTGCTGCTGGAGTGCGACGGCGGCTGGCTGCTGCTCGACACCGGCTTCAACACGGCCCTGATCCGCGACCCCGCGCTCCGGCGCCGCTTCTACTCCTCCCCCAACTACCGTCCGATCCTGCCGGGCCCCGGTGAACCACTGGAGGAGGCCCTGGACGCGGCCGGTATCGCGATGGACGCGATCCACGCGGTGGCCGTGAGCCATCTCCACGCCGATCACGCGGGCGGGCTGAAGCACTTCGCGGGCCGGGTGCCGGTACATGTGCAGCGGGCCGAGCTGGCCTACGGGTTGTCGGGGCGGCCCGAGGTGGAGCGCCACTCGATCTTCCGGGTCGACTTCGACGATCCCCGTATCGACTGGCGGCAGGCCGACGGCGATGTCGAGATCGCCCCCGGGGTGACCGCCGTACTGACCGCCGGGCACACACCCGGCCACCAGAGTTTCGTGGTCGACCTCGCGGACGGCGGAGGGCTCGTGTTCGCCTTCGACGCCGCCGACCTCACCGAGAACATCGAGCACGAGCGTCCGATCGGCGCCTCCATCGGGGTCGATCCGGAGCAGACGCTGGAGCCGATCCGCCGGCTCAAGCGCATCGCCGCCGAGCGCGGCTACGAGCTCATCCCCGGCCACGACCCCGTCGTCTGGCCGGAGTTGATGCGGCGCCGGTTCACACGCCTTTAACACCTGGGACACGAGGAGGATTTCGTGACCCGTGAAGCTCATTTTGGATCCAATCCAGCACACATTAGATCCAGTTTCCGAGGATCGGTGCCCAAGGAGGCCCATATGCCGGACCGTTCACATGGATCGCTCTCCCCCGGCTCCACCACGCCGGAGGTCTCGCGCCGCACCATGCTCAGGGGTGCGGGCCTCCTCGGCGTGGGTGTCGGTTTCGGACTCCCCGCCCTGCTGAGCGCCTGCGGTGCGGCGGCCGACGACGCCGAGGGCAGCGGCAAGGGCGGCACGCTGACCCTCGCCATCGACGCGACGAGCGCCGTCAACGACCCGGCCTTCTACACCTCGTTGGGCGACTGGATGGCCGTCGACTGCATCTGTCGCGGGCTCAGCTTCATCTCGTTCGAGACCAACGAGCCCACGCCCGACCTCGCCAAGAGCTGGAAGATCTCCGACGACCAGCTGACGTACACCTTCACCCTGCGCGAGGGCGTCAAGTTCCACGACGGCACCACCCTGACCTCGGCCGACGTACTGGCCAGCCTTGGGCGGCAGTTCGACGAGAACGACAAGACCCTCCCCAAGGGCGGCACCCGGCCGCTGGCGAGCCTCGGCACCAACGTCGCCTCGCTGACCGCCGAGGACGACCTCACCGTGAAGATGGTCCTCAAGCAGCCCGACCGGACGGTGCTCGGCCGGCTCTCCGACATCGGCGGCCGGATCATCTCCAAGGCCGCGCTGGAGAAGTACGGCGCCGACATCGGCAAGCACCTCGTCGGCACCGGCCCCTTCGCCTTCTCCTCCGCCACCTCCGGCCAGGCAATCACCCTGGAGGCCTTCGACGGCTTCCGGCTCGGCAGACCGCCCATCGACCGGCTGGTGCTGCGCCAGGTCCAGGACCCGTCGGCCATCGTCAGCTCGCTGCTCAGCGGCGATGTGTCGGCGACCCAGTTCACCCCGTACTCGGCCGCCGACCAGCTGCGCGGCGACGACTCGGTCACCGTCTACGACACCCCGCACAGCGCCGACGCGATCATGATGATCGACGCCCGGCGCATCCCCGAGATCAAGGTGCGCAAGGCGATCAACCTCGCCGTCGACCGCAAGGCCATCCTCAGCCAGGCGTTCTTCGGCATGGGCAGCGAGCCGAAGGGCTACACGATCCCGCCCGCCCAGAACGGCTACGACACCGCCCTCGCCGATCTGAGCACCCAGAACGTCGCCCAGGCGAAGCGGCTCGTCACCGAGGCCGGTGCCGGGGGCCGCACGATCCGGATCATGGCGGCCAGCGACTCCTGGCATCCGAAGGCCGCCCAGATCATCGCCCAGAACCTCACCGACGTCGGGTTCAAGGTCGAGACCACCTCCGTCGACCCGGCCACCTACTTCGGCCGTCTCCTCGACCCGGACGACGAGTACCACGACCTGATGATCTGGGAACGCAACACCTACGTCCCCGACGCCAACGACATGGTCGGCGCCATGGCCAGCCCCACCGGCATCTACGGCTCCAAGATCACCGGCATGGACACCCTCGACGGCGTCGACTCCCTGGCCGACGACCTGTTCGCGGCCAAGAACCTCCCGGACGGCAAGAAGCGCACCGCCGCCTACAGCAGGATCCAGCGGCGCTGGGCGGAGGAGTACATGGTCCTGTCGATGCTGGCCTGCTTCACCAACCTCGTGGTCAGCGGCTCGAAGGTGAAGGACATGAACACCAGCGCCCTCGCCAACCACCGGTGTTACATGGAGAAAGCGAGTGTCTGACGCGGCCGTGGCCACCGTCACGCGCAGGCCGTCCGTCGTGGCCGCCCTGCGCGGGCGTCGGCTCGCGCGGTCCTGGCCGGCCGTCCTGTCGTGGCTGGTCCTGGCCGCCGTACTCCTCGTCGCCGCCGTCGGCCCGCTCCTCGTCCAGGCCGACCCACTGCGCCAGACCCCGTCCGCGCTCCTGCCGTTCGGCTCCGCCGGGCATCCGCTCGGCACCGACGACCTGGGGCGCGACGAACTGGCCCGCCTGGTGCACGGGGCACGCCCGCTGCTGCTGGTGTCGTTCGCGGCAACGGCGCTGGCCGCCGTGGTGGGCACGGCGATCGGGCTCGTCGCCGGGTACGCGGGCGGAGTCGTCGAACAGGCCCTGATGCGCCTGGTGGATCTCGCGCTCGCCTTCCCCTCCATCCTTCTCGTCATCCTGCTGGTGGCGGCGGCCGGGCCGGGCACGGTCAGCCTGATCGTCGGCATCGGCGTCTCGCTCGCGCCCGGACTCGCCCGGCTGGCCCGGGCGTTGACGGCCCGCGAGGCGGCCCGCGACTACGTCGTCGCCTGCCGCCTCGGCGGCACAAGCACCCCGCGCATCCTCGTACGGGAACTGCTGCCGAACATCGCGGGCCCGATGCTCGCCCAGGTCGTCATGACGCTGTCGGTCGCGGCGGGCTTCGCCGCCGGGCTGTCGTACATCGGCCTCGGCATCCAACCGCCGCAGCCCGACTGGGGATACATGGTCCAGGCGGGACAGGAGTTCCTGTACTCCGCACCCCGGCTGGTCGTCCTCCCGGCCACGCTCACCCTGCTGTTCGTCGTCGCCTGCAACTTCGTCGGCGACGACCTGCGTGACGCCCTCGATCCCCGGGGGACGGCATGAGTGCGTCCACGCCTTCTCTCGCTCTTCGCGTGCACCTGCCCAAGTGGGCTTCCGGGACCGCCATGTTGGTCGTACGACGGCTCGCGGTCATCCCGGTCGTCCTGTTCGCGTTGGCCAGCCTGGTGTTCCTCGCGATCCGTCTGCTGCCCGGCTCGCCCGCGACCTCGCTCTCGGCGGGCCGGGGCGACATGTCCGCGGTCGAGGTGTCGGCGAACGAGGAGCGGGTCACCAAAGCGCTCGGCCTCGACGAGCCGCTGCTCACGCAGTACGGCCACTTCCTCAACGACCTGGTGCATCTGCGCCTGGGCACCTCCTTCTTCGGCTCCAACAGCGTCCTCGGACTGCTCGGGGACGCCCTCCCGGCGACGATCGAGCTGACCCTCGCCGCGATGACGATCGCGGTCGTGCTCGGTGTCGTCACCGGGGTGATCGCCGCGCTGCGCAAGGGCAGTTGGGTCGACACCTCGACGCGGGTCGTGGCCACGGTGAGCTTCTCGCTGCCCTGGTTCGCGCTCGGGGTGCTCGGCATCGTCGTGTTCGGCGTGTGGCTGCGCTGGCTGCCGGTACTCGGGCGGCTTCCCAGCTCGCTCGACTACAACCCCACGACCAACTTCGTAGTGCTGGACGCGATCCTCCAGAACCGCCCCGAGCTGGTGTGGCCGTGGATCCAGCATCTGATCCTGCCCGCCGTGACGCTGGCCCTGTCGATGGCCGGGTTCATCACCCGCATCGTGCGCGCCTCGGTCCTGGAAGTGCTCGACGACGACTTCGTACGCACGGCCCGGATGAAGGGCCTCGGCGAGGGCGTGGTGGTCCGCCGCCATGTGCTGCGCAACGCCTGGCTGCCCATCGTGACCGTCCTCGGACTCCAGTTCGGCTCGCTCCTTGGCGGTTCGGTGATCACCGAGACGGTCTTCTCGTACGCCGGTGTCGGCCGCCTTCTCGTGCAAGGCGTCCTGCAGCGCGACTACCCCGTCGTTCAGGGCGCCGCGCTCGCCATCGCCCTCCTCTTCACCCTCGTCAACCACGCGGTGGACCTGCTCTACACGGTCCTCGATCCCCGCATACGGAAAGGATGAGCCGCATGGACATCGTGCTGGTCCACGGCGCCGGCGGACGGCCGACGACCTGGTCGGCGGTGGAGCCCCTGCTCACCGCCCTCGGCCACCGGCTGTTCACCGTCACCAATCCGATGACCTCGCTGGCGGACGACGTCGCCCACACCTCCGCCGTACTGGCGGACACCTGGGGCCCCGTACTGCTCGTCGGGCACTCCTACGGCGGCGCGGTCATCAGCAACGTCGGCCGCGATCCACGCGTCAAGGGGCTGGTGTACATCTGCGCGTTCGGGCCCGACGAGGGCGAGACCGTCAACGAGATCGTCGAACGGTACGAGGAGGCCGAGATCTCCAAGTACATGCGGCGCGGCCCGAACGGCGAGTGGAAGTCGGAGACGAGCCCCGAGTTCTGGGCCGAGATCGGGCCCGACCTCTCCCCCGAGCAGCGGGTCATCGTCGAGGCGGAGGGGCGCAAGGCGGAGAACGCGATCTTCAGGCAGGCGACCGGCGTCCCGGCCTGGCGCACGCTGCCCAGCTGGTACATGGTCGCCGACGACGACCGCACCCTGCGCCCCGAGATCCAGCGGGACATGGCCGAGCGGATGAAGGCGACGGTCGAGCACGTGCCCGGCAGCCACTACACGACCCTCGTGTGGCCGCAGCGAGTCGCCGACATGATCCACACGGCCGCGCTGGCCGTGGGCACGGCCTCATGACGGCCGCCCTCCAACACCCCCCGGTCCAGGCCGTGTCCGAGCCCGTACTCGAAATCCGCGACCTGCGTGTGCAGTTCGACGTCCCGGCCGGGCGACTCCCTGCGGTGG
This sequence comes from Streptomyces sp. NPDC002680, assembly GCF_042889145.1. Taxonomy (NCBI): domain Bacteria; kingdom Bacillati; phylum Actinomycetota; class Actinomycetes; order Kitasatosporales; family Streptomycetaceae; genus Streptomyces; species Streptomyces sp. NPDC002680. Next base: position 1,421,538 of record NZ_JBIAQP010000001.1, read on the forward strand.
ACGGCGTCGACCTGACCCTCCGGCAGGGTGAAGTCCTGGCCCTGGTGGGCGAGTCGGGGTCCGGCAAGTCCGCCCTGTCGATGAGCCTGGTCGGCCTGAACCGAGGTCCGCGCACCCACATCACCGGCGAGGTGTCCTTCGGCGGCCGTGACCTGGTCACCGCCTCGGAGCGTGAACTGCGCGCGGTCCGGGGCAAGGAGATCGCGGTCGTCTTCCAGGACGCGCTGGCCGCGCTCAACCCGCTGCACCGGGCGGGCGCCCAGGTCTCCGAGATGATCCGCGCCCACCGTGACGTACCGCGCGCACAGGCGAGGGACCGCGCGGTGGAGCTGCTGGGCGAGGTGGGCATCGCGGGCCCGGACCGCGCGGCACGCTCCTACCCGCACCAGCTGTCCGGCGGTATGCGCCAACGCGTGATGATCGCCATGGGCCTCGCGAACGACCCGGCCGTACTCATCGCCGATGAGCCCACGACCGCGCTGGACGTCACCATCCAGGCCCAGGTTCTGTCGGTCCTCAAGCGGGTCCAGCGCGACCACGGCACCTCTGTGCTGCTCATCACCCACGACCTGGGCGTCGTGGCCGAGGTCGCCGACCGGGTGGCCGTGATGTACGCGGGCCGGATCGTGGAGCAGGGGCTGCGGGACGAGGTGCTGTTCAGCCCTCAACACCCTTACACGATGGGCTTGTTGGGTTCCGTTCCGCCGATCGACGGTCCGGTGCTACGACGGCTGCCCGCGATCTCCGGGAGCCCGCTGACCGGGGTGGAGCGGCCGTCCGGCTGCGCCTTCGCGCCCCGGTGCCCGTACGTGCACGACGCCTGCGCCGAACGTCCGGAACTGCGGCGGCGGCACGGTGGGGACGGGCATGTGGATGCCTGCGTACTGCCCGGCGCCGAGCGCGCCGAGGCCCGTACCAAGGGGGGCGCCGAATGAGCGCGCCGCTCGTCTCCGCCCGTCGGCTGCGGGTCGAGTACCCGGGAAGGGCAGGGGGCCGGGTCAGGGCGCTGCGGGACGTCGACCTCGACATCCTCCAGGGCGAGACGCTGGGCCTGGTCGGTGAGTCGGGGTGCGGGAAGTCGACGCTCGGCCGGGCACTGCTGCGGGTGATCGAACCCTCGGCGGGCCGGATCGAGTTCGCCGGCTCCGACCTCACCCGTATGCGGGGGCGTCAACTTCGGCGTACCCGGGCCGAGTTGCAGATGGTCTTCCAGGACCCCTTCGGCTCGCTCAACCCGCGCCGCAAGGTGGCCGACATCGTCGCCGAGCCGCTGCTGCGGGCGCGTGGCGCGACCCGTGGAGAGGCTGCGATGGCGGTGGCCGAGCTGCTCGACCTGGTCGGGCTGGGCGCGGAGGCCGGGGCGCGCAGGCCGCACGAGTTCTCCGGCGGCCAGCGTCAACGCATCGGCATCGCACGGGCGTTGGCCTCCTCGCCGCAGTTCGTGGTGGCCGACGAGGCGGTGTCGGCGCTGGACGTGTCGATCCAGGCGCAGGTGCTGAACCTGCTGTCGGACCTGGTCCGCGACCGGGGACTGACGATGCTGTTCATCTCGCACGACCTGGGCGTCGTACGGCACATCGCCGACCGCATCGCCGTCATGTACCTGGGCCAGATCATCGAGATCGCCTCCCGGGACGCCTTCTTCACCGGCCCCGCGCACCCCTACAGCCGGGCTCTGCTGTCCTCCGTACCGGCGCTGCGGCGGCCCGGCGGTGATCCGGCGCGCGAACGGGAGGTGCTGGAGGGCGAGTTGCCCGACCCGGCGAATCCGCCGGAGGGGTGTCTGTTCCGGACGCGGTGCCCCATCGCCACGGCGGAGTGCCGTACACGCATGCCCGAGCTGCGGGAGATCGCGCCGGGGAGAAGCGTCCGCTGTCATCTGCCCCTGATCTCCGGCGACCTCGGCTTGGCCGACTCCGGCGGTTCCGCGAGCCCAGCGATTAAGGACGTAACGCTTTGATCATCGACGCCTACAACACCACGCAGGACGTCCGGGGTCGCTCGGACTACCTCACGGGCGCGCGCAAGGGCCAGGCCCCGCCGCCGTACACGCCCTTCGATCCCCGGCGCATCCTCGACCGGATGGACGCCGCCGGGGTGGACATGGCGATGGTGTGCTCGCTCGCCCAGCGCATCGAGAACGACTTCATCGCCTCGCTGGTCGCCTCGTACCCCGACCGCTTCTTCGGCTTCGGGCAGGTGCTGCCGCAGGCCGACGACGCGATCGAGGAGATCGACCGGATGGCCGACGCGGGCCTGGTCGGACTGAAGCTGCATCCGAGCCTGCACGGCTACCACGTCGCCGACCACGGTCTGCTGGACCCGGTGTTCGAGGCGTGTGCGCGGCGCGGGCTGCTGGTGATCATCAACGCGCTCGACGACGCGTTCTGCGCGCCGTTCGCGATCGAGGAGATCGCCCGCGACCATCCCCAAGTGCCCACGATCATCGCCCACATGGGCGCCGTGTGGAACGTACCCGAGGCGATCATCGTCGCCGAGCGTCAGCCGCACGTGTACCTGGAGACCTCCGCGACGCTGCTGAGCGACGTGCGGCGGGCGTACGCGCGACTGGGCCCGGAGAAGATCCTGATGGGCAGCGAATGGCCCGGCTCCGACTTCGACCTGGAGCGGATGAAGATCGCGAAGGCGATCGAGGACGAGAAGGACCGGGCGCTGATCGAGGGCGGGAACATGGCCCGGCTGCTGGGTCTGTCGATATGAGCGCGGCCGGCGTTGCCTCGGTCTCCGTCCCGGCGTCGATGAGCGTCGACGACGCCGAACTCCTCTCCACCGCACAGGAGTTGCTGGCTCGGGTGTGGCAGCACGGGCGGCACGAGGTGGCGACCGCGCTGCGGACGGAAGACGGCCGTATCCATACCGGCGTGCACATGGAGGGTTCCTGTCGGCGCAGTTCGGTCTGCGCCGAGGGAGTGGCCATGGGGGCCGCGCGGGGCGCACTGCCGGGCGGGGTTCCGCTGGGCATCACGGCTGTGGTGTCGGTGCAGATCAAACCGGCGGGCCGGTTCCGGATCATCGCGCCGTGCGGGGTGTGCCGGGAGCTGATCAGCGACTACTGCCCGGACGCCACCGTGTGGGTGACCACGGTCGACGGCGACGAGCCGGTTCCGCTGCGCGCGCTGGATCTGCTGCCCGAGAAGAGCCGGCGCCAGTGGTGAACACGACCGCGCGACGACCTTGGCGACCTTGATGACCTTGATGACCTTGAGGAGAGACATGGCCACCTTCATCACCGGGCCGTCCGGACGGACCGTCCCAACGGAACTGGACGTCCCCGACCTCGCCGACCGACTCGGCGGCACCGGCGCCCCTTTGCTGTGGGAGGAGCTGACCTGGCCGGAAGCTGGGACCACCGCCGCCGCGCAGGACGCCGTCATCATCCCCGTGGGCGCCACCGAGCAGCACGGCCCGCACCTCCCCCTCGCCGTGGACACCCGGATCTGCGAGGCCGTCGCCCTCGGGGTGTCCGCCCTGACGGGGGTCCCTGTCCTACCGCCCCTGAGCTTCGGGGTGTCCGCGTCCCACGGTGACTTCGCCGGGACGGTGGCACTGCGTCCCGAGACCATGATCGCCGTCATCGAGGACGTCATCGACTCGCTGTACGCCTCCGGGGTACGGCAGTTCGTCCTGCTGAACGGGCACATCTGGAACAACGGGGCGCTCGACGTCTCGGCCGAGAAACTGAGGGTCCGTCATCGAGATGCCCGGGTACGGGCGTTGGGGTACGTGACCATGTACCCAGGCCCCGAGGTCGACGGGCACGTCACCTACGGCCGAGCCCTGATGCACGCCAACTTCTTCGAGACCTCGGTCATGTTGCATCTGGCCCCGGAACTGGTGCGGATGGACCGGGCGACCTCCCATGTCGACGTCGACTCCTTCTGGGACTACCGCATGGACCAGGTCAGCGAGACCGGCGTGTGGGGCAGGGACGTGACCGACGCCGACGCCAAGCACGGGGCCGCGGAGTTCGACCGCTGCGTCCTGACCACCGCCCGGGCCGTGTCGGCGGCGGTGCGCGAGCCGTGGCCCGACCCGGCCCACCGGCCCGGCGGACGTACGTGAGGGCGGTACGTGAGAGCCGTACATGACCCGGACGTGCCCCCTGCGTGACCCCTTGCCCCAGAAGGAGCACACCTTGGACCCCAGCACCACCCTCCCCCACCTGCCGGACTGCGAGCCCATGCTCATCGGCGGCGACTGGACCACGGGGACCTCGCCGCAGCGGATCCCGGTGCTCGACCCCGCCACCCGCGAGCAGCTCACCACCATCGCGCAGGCGGGCCCCGCCGAGGTGTCCGCAGCGGTCGCCGCCGCGTCCGCCGCGCACCGCGACCGGCGCTGGCGTGGCCTCCCGCCCCGGCAGCGCCGTGACGTGCTGCTGCGCCTCGCCGACCTGGTGGAACGGGACGCCGAACAGTTGGCGGTCCTGGACACCCTCGACAACGGCAAGGCGATCGAGCGTGCCCGTGGTGACGTGGACCTCGGTCTCCAGGCCATCCGGCACTTCGCCGGCGCCCCGGCCCGGCTGACCGGCACCGTGCACGCGGCGGGGCCCGACCGGCACGTCTACAGCGTGCGCGAACCGGTCGGCGTGGTCGCGGCCGTGTTGCCGTGGAACTTCCCCTTCATGATCGCCGCCTGGAAGATCGCCCCGGCGCTGGCGGCGGGCTGCACGGTCGTGGTCAAACCGGCCGAGCAGACCCCGCTCACCGCGCTGCGACTGGCCGCGCTCTGCCTGGAGGCGGGCGTCCCCGAGGGGGTGGTCAACGTGGTGACGGGTGACGGCCGTACGGGGGCGGAGCTGGTCGCCCACCCGGACGTCGCCAAGGTCTCCTTCACCGGGTCCACCGAGGTCGGGCGGCTGATCATGGCCGCCGCCGCGCCGACGGTGAAGCGGCTCACCCTCGAACTCGGCGGCAAGTCGCCCAACATCGTCTTCGCGGACGCCGACCTGGAGGCCGCCGTACCGGCCGCCGTGCGTGCGGTGTTCGGGCACTCCGGGCAGATGTGCACCGCCGGGAGCCGGCTCCTCGTCGAGCGCACGGTCGTCAAGGAGTTCCTCGACCTGCTGGTGCCCGCGGTGGAGGCCCTGCGGATCGGTCCGGGGCTGTCGGGCGGGATCAACATCGGTCCCCTGGTGTCGCAGGAGCAGTACGACCGTGTCACCGGCTATGTCGAGCTGGGCCGTGCGGAGGGCGCGGAGGTGGCCGTGGGCGGCGAACCGGCGCCCGGCGCGGGCTGGTTCGTGAAGCCGACGGTGTTTACGAGCGTCACCCCCGACATGCGGATCGCCCGCGAGGAGATCTTCGGCCCGGTCGCCGCGGTCATGCCCTTCGACACCGAGGAGGAGGCGATCGCGCTGGCCAACGACAGCGACTACGGGCTCGCCGCGGGCGTGTGGACCGGCAGTCTCCAGCGCGCCCACCGCACCGCCGCCGCACTGGAGGCGGGCACCGTGTGGGTCAACACGTACAACGAGTTCGACCCCGCCGTGGCCTTCGGCGGGATGAAGCAGTCCGGCCTCGGCAGGGACCTCGGCGACGCCGCAGTCGACGGGTTCACCGAGCTCAAGAGCATCACGATCGCCCTGTGAGCGCCCCCGTGACGACCGGCACCACGGCCGCACCCTCGTCCCCGACCACCCGCACACCGGACGTCGCCGCCGAGCGCGCCCGGACCCCCGGCTCCGCGACCGGCCACCACTTCAACGCCGCCGGTGCGGCCCTCCTCGCCGACGCCACCGTCGACGCGGTCATCGACCACCTCCGCGCCGAGAGCCTGTCCGGCGGATACGAGGCCGCCAAACACGCCGCCCCCGCCCTGGACGCCGTCTACGCACGCACCGCCCGCCTCCTCGGCGTCGGCCCGGACGAGGTCGCCCTCGTCGAGAGCGCGACGGCGGGCTGGCAGCGCGCGGTGTCGGCACTGCGGCTGCGCCCCGGCGACCGCGTCCTCGCCGCCCGCTCCAGCTACGTCAGTTGCGCCCTGCACCTGCTGGCGGCCGAACGCGACCTCGGCGTCCGGGTCGAGCTGCTGCCCAACAGCCCTGACGGGGCAGTGGAGTTGGAGTCTCTGGAGGCGGCACTGCGCGCGGGTCCCGCCGCACTCGTCACCGCGGCCCATGTGCCGACCTCCTCGGGCCTGGTCGAACCCGCCGCTGAAATCGGCGCGTTGGCGAGGGCCCACGGCGTGCCGTTCCTCCTGGACGCCACCCAGTCGCTCGGCCAACTGCCCGTGGACATGGGCGCCATCGGCTGCGACCTCCTCATCGGAACCGGCCGCAAGTTCCTGCGCGCCCCGCGCGGCACGGGCCTGCTCGCGGTCCGCCGCCCGCTCCTGGAACGGCTCGCCCCCGAGGCCCCCGACGTCCGGGGCGCCCACTGGACCGCCGAGCGCAGCTGGGAACTGGTCCCGGACGCCAAGCGGTTCGAACTGTGGGAGGCCGCGCACGCCCTGCGGCTGGGTCTGGGTGCCGCACTGGCCGCCCTCGACTCCCTGGGCGTGGACGTCGTCGCCGGACACCTGGCGAAGCTCGCCACGGGTCTGCGGGAGCGCCTCGCGGAACTGCCCGGCGTGCACATCACCGACCCCCCGGCCGCCGGCGGCGCCATCGTCACCTTCGTGGTCGACGGCCTGGACGCCTCCGACGTACAGCGCGAACTCGCCGAACGCCGGGTCCATCTCATCGCGGTACCGGCCGGGCACGGTCGCTGGGACATGGACCCCCGGGGTCTGACCAAGGTCGTCCGGGCCTCGGTGCACGTCTACAACGACCAGTCCGACCTGGACGCGCTGGTGGAGGCGGTACGGGAGATCGCGCGGGGGCGCGGGGCAGTCGTACGGCCCGGGCGGAGGCCTGATGCGGGGGCGCGGGAGGTCGTACAGGGGTACGAGGTGGACGTACAGGCCGGGCGGAGGCCCGGCGTGGAGATGCGGGATGTCGTACACGGGCATGGGGTGGACGTACAGGCCGGGCGGACGCCCGACGCGGAGATGCGGGAAGTCGTACACGGGCACGCGCTGGACGTACGGGCTGGGCAGACGCCCGGCGCGGAGATGCTGGCGCCCAGTGTCACTACCGCCCCCACACCCCGAGCGATGCCCCGCTGCCACGACGCGATCGTCGTCGGTCTCGGCGTCCACGGCAGCGCCGCCCTGCACCGGCTGGCCGCGCGCGGGCTCGACGTCCTAGGCCTGGAGCAGTACGCGTCGGGCCACGAGCTGGGTTCCTCGCACGGCGCGACCCGGATGATCCGGCGCGCCTATCCGCACCCCGACTGGGACGGCCTGGTGGACACCGCCTACCAGGCCTGGGCGGAGCTGGAGGAGGCCGCGAAGACCCAACTCCTCGACATCACCGGGGGTTTGTACGCGGCGCCGCTGGACCGGCCCGATCCGCTGCGCGGCCCCGGCTGTCGACAGGTCGGCTCCGAGGAGGCGGCGCGGATCTTCCCGGGGCTGCGACTGCCCGCCGGATTCGGCGCGGTGCACGACCCGAGGGCCGGAATCATCGACGCACGGGAGACACTGCGGGCCCAACTCGCCCTGGCCGAACGGTCGGGCGCGACGGTGCTGGACCGTACGCCGGTCCTCGGCTGGGAGCCGGACGGCGACGAGGTCGTCGTACGCACCGCCGACAGCCGCGAACTGCGCACGCGCCGCCTGGTGCTCTGCACGGGACCCTGGACGGCAACCCAAGTCCCTTCCCTCGCCCCACATCTGACGGTCACTCGGATCGTGAACGCCTACTTCGCGGCCGACTCCGAGGGCCCACTGGGCAGGTCCGGTCTGGGCAGCTTCTCGGTGGATCTGCCGCAGGGCCTGCTGTACGGGTTCCCCGCCGCGGACGGTCGTGGCCTGAAGGCGGGACTGGACAGCGGACCGGCCTGGGATCCGGACGCACCCCGTCCTCCGGCGAGCGCGGACGAACTCGCCCTGCTCGCCGAGGCGGTGGCGCAGGTGCTGCCCGGGGCCGGACCGGTGACCGAGAGTCTGACCTGCCTCTACACGATGACGGCGGACCGTCGCTTCCTCGTCGGCGAAGTGCCGGGCGTACCGCAGGTGTTGGTGGCGTCGGCCTGCTCGGGGCACGGGTTCAAGTTCGGGCCGGCGATCGGCGAGGCACTGGCCGACCTCGTGTGCGGGACCGCCCGTCCGGACCTTGAATTCCTCGCCCCCGCACGGCTGTTGACGGGTGGGGCCCGATGACGGGCCCCACGGTTGTCTCAGCCGTGGAACACGGTCTGGGAGCGCCGCTCGTACCAGGCCGTCAGATGCTCGCCCGAGCTGACGATGTGGTCGCGCATGGCGTCGTCGGCACGATCGGGGTCGCGGACGGTCAGGGCTTCGATGATCGCCTCGTGCTGGCGGATGTTCTCCAGCCGGTGGCGTTCGTCACCGGCGAGGGCGAGCGAGGAGACGTTGCGCGGGAAGCTCTCGTTTATGCGGTCGATCATCCGGCTCAGCCAGGGGTTGTCGGCCGCCACGCAGACAACGGTGTGGAAGCAGTCGTTGGCGGCGGTGGTGGCGGGGCTGCCACCGGCCTCGCGCTCGGCGGCCTCGTGCAGGACGGCGTTGTGCTCGCGCAGTTCGGCGAGCTGGCGCTCGGTGATGCGGGTGGCGGCACGCCGGGCGGCCAGGCCCTCCAGCTCGGCGCGCACCTCGTAGGCCTGGCGCACCTCCCAGGGCGCGGGTACCCGGACCACCGCGCCACGGTGGGGCTGCATCTCGATCAGGCCGCCGTTCTGCAGCTGACGCAGCGCCTCGCGCACGGGAGTGCGGCTGACCCCGAACTCGGCGGCCAGTGCCGCTTGGCGCAGCGGTTTGCCGATCGCCAGTTCGCCGTTCATGATCCGCGCGCGGATGCGGGCCGCGATGTCGTCGACGAGGGGGCCCTCGTCTGTGTGGGGCGTCATCGGAGTCGGTCAAGCCCTTCTCGGGGTCGGTCGGAGGGTGCGCGGTGGTGGAGCAGTTTCCCATGCACCCGAGGGCATCCACAGCCATCACTTATTGGATCCACTTCCATGATATCCGCATCCAATAGGAGCACAGCATGAACATGATCCTGGATTTCGCCAAGGCCATCGACGTGTCCGTCCCGATCCACCCCGGAATGCTGCACTGGGGCCGCCGCCCCGAGATGGAGATCGTGGAGTCCCGCACCGCCGGTGACCCGTCCAACGTGAGCCGCTGGCGCATCGGCGCCCACACCGGCACCCACATCGACGCACCCGCCCACTTCATCGACGGCGGCAAGACCGTCGACCAGCTCGATCTGTCCGCGCTCAACGGCGTCGCGAGAGTCCTCGACCTGACCCATGTGAAGGAGCAGATCACCGCCGCCGACCTGGACGCGGCCGGCCTCGGCGACGAGGAACGGGTGCTGCTGCGCACCAGCAACTCGGGGGGCGTGCTGCGCAGCCCCTGGAAGGCCAGGGAGTGGGTCGGCCTGGCCCCCGACGGCGCGGAACGCCTGATCGAAGCCGGGGTGCGCACGGCGGGCATCGACTACCTGAGCATCGAGGCCGTCGCCTACACCACCCACTGGGAGACCCACCAACTCCTGTGCGCCGCCGAGGTGTTGATCCTCGAAGTGGTCGACCTGCTGCACACCCCGCCGGGCGTCTACGACATGCTCTCGCTCCCCCTGCCGTTGCAGGGCGCCGAGGCAGCCCCGTCACGGACGGTGCTCCTGCCCCGGGACGACGCGTGAGCGCCGGCTCCCGGCTGATCCTCGCCGCACCGCACCCGGCGGCGCTCTCAGCCGCCGGCCGAGCGGCGGAGCGAGGCGGCAACGCGGTGGACGCCGCGCTGGCGGCGGCCGCCGCCCTCACCGTCGTCTACCCCCACCAGTGCTCCCTGGGCGGCGACTTGATCGCCCTCGTCCACTCCCGCGAAGGGACTGTGCGCGCGATCGTCTCCGTCGGAGCCGCAGCACAGGACGTGGACGTCGAGGCCCTGCGCGCCGCTGACCGCCGGATGCCCGCACAGGGTCCACACACGGTGACCGTGCCCGGCGTGGTGGCCGGCTGGGCGGCCCTCGCCGAGTCCTACGGCACACCGGGCGCCCTCGCGGCCACGCTGCGGGACGCGGCCGAACTGGCGGAGGACGGCGCCACGGTCTCGGCGGGCCTGGCACGCGCGATGGGCGAGCGCGCCGAGCAGATCGCCGCCGACCCCGGACTCACCGCCTTGCTGACCGCCCCCGACGGAACCCCGCTCACCGAGGGCGCCCCACTCCCCCAGCCACAACTGGCCGCCGTACTACGAGACCTGGCCGACGACCCCTGGTCCTTCTACCGAGGAGCGGTGGCCGAGTCCCTCGCGGAGGGCCTACGCCGAGCGGGCAGCCCACTGACGGCTGCCGACCTGTCGTCCCACCAGCCGGAGACCGTCGAACCGTTGACACTGGACACGGCCGACATCCGCTGGTGGGCGGCTCCCCCGCCGAGCCAGGGGGCGACGCTGCTGGCGGTACTGGACAGCGCGGTAGCCACAACTGTCGTAGGCGGAACTGGTGAACTCCGGTGCAGTGCAGCGCCCCTTCAGGGGCGCGGGGAACTGCGCGACCAGCCCCCACCGCCCCGCGGCCAACAACGCACCCATACAGCGGCACACTTGGCTCCCCTCTGCCAAGACGCCTCCGCAGCACGCGACCGCCTCCTCGGCGACCCCCGCAGCTCGCAGCCCGACCTCGACGGACTGCTACACCCCGCCCCACTGGCCGGAGCCCAACCACCAGAACCCCCCTCCCGCCCGGCCGGCGACACCGTAGCCATCACGGCGGTCGACGCCTCCGGCCTCGCGATCTCCCTGATCCAGAGCGTCTACCAGACCTTCGGCTCCGGCATCTGCGACCCCACCACCGGCATCGTCCTGCACAACCGCGGCTCGGCCTTCAGCCTGGAACCCGACCACCCCGCACTCATCGGCCCCGGCCTGCGCCCGCCGCACACCCTGTGCCCGGTACTCGGCCGCTCAGCCGACCTCCTGCTGGCCGCCGGGTGTCAGGGCGGCCGGGCCCAGCCACAGATCCTCGCCCAGACCGTGCCCGCCCTGATGGACCCCGACGCCGATCCGGCCGCCGTGCTGGACCGCCCGCGCTGGGTGGTCGGCGCCCGCGACATCGGCCACGAGACCCAGACCCTGCTGGCCGAGCCCGGGTCGGTCCCAGCCACCACAACCACCCTCCCATCGGGCCTGCCGGTCGTCGTCACGCCCGGCCGCACCGATCTCGCCGGCCACACCCAGGCCGTACGACTGTCCGCAGACGGCCGCCTCGACGGCGCCGCCGACCCACGCGCCGACGGCGGCACCGTGCTGTGCGGCGGCCCGGCCGTCCCCGTCCCGGAAGGAATCCCCGCATGAGCACCCTCGCCCCCGAACCCGTACCGGCGACCGAAGCACCACACCCGCTGGACCCACTGACCGTCGCCGAACTGGCCGCCGCCGTCACGGTGTTGAAGGCGGACACCCGGGTCACCGAGGACGCGCGTTTCTGGGGCGTGGCTCTGGACGAGGACCACGCCCGCCGCGCCGTCCCGGGCGAGGCGAGACGGGCCCGCGCAGTCGTGATCTGCCCCTCCGCGCACATCGCCTACGAGGTCGCCCTCGAACTCGGTGACAAGCCCCAGAGCACCGCCTGGCGGGAGTTGGACGTACGCAGCCCAGGCTGCTCCTCCGAGGAGGCACGCCAGGCCGCCGCCATGTGCCGGGCCGACCCGCGCTTCAGGGAGGCCCTCGCCCTGCGCGGCATCCACGACGTGTCGCTGGTCATGGTGGACCCGGAGTCGATCGGCGGCTTCGAACCGCCCGAGTACCCGGGGCGCCGGCTGACCTGGGGCAGCGTCTGGCACCGTACCTCCGAGGACGACAACGGTTATGCGCGCCCGGTCCAGGGCGTCGTACCGATCATCGACATGGAGTCGATGGAGATCCTGCACATCGAGGACCACGGGATCGTCCCGCTGTCGGAGGAGTCCGGGGTGTTCGGCGCCGGTGTCGTGCCGGAGCGAACAGGCCTGAAACCACTGGAGGTTGTCCAGCCCGACGGACCCAGTTTCACGGTCACCGGCCAGCGGCTGGACTGGCAGGGCTGGTCGGTCCGGGTCGGTTTCAGCCACCGTGAGGGCCTGGTGCTGCACGACCTGACCTTCGACGCGGCCGGGAAGGGCCCGCGCCAGGTGATCCGGCGTGCGGCGGTCAACGAGATGTACGTGCCCTACTTCGACACCGCGTCCACCCAGTACCGCAAGAACTTCTTCGACTGGGGCGAGTACGGCGCGGGCCCGCTCACCAACTCCCTTGCCCTGGGCTGCGATTGCCTCGGCGTGATCCAGTACTTCGACGCGGCGGTGCTCGGCGGCGACGGCGTCCCCCGACTCATCCCCAACGCCGTCTGTGTGCACGAGGAGGACGACGGCATCCTCTGGAAGCACCACGACGGCCGCACCGGCCGCACCGAGGTCCGCCGCTCCCGCCGGCTGATCATCTCGGCGTTCGCCACGGTCGCCAACTACGACTACGGCTTCTACTGGTCGCTGTACCAGGACGGTTCGGTGATGCTGGAGATCAAGATGACCGGCATCCTCTCCGCAACCGGTGTCACGGAGGACGAGGAGACCCCGTACGCCCGCCGGGTCGCCCCGAACGTCGCGGTCACCAACCACCAGCACTTCTTCGCCGTACGCCTTGACATGGCGGTGGACGGCACCGGCAACCGCCTCGTCGAGGTCACGGCGGAGCCCGAGCCGGACCCGGAGCTGAACCCGTACGGCAACGCCGCCCGGACCGTGCTGCGTCCGATCCTCAGCGAGGCGGAGGGCGCACGGAGCACGGACCCCTCCCGCGCCCTGCACTGGCGGGTGGAGAGCACCGAGGCCCGCAACCGGATGGGTGAACCGACCGCGTACCGCGTGCACTTGGAGAACACGGCTGTCCTGCCGGTGCGCGAGGACAGTGTGTGCGCCCGCCGAGCCCCGTTCGTGGGACGGCAGTTGTGGGCGACGGCCTACGACCCGGACCGCCGCTTCGTCGCCGGCGAGTACCCCAACCAGGCCGAGCCGGGCGCCGACGGTGTGCACAAGTGGCAGGAGGAGAACCGTTCGTTGGACGGCACCGACCTGGTGCTGTGGGCCACGATCGGCTCCCACCACTTCCCGCGCCCCGAGGAGTGGCCGGTGATGCCGGTGGCCAAGGCGCGGCTACGGCTGGAGCCCGACGGCTTCTTCGACCGCAACCCGGCCCTGGACGTGCCGGCCCCCGTCTCCTGCCACACGCCGAGCCCCACGGCCCCGGACCACTGCTGCGGCTGACCGCGCCCCCTTCGTCAGAAAGGCGTCCCATGCGCGAGGAAGAGAACACCCGGCTCACCCGGACCGGGCCCGGCACCCCGGCCGGTGAGTGGATGCGCCGCTACTGGCAGCCCATCGCCCTAAGCGAGGAACTCGACGGCGTACGGCCGCTGGTGGCGCCCAAGGTGATGGGCCAGAACCTGGTCCTGTTCCGCGACGAGCAGGGCGAACTCGGCCTCGTCGACCGCGGCTGCCCGCACCGTGGCGCCGACCTGGCGCTCGGCCGACTGGAGGACGGCGGCCTGCGCTGCTGCTTCCACGGCTGGCTGTTCGGCCGCGACGGCACCTGCCTGGACACACCCGCCGAGCCGATCGGGAGCCCGCTCAAGTCCCGTGTGCGCCTGGGCAGTTACCCGGTCCGCGAGATCAACGGGATCATCTGGGGCTACCTCGGCCCCGGCGAACCGCCCGAACTCCCCGCCCTGGACTGCTTCCAGGCACCGGCCGACCACGCCTTCGCCTGGAAGGGCCTCCTGGAGTGCAACTGGCTCCAGGCCCTGGAGGTCGGCATCGACCCCGCCCACGCCTCCTACCTCCACCGCTTCTTCGAGGACGAGGACCCCGAGGACAGCTACGGCAGACAGTTCCGGGCCGCCTCCCGGGGCACCGACCTGCCGATGACGAAGATCCTGCGCGAGTACGGCCGCCCCGACATCGACGCCGTGCGCACCCCGTACGGCATCCGCATCACCGCCCTGCGCACCCTGGACGGCACCGACACCCAGGGCCGGGCGATGGACGGCAGCCGCACCCATGTCCGCGTCACCCACCAGGTGTTCCCGCACGCCTTCCACATCCCGCTCGACGCGGAGACGGCGATCACCCAGTGGCATGTGCCGATCGACGACAACTCCTCCTACTGGTATGCCCTGTTCACCAGCGTCGGCGGCCCCGTGGACGCGGCGGAGATGCGCCGGCAGCGGGTCGACGCGGTCACCCTGCCCGACTACCGGCCGCGCTTCGGCCGGGCGAACAACTACGGCTACGACCCCGAGGAACAGCGCACGACGACGTACACCGGTCTCGGCACCGACATCAACGTGCACGACCAGTGGGCGGTGGAGGGCCAGGGCGCCGTCCAGGACCGTACGCGCGAGCATCTGGGCCGCTCGGACAAGGCGATCGTGATGTACCGGCGGATGCTGGGCGAGGCCGTCTCCGCCGTCGAGCGCGGTGAGAACCCACCGCTGGTGCTGCCGCCCGAGGAGGCCGCGCGGATCCAGGGGCCGGTCACACTGGACGGCATCGGCCCCACCGAGGGCTGGCAGGAACACTGGGCCGCCGCCACCGCCAAGCAGCGCGCCGACAGCAGCTGGGCGCAGCCGGTCGGAACGGACGGCTGAACGACGTGGGATTCATCGAGCGCCACGGCCTGTGGAGCCCCGAACAGGCCACGGCGGCCCGGGAGATACGCGAGCGCGCCGAGAGCGGCGGCATGAAGGTCGTACGTCTGGTCTTCGCCGACCAGCACGGGCTGCTGCGCGGCAAGACCGTCACCGTAGGGGAACTGTCCAACGTTCTACGCGAAGGCACGAGCATCGCCTCGTCACTGCTCGCCAAGGACACCTCGGGGCGGACCGTCTTCCCCCTCTTCACCAAGGAGACGCCGCTCGGGCTGCCCGAACTGCGGGGCGCCGCCGACATGGTGATGGTCCCCGATCCGCTCACCTTCCGGATGCTGCCCTGGTCGCCGGGCACGGGCTGGCTGCTGTGCGATCTGCGCTTCTCCACGGGAGCGCCGGTGCCGTTGTGCACGCGCGGGCTGCTGCGCTCGGTGCTGGAGCAGACGGGCGGGCTGACCTACCGGACCGGTCTGGAGGTGGAGTTCCACCTCTTCCGGCTCACCGATCCGCGCCTGGGTTCGGGCGATCTGGGCCAGCCGGGCGCCGCTCCCGAGGTCGGCATGCTCAACCACGGCTACCAGTACCTCAGCGAGCTGCGGTACGACGAGCTGGACCCGATCCTCGACGTCCTGCGCGTGAACATCGAGGGACTGGGGCTGCCGCTGCGCAGCCTGGAGGTCGAATTCGGGCCTAGCCAGGTCGAGTTGACCCTCCAGCCCGCCGACGGACTCGGCACGGCCGACGCGATGGTGCTGCTGCGCGGCGCCGTCAAGCAGGTCGCCGCGCGGCACGGCCACCACGCCACCTTCATGTGCCGCCCCCATCTGCCCGGGGTGTTCTCCAGCGGCTGGCATCTGCACCAGAGCGTGCTGCGGGACGGGGTCGGCATCTTCGCGCCGGACGCAGCAGAGGGTGACGGACTCCGGCCACCCCTGTCGCCGTACGGCACCGCCTTCCTCGGCGGGCTGCTGCGGCACGCACGAGCAACGAGCGCGTTCTCCACGCCAACTCTCAACGGTTTCAAGCGATTTCGGTCCCTGTCGCTGGCCCCCGACCGTGCGGTGTGGGGGCGGGACAACCGAGGGGCGATGGTGCGGGTCCTGGGTGACGGACCGTCATCGACCCGGCTGGAGAACCGAATCGGCGAACCGGCGGCCAACCCCTACCTCTACCTGGCCTCCCAACTCGCCGCCGGACTCGACGGAGTGGCGAACGGCTCGGACCCCGGCCCGGCGGCGGACGAACCGTACGCCACCCGTGCCGAGCCGCTGCCGCGCTCGCTCGGCGAGGCCCTGACCGCGCTGGAGGCGGACGAGGGCCTGGCGGCCCGGCTCGGCAAGGACTTCGTGTCCTACTACGCCGGCATCAAGCGCGCGGAGATCGCCCGCTTCGAGCAGGAGGTCACCGACTGGGAACAACGGGAGTACTTCCGTGTCTTCTGACACCTCACCGTCCATGGCACCTCTGCTGGTCCGGCAGGCCCGCTGGATCGCCCACGACGTGCTGGAACTCCGGCTGACCCGGCCCGAAGGCGGCGCACTGCCCCCATGGGAGCCGGGGGCCCACATCGAACTCACCCTGCCCTCTGGACTGCGACGCGCGTACTCCCTGTGCGGGAACCCCGCCGACGCCGACGTGTGGACAGTCGCCGTGCACCGAGTACCCGACGGACGCGGCGGCTCACGGGAGATCCACGACACCGCGCTGGTAGGGCGGGAGCTGGAGGTAAGAGGCCCGGTCAACCGATTCCCGTTGCTCCCGGCGAAGGGCTACCTGCTGCTGGCGGGCGGCATAGGCATCACTCCGCTGCTCCCGATGGCCCGCGAGCTGACCGCGCAGGGCCTCCCCTGGCGCCTGGTCCTGGGCGCCCGCGACCGCTCCCGCCTGGCGTACGCCGACGACCTCGTGGAGTTGGGCGGAGACCGCGTGCTCCTCGTGCCGCAGGACGAGTCGGGTCTCCCGGACCTGGCCGCCGAGATCGCAGCCGCTCCGCCCGGTCACGCGGTCTACGCCTGCGGGCCGACGCCGATGCTCGACGCGGTGATGTCCCTGTGCCGCACGGCGTACACAGAACGCTTCGCCCCGGGCGACGAAGGCACGCAAGCCATGGGCGCGGAGGCGGAGTTCGAGGTCGTGCTGTGCCGCTCCGGACTGCGTACGACCGTGCCCGCGGACCGTTCCGTCCTGGACGTCGTCCGGGAACTGCTGCCGACCGTGCCGTACTCGTGCGAGGAGGGCTACTGCGGCAGCTGCGAGACACCGGTCACGGCCGGGGTTCCGGACCACCGCGACACGGTGATCGACCCGTCCGAACGCGCCACCGCCACCACGATGATGATCTGCGTGAGCCGCTCCGCGTCGGCGGTGCTGGAGCTGGACCTCTAGCCCGCGAGGAACGTCAAACGCACCTTTCGCTGCGGATTATCCCTGTTTGTATCCATCAAACTCCGTTAAGGCGACACCAGGCTAACCCCTTACTGCACACACCAGGCTAGTGCTGTGACCATCCCTTTCGGTATGGCCACGGCAGACGGAGCACCAACGCGGCGCAGGAACGCCGGATCACGGCGATCACCACGATCCTTGCCAGCCGCCCGATCAAGATCTTTCTTGCTTGGTCACCACCACCGTCGCCCCTGCGGGGCATCGGGACCCCGGATGTGTCGGTCGCGATCCTGTTCGTACCACTTCCGGCTGCACTTGGCGCCAGGCCCCCGAGACCGAAGTCCGCGGCGTCTCACCGCCTACCGTGCACCAGCTCGTTAGGGCTCGCAGAGAAACAACCTGCCGACGGACAACGCGCTGACCTGCGAGTTCAAGTCTCATAATCCGCAGGTTATTTATCTGCACGCCCTTAGCTTGGCGTTTATGCAGCTCTGCTGTTTGTGATGGCTACCGCAGGCTCGGTTTGCCCTGTTTCCCTTGGCACTCGCCGCCAGACCGAGACTGCCGGCCAGGGCGCTGCCGAGGTCGGAGAGGATGTCGGCGTTGAGGTTGGAGGCGACGACCACCGAGAGGTCCTCCGGCTTCAGCACGAACTTCGCGGACATCGCGTCCACGAGCACGCTCTCGGTCTCGACGTCCGGGTAGTCGGCGGCGACACGCTTGAAGACGTCGTCCCAACAGGACCATGCCGTACTGCTGGGCGTTGCTCTTGGTGACGGAGGAGACCTTCTTGACCGTCCGGGTGCGGGCCAGATCGAAGGCGAACCGCATGATCCGCTCGCAGCCGACCTCGGTGAACAGGGCCGACTGGACGGCGACTTCACCGCCCTGGCCACGGGCGGACAGGTTGCGGCCGCCGAGGCCCGCGTACTCGCCCTCGCTGTTCTCGCGGACGACGACCCAGTCGAGTTCCGTGTCGTCGGCCTTGCGCAGTGGGCTCTGTACGCCGGGCAGGAAGTGCACGGGGCGGACGTTGGCCCACTGGTCGAAGTTCTGGCAGATCCTCAGGCGCAGGCCCCAGAGGCTGATGTGGTCGGGGACTGTGGGCCAGCCGACCGCGCCGAAGTAGATCGCGTCGAAGTCCTTCAGCCGCTCCAGCCCGTCCTCGTCCATCATCGTGCCGGTGCGCTCGTAGAACTCGCAGCCCCACGGGAACTCCTCCCAGGGTGCGGTAGGCCGCTGCGCAGGGTGTAGAGGTTGAGCAAGAACGTCTGCGTGCCGAGGCTGCCGCGCGCCTGGTCGGCGAGGCGGCGGGCGACATCGTTGACCAGCGGGGCCTGCGCTGGAAGCCCGGCACCGGGCCCGCCGACGTCCACCTCACCGTGCTCCGTGCCGACCAGCCGGAAATGGGCGAGCGCACCGACCGGCTCGTAAGGGACCTCACGGCGCGAAGCCTGAGTTGCTTCGTCGACGACCGGCCCCTGCCCGCCGGGGAGAAGCTCCGCTACGCCCGCCTGCTGGGGCTGCCGTACACCGCCGTGCTCTCTCCCGACCGCCCCGCCGAGGAGATCGAGGTCATCAGCCGCTGGACCGGACGCACCACCACCGTCGCTGAATCCAGCCGCATTCCCCCAATCACGACCGGCGGATAACACCAGGAGACAACGCAACCCAGTAGCTGAAAATAGCACGGCCGAACACCTTTCATGGCGGCACTATTCGGCGTACCCGCACGCAGAGAATCACCTGCCAATTCACGCAAGTGAGCGATGGCGAAAACTCCGCCAACATTCCGCCGATCCGGTTGACGCCCAGACGCGGCGGCCCCTAGCTTGATGCTCACGCGGTGAACGGGTCGTAGCTCAACGGTGGAGCACGGCAAAAGCGTTGCCGAGGAGCCTGGTTCAAGTCCGGCCGACCCGACCAGCTCAGCCGGTATCCCGTACCCGGTGCGGTCTTCGAAACGTAACAGGGCACGGGACATCGCTGAAGGAATCATCGACTGCCAGAAAATGCGCTCATGCGAACCCGGAAACGGTATTGATGAAAATTGCGATCACTGGTGGCGGTAGCGCTGGGCACGTTGTTCCCGCTCTTTCCGTCGCCGCTCAGCTCTCCGCGCAGGGCGAGAACGAACTCGTGTTCTTCGGACGGCACGGAAGCATCGAGCACGAGTACGCCGAGAGGGCCGGAATCCGTTTCCGCTCCGTACCGTCCGCCGGCCTGAAGCGCTACGGCTCGTGGAGCAACCTGCGGATGCCCTTCACCGTTCTGCGCGGCATCGGCGCCGCGTGGCGGGCCATGCGGCGCGAGCGTCCCGAAGCCGTGTTCAGCAAGGGGGGCTACGTCACCGTCCCGGTGGGCATCGCCGCCTGGCTGTGCCGGGTCCCGCTCGTGATCCACGAGTCCGACCACTCCCTCGGACTCGCGAACCGGATCCTCGCACGCATGGCGGCCCGCGTCTGCCTCTCCGAACCGGCCGCACACGAGACGCCGGCCTGGCTCGCCCGGAAGACGGTCGTCACCGGCCTACCGCTGCGGCACGACCTCGCGCACGGCAACCCCGACCGGATGCGCAGCAGACTCGGCATCAAGACCGGCACCGAGGTACTGCTGATCTTCTGCGGCAGCAGCGGCTCCGCACGCATCAACGACGCCGTACGCAGCCAACTGGAGAAGCTCTGCGGCCGGTTCGCGGTGATTCACGTGTGCGGGAAGGGCAATATTGACCCGTCCCTCCACAGTACGGCCGACTACTGGCAGTTCGAATACCTGCACGCCGAAATGACCAATGCACTGTGGCTGGCTGACCTGGTCATCGGTAGGGCCGGGGCGACGACGCTGGCGGAACTGGAAGCGCTCGGCAAGCGCGCCGTCCTCATTCCCTTGCCGGCCAGCGTCAGCCGGGGCGACCAGCTGGTCAACGCCGAAGCGTATGCACGGCGTCAGGAGGGGCGGTGTCACGTGATCCACGACGACGAGACGCTCACCGGCGGCGCCGTGCTCGCCGCAGCCTGCTTTCACCTGGCCCACACCCCCGCGGAGTCCGGCAGCCCGGACCCCACCGTCATCCACCAGGCGGCCGGCCATATCGCCCGCGAGACCCTCGCGGCCGCAGGGCCGCGGCGCCGGCACCGAGCCCGCTAGGCCTCAGCCGTCCCCGTGCCCGTACATTCCGAGGATCTGCTCGTCGGTCTCACCACGGTGGTAGACGTGCCAGTGCATGTGCTTGGACTCCTGGTACAGGCCGTTGTTGGTGGTCACCGAGGCGGCGCCGTGCTTCTCGGTCACCTGAGCCGCCACCTTGGCCACTACGTCCATGACCTCCGCCAGCAGCTCGGCACGACCGTCCCCCAGGTCGATCAGCGACGGAATGTGCTCCTTCGGCACCACCACGATGTGCACCGGGTGTGACGGCCGGGTGTGGTGAAACGCCAGCACCCGGTCCGTCTCCATCACCCGCTCGATCTCCACGAGGCCGGGAATGGCCTGATGGCAGTAGAAGTCCGAGACCTTGGCGGGGGCCACAGCAGCAGTGGTCACAGTTGTCACTTTCCGTTTCCGTCGGTGATCTACGCGCAAGATTACCGCTCTGCCACATGGCACACCCGCTCCACACCCGCCCCGTCTACCTCCGAACACCTCATCGAAAAGGAAATGCCCCGTGATTCCTTCCGCGTTCGAAGGCCCCCAGCGAACAGGAGATCATCCCGATCACGGTCATAGCGATGCGATCAATACACGAAAATCCGATACCGCACCGTGTTCAGTGCGTACTCAGACACTCGCTCGCCTCATCTCCCTGAGCCTGAATCAGCGTGTTGACCAGCAAGCTCTCGGCGATCGAGCACATCCAGTTCAACCAGCTGAAGCAGAAGTTAGCCCTTGAGTCGGTCACCCACGGTGCAGGGCGTTGAGGGCAACAGCACAGCGCCCCTGCGCTCAGCCTCAGGATGGGGGATAGGCATCGGCTCCCCAGCCAACTAGAGGGGGACTGGGGTACAAATCTCAGGGGTCCCGGGCGGCTTTGCGTGCACACCAGGCCGGTCATTCCCATGCCTTGGAGGTAGACCGCCCCGAGCCGAGCGCCAGGGCGGAGTCGAGGACGAGGAATAGTCCGTCGTAACCGCCCAGCCGTCCTGCCAGGGCTGCGCCAGTCCAGGGACCGATGGCCACCGCCACCTGACGAGCTGGACATCGAGCGCGGCGCGCGGCACCACCCCAGTTTCAGGTTCGGCCCGCACCAGTGCCTCGGTCAGAACCCCGCCAGGCTCGAACCGGAGACCGTCTTCGAGACCCTGCTCCGGCGAGTTGCCCGTGCCCTGGTGAGGGGAAGCGACGATCTCACCGGCACAGTACACTCCCCTGCTCGCTCGACGCGGAGCATTGGTACCGCAGTACCACTGCCCGCTCCTCAAGAGTCCCCCTTAGTCCCAGGGGTCACGCCCGTCCCACGCCTAGCTTGGTGCCGCGGCCCGCTGAGCGGCCGTCATGCGCAGGCGGAGACGCTGCCGCTTCGTGTGAAACCATCGGCAGCTCCGGAGGACCGGACACCCGTGATCGACGTACAGCAACTCACCAAGCGCTACGTCGACAAGACGGCCATGACGGACTGATGTTCACCGTCAAGCCCGGTCAGGTCACCGGCTTCCTCGGTCCGAACGGGGCCGGGAAGTCGACCACCATGCGGATGATCATCGGCCTTGACCGGCCCACCAGCGGCTCGGTCACCGTGGGCGGCAACCCGTACGCCCGGCATGCCGCGCCCCTGCAGGAGATCAGCTCGCTGCTGGAGGCCCGCTCGGTCCATCCGGGCCGCAGCGCCTTCGCCCATCTGATGGCACTCGCCCACGCCCATGGCATCCCCCGCCGTCGCGTCGACGAGGTCATCGAACTGGCCGGTCTCACGAGCGTGGCCCACAAACGGGCCGGCGCGCAGCCTGGGCCAGCGGACCTGGTGCAGGATCGCACGCATCATCCAGGGTGCCGTCGAGCGATCACGCCGCCGCGTAGCTCGCCCGGAGCAGATCCTGTGCTCTCTCTACGTCCCTTGGCGTGCGGAGCTGCACCTCCAGGTCACCCGTCCCGTGGTGCCCGAGACCGGACACGTCCCGGGTGAACCCGGGAACGAGCTCGATGTGCTTCGGGTCGACTTTCAGATAGACCAGAAGCTTGCTCCGCTGAGGCGGGCACACGCAGGCGAGGTTCCGCAGACGCTGATACGCCCAGTACTGCTTGCGCTCGACCCGGTTGACGCCGTCCCCGAGCCCGAGCAATGGTTCGTCGACCGCGTTCGCCAGCTCCACCATTGACGCGCCCTGGACGTCGGCTGCCGTCCTGTGCGATGGCAGGCCGGCAAGTCCGATAGGCCACTCGCATACCGCCACTCACGGACGCCACGGTCTCAAGCCCGAGCAGGTCCCTGCCGAAGAGTCGGTAGCGAACGAGGTCGAGCGGCCTCCGGTGTTCCCGCACGGCGTGTACGTCGTAGCGGGTGATGTTCCACCTCCACGCCGATGTCGCATGTCGCGCCCGCCGCGGAAGCCGAAGCGCACGACAAGACCGAGCTCTACCAGTTCATTCGCCGCAACGCAGAAGCCGAGGGCCTGCCAGGGAGAGCACTGTCCTGCGGCATCACATCACCTGGTGAACCGGCCGCGGTGCCCTCAACGGCCCAGAGCCCCAGCCCCGCAAGCCGCTACCTCGTCGCTCCACGGCCATCGACCCCGTCCAGCACCTCATCGACCCCATGATCGAAGCAGAACCTCCACAGAGATTTGGGTGAGTTCACGGATGAGCACGACATCTCCATCGTCCACGACAACGCGGCGCCACGACTGCAATCAATCAGGCCCGACCAGGTCAATGACCTGCACGGGGCCGACTTCGATGTCAGCGGGCAAAAGTGCTGACCAAACGCTCCGCCCGCCCCTCTCCCAGCACGACGGCGCTGGTGCGGTTGGTGTTGGCGTCCTCGATGCACCCGCGCAGCCGCATCACGTCGTGCGAGGGCAGCGCGGGCCGGACCACACCGGTGTATACGCCGTCGTTCATCCGGTTCAGCGTGGCATCGCCGTTCTCCGCCGCGGTGGAACGGCGGCAGGTCTCCCACAGGTCCTGGGCCGCGAGCTGGACTGCCTGCGGGCTCTCGTCCCCGCGGGTTTCCACGCGGAAGACCATGGTCGTGCTCGCGGCGTCCGGTGACTTTTCAGCCCGTGTCTGCGTCGCGTCCGCCAACGCGGACCACAAAAGGGGCACCATCACGAAGCTGGCCACAGCCACCACCACAGCGATCGCCCGTCGGCCTGTGCGGGCCGGCGGTACGGCCGGCTGGTCCTCAAGGGAGGCCGTCCCGGCGGCTGGCGGGGCGGTCAGGGACGCCAGCCGTCCCGCCAGGCGGCGCTCCGCGCCCGGCCGTGCCGTGGCACCAGCGACCTTCTGGAGGACCATGGCGACCCCCGAGAGTGCGGCGCCAGCCACCATCAGCACGGGTACGAAGACGAAGGTGCGGCTGCCGTTCACATCCGTCAGGTCGCTCGAGCGCAGCCAGTTGAAGCGGTTCGGCGCGGTGCCCCGGGTCTGTTCGAGGCGCTTGCGCACCTCCTCGACGCGAGCGTCGGACTGCTCCAGCCGGTCCTCCAGACGGCTCAGGCGGGTGAGCAGCAGAACCGTGGCGAGGAAGACCTCGACCACGAGCAGCAGGGCCGCGGAGATCAGGGCCCGCTGCCACTCCCAGCGGGTCAGGTAGAGCACGGTGTAGTAGCCGGCGTAGGCGGCGGACAGTCCGCCGAAGGTGTAACCGACCAGTCTGATGGCCTTCATGCCGCCGACTCCTCTCGTGTCGTGGCGGCTTCGGCTGCCGCTTCGGTGCTGTCGTCCGCGGTCACCGCGCCGGTCCCGCCGTCGACGGTGAGTGCTGTGCCGGCCGGGAAGCGGTCCACCGCTCCGGGTACGCCGACCGCCGTGGGGACGCGGTATTCGCGGGCCAGTACGGCGAGGTGGGACAGGGCACTGCCAGTCTCCGCGACGAGCCCGGCCAGGTCCGGCAGCAGTGGGGCCAGGGCAGGGTCGAGAGAGCGGACCACGAGCACCGGGTGCTCGGGGGGTGTGCCGTGTCCGTCCCAGGCCGTGCCGGTGCCGAAGCCGCCGCCGGCTCCTTGGCCCTCGCCGGACGTACGGTGCCCGGGTGGGAGTTGGGCCACCGGGCGGCCGTCGGCCAGGCGGAACGCGGCGGGCAGCGGCCCCGTGTCCTGCCGCGGCTGACGCTCGGCGAGGTCGGCCGGCAGTCCGCCGCCGTCCGCGGCCTTGACCAGTTCGTCCCAGCGCAGCAACGACAGGCGGGACAACCCGAGGTGGCATTCACCAGGGCCCAGCCGACGCGTCATCTCCCGCACCATCTGCGCCTGCATCTCTTGCACCCAGCGGATTCGCAGCCGCAGTCCTTCGCGCACCGGCAGTGCGCCCACTCCGCGCGGCACCGTGGTCCAGCCGGTCTGCTGCGGCAGCGGCGGGCGGTCGCCGAGCGTGGGAGCCAGCAGGGCCAGCAGCACGGGATGACGTTCGACGAGCTGTTCGTCGGTCAGACCACGGGATCGGCCCTCGGCCAGCTCCGCCAGCGCCTCCCCCGCTGAGCTGGCGCCGGTCCCGGCGCCGAGCAGGGCACCCGCCAGGGACTCCTGGGCGTGCAAGGAGGACAGCACTTGCCGGCCCCAGGCGACGGCGTCGAGGAGCTGGCCGCTGAGCATCTCGCCGGGTGGCGGATAGTCGGCCAACGCACGGTCCACGTCGGCCATCAGATCGACCGCCAGCATCGGCAGCGCCGAACGCAGCCGGCCCACCCGCCAGGCCGCTCCCGCCTTGCGGGCACCCGGCGCGGGGTTGATGAAGTCCAGGACGGGGTGGGCGGACGGTACGGCGCCCAGCAGCTTCAGATCGGCGGCGGCCCGTCCCTCCACGGTGGTTACCAGGGCGAGTCTGCGCAGTCGGCGCCGCGGTGCCGCCCCGGCGATGTCGAGAGCCAGGGTGAGGCCGCGGGACATCGGAGTCACCCACAGGTCCTCCTCCAGCGGCTGAAGCACGCCGGGCAGGGTCTCGGCGACCGGACCGGGCCCCAGCAGGCGGGCGCCCCGCAGCGGCCGTGCGGCCATCGCCGTGATGGGACGCGCCTGGAACAGCCACAGCCGTTCTTCGGCGTCGAAGCCGAACTCCATGTCCTGCGGCCCGCCGAACACCCGCTCGGTCTGCTTGGCCAGGCGCACCAACCGGGTCCGCTGCCGGTGCGTCAGCAGCCGCTCCCCGCGGGGCTCGGCCGGTTCCGTGCGCACCAGCCGGGCCATGCGGGTCAGCTGGTAACGGACGCCTTGCGTGCTGCCATCGACCAGTTGGTCCGGTCCGCCACGTACCGCGCTGACAAGGATCCGGTCGGTGCGGCCGTCCACCGGGTCGGCGCCGAACATCACGCCGCCGGCGGCCGACGTGAGCATAGGCTGCACCAGTACCGCCATCCCGTCGTCGTCGGGGGTCTCCTGCGGTGGCCGTATGGGTCGTACCCGCCGCGCGGAGTCGAGCACGGCCTGCACCGCGGTGGTGAAGTCCTCCCACCCCCGCACGTCCAGCACCGACTCGAAACGCCCCGCCATGGAGGATTCCTCGGTGTCCTCGTGGGCGGAGGAGGAGCGGACGACCAGTGCTCTCCCCTGCCCGTCCGGCCCGGCCAGGGAGCGCCACGCGGAACGCACCGCGTCCTCCCCGGCCGGTGCCCCGGGCGCCCGCTTCACGGGCACCAGCACGAAGCCGGGCAGCGCGGGCAGGCCCGCCACGGCCGCGCGGGCGAGGTTGGCGGCCTTGGCGCCGGCGACGGTCGCGTCCTCGGCCTGTTTCGAGTCCAGCGGCACCACCGCCAGTTCAGCACCCTCGAATCCCATGGGTCATCCTTCCAGTGAAGACGTGAACAAGTGCAGTGGTTCCTGCACAGAAGCCTGCGTCGCTCCGCCCGACGCCACCACCGTTGACCTGGCCCGCACGACGCGACGACGACGCCTGCTCAGTCGTACGACGGCAAGGGCAACGACACCCGCGGCGGCGAGCCCGGCCACGGCGATCAGACCGACCGAGTGGAGCAACTCGGTGACGACCGCGCCGGCGAAGTAACCGAGGAGCACATTCCCGATGCCCCAGACAAGCGATGCGAGCGTGCTGAAGAAGAAGAACCGGCGGTACGGCATGCCGGACGCCCCTGCAGCGAAGGGCAGGAAGGCGCGGACGAAGCCGATGAACCGGCCAATGAATACGGCCATGCCGCCGTGCCGCAGCAGGAAGTCCTGCGCCCGCCGCATCCCGTTGCCAGGCCGGATACGGCGGGCCAGTCGGGCATGCGGGCGTCGCTTGCACCGGCGGCCCAGCGCATAGCCCAGGTTGTCTCCGGTCACCCCGCCCGCCACGACGAGGGCCGCAAGCAGCAGCACGTTCAGGTCGCCCCGCCCCGCGATCGCGGAGGCGAGGAGGATGGCGGTCTCCCCGGGCACCAGCAGGCCGAGGAAGGCACTGGTCTCTGCGGCCGTCATAGCGAACACGACGACGTACGACCACCATCCGGCGGCCTCGATCAGGGCATCAATGTTCATGGCCGTCAGCCCGTCCGCCGCACCCGCGCGGATTCCGCGACGGTCCAGGACCGCGACGACTCTGCACGGGGCGAGACCGGAGCCACCTGCCCCTTCGTGCCACGCCGGGCGCCTTGTCGTTTGACGAACGACCCGGCGGCGTACCACGCCAGGAGCGGGGCACCCGCGGCGAGCAGCGCGCCGAGCAGGTGACGGTCCGCGGCCACGACCGCCGCCACAACCGTGGCGAGGGTGATCACCAGCACGACGGCCCGGACTCGTGCCCTCGCGACCGCGGCGACGACCGCCATCGCGATAAGCACATAGGCGCCCGTGCCGACACCGGGCAGTGCCAGGTAGTCACGGAAGAGGGACGCCTCGCGATCCGGCCAGCTGTGTGACGCGGCGAATCCGGTCATGCCACCCGCGGCCGTCAGCAGCAGCGCGAGAGCAAGGCGTGCGTAGACGGCCGGATCCCGGCGGGCCAGCCAGAACAGGGTCAGTGCCAGCAGGGGCCACTGGGCCACGGTGTGGATCCAGGAAAGGACATGCCCCGCACCGTGTCCGAACGCCACGGCGCTCTCCGCGAGACCGGCCGCCCAGGGGCGCAGGTGCTCGGCGCCGGAGGACGCGAGACCGACGGCGGGCAAGGATTCCTTGCTCACGAAGGTCACGAGGAGAACGACGTACACGAGTGCGGCCGCCGCCACACCCACCGCTCCGTGCCGCAGGTTCCGCGGCATTCTCCCTCGTCGCGAAGCGCAGGCCGTCAGGGCACTCACCGGAGCGCTCCGCGCGTCAGGTCCACGCTACGTGCGCCTGGCTCGCCGAGGGCCGGAGCGAGGTTCAGGCCGAATATCTCAGCCGCACGCCACAGCGGCATGACAGCGGTGACCTGCTGGTTCACCACGGACGGCATCCGGGTCCCGCCGTCCTGCACGGTGCCGAGTGGGTTCACGGCAGCCTCCTACTGGTTGATACATCAACATACATTCTTGGCCGGTGTCGTTGATATGTCAACCGGTGTCCGCCTTCAGTGGCATCCGCCACACGCCGAGCATCAGTGACCTCCCCACAATGCCGGTGGCCGCACCCTCCAGGGCTCCTCCACGGGCGCGGTCCCCGCTGAGCATCAGCCTTATGCGTGACCTGCTGCCCCGCGAGAGTCTCGGCTCGGTGACGGCCCGAATGAGCTCCGCGATCGGCGTCGGCGGCAGCCTCGCGATGCTCGGCGTGCTCATCGCGGTGTTCCCGTTCTACTGGATCGTCGTCATGGCGACGAACACCTCGCAGGACATCTACAGCTACCCCCGAAACTGTGGTTCGGCGGCAGTCTGCTGACCAACATCCAGCACCTGTTCGACAAGATGGACTTCTTCGGGTCGCTGTTCAACACGGTGATCGTCGCGGTCTGTACGACGCTGCTGGTGCTGTTCTTCGACTCGCTGGCCGCCTTCGCCTTCGCCAAGTACGACTTCCCCGCCAAGAAGTTCCTCTTCGGCGTCCTGCTGTCGATGTACATCCTGCCGACCCAGCTGGCGATCATCCCGCAGTACGAGTTCATGGTGCAGCGGGGCTGGCTGGGCACCCCCAAGCGCTCATCGTGCCCGCCGCCGCCAACGCCGCCGCCAACGCCTTCGGCATCTTCTGGATGCGCCAGTACACCACCACCAGCGTGCCCGACGAACTGCTCGACGCCGCCCGTATCGAGGGCGCCGGGTTCTTCCGGCTGTACTGGCACGTGGCGCCGCCGTGCGTCTGCCCGGCCCCCCTGGCGTTCCTCGCCATCTACACCTTCATCGCCGCCTGGAACGACTACATCCTGCCGTTGGTGATGCTGGACACCTGCAGCTTCGCCGACCACTGCGAGTTCCACCCGCAGAGCTACGCGACGTACACCGCGCCGGCGCACCAGGTCGGCAGCACCCTGTACAACTTCGGGACCGAGGTCAACGAGCAGAAGGTCGCCTGGTCGGACACGACCGGAACCACCAACACGGTCGGCGTCGCGATCAGCGCGAGCGCGTCGTTCTGGACGGCCTACGAGACGGCCATGGAGTTCAGCTACCAGCACTCCTGGGAGACGTCCCCCACCAAGACCGAGAAGACCACGGTCAGGGCCCCCGCAGGGCACAAGGCCTGGATCAACCACGGCCCCGCCGAACAGCGGGCCACGGGGTGGTACGAGATGAACTTCGACAAGCCGTTCTACGGCCACTACGTCTGGTACGTCAACAACTACCAGTCCGACGGCTGGGACAAGGACCACCCCGGACTCACCGTCCCCTCCAACACCCCGATGACCCAGGCCGAGCGCTCCGCGCATTGCCGCAGAGCCGATCGCGAGTGGTGTTCCGTGATGTCAGGAGTACGACCCCGGATCCACATACGCGGACCGCCGAAGACCGACGGTGACCGGTACCGACACCTCCGCCGAAAGCCGGGACGTGGCCGCCCCTACGGCGCGCTTCTCACCGGCGTCGGTGAGAAGGTCTGGATGGCGACGACCGGCTACACGTCGGCCGCCGACACCACCCGGGCCGTCGTGGAGGGCGAGCTCGATCTCGTACCCGCGTACGAGAGCACGGTGCTGCGCGCACTGCCGGGCGGGCAGGTCATGCCCGGCGATCTCGCGGCGACGCTGAGCATGGCACTGCCTCAGGGCATCGATGCGCTGCCCCCGGCCGCCGCCCCAGTGCGGGATCGTCCTCGCCGTCGGGCGGGACACCGCGCGCCGCCACGGACTGCGCACGATCGCCGACCTGCGGGAGCTGGACCACCCCCTCACCCTGGGCGGCCCCGCCTCCGGCGACCCGCAGGCGCCGTCGGTCTCCTCGCTGACCAAGGTGTACGGCGTCACGCTCGTCGCCGCGGGCACGTCCACGACCACCGATGCGCTGGTCCTGCGCGGTACGGACCCCTTGATCGCCCGGCGCGGCCTGGCCGTACTGGCCGACCCCAGGGGCGTCATCGCACCCAAGCACGTCTTCCCGCTCATCGGGGCGCCCTACGAAAGCCTGAGGGCCAGGAACGCAGATCCCGAGGCCGCGGGCAGGGCAACGGTTGACCCGGTGCCCCTCTTCCGTGCGCCCGCCACTTCAGGCCTGGGAGGGCAGCTCGCCCGAGAAGGCGGCGGCCATCCGCAGCCAGGGCGCCGCCTCGTCGCTACGCCCCTGGCGTTCCAGGGCGCGGCCCAGCATCAGGTGGGCGTAATGCTCCACCGGATCGCGGTCGATGACCTGGTTCAACTGCTCCTCGGCGCGCCACAGTTGGGCCGAATGCTAGTAGGCGCGGGCCAGCAACAGCCGGGGGCCGGTTTGTTCCGGGGCCTCCTCGACGACGACGGCGAGGAGACGGGCGGCGTCGATGTAGTCCCGGGTCTCGAAGAGCAGTTGGGCCCTCTCCCAGCGTTCGAGGACGCTCTCTTCGTGCGGCGCGCCGACGCCGTTGTCGAACAGGTACAGAGCACTGGCCCAGCGGTCGGGTGCGACGCCGTCCTGCGCGGGGTAGTCGTTGAAGCTGTCGATGTTGTCAGCCATCAGTCTTCTCTTCCTTCCGACTCCTGGGCGAGGTCGGTGCCGCGGGCGGAGAGCAGCGAGACATGGGTGGGGGCGTCGGGCACCTGGGCCGGCCGGTTTCTGGCGAATTCCGCACGCAGCACCGGGACCACTTCCTCGCCCAGGATGTCGATCTGCTCCAGCGCCGCCTTGAGCGGGACTCCGCCGCCGTCCACCATGAACAGCTGCCGCTGGTAGTCACCGGCGTACTCTCGAAAGGACAGCGTCTTCTCGATGACCTGCTCCGGAGTACCGACCGTCAGCGGAGTCTGCTCCATGTACTCCTCCATGGACATCCCGCCGCCCATCACCGGTGAGCTGTCGAAGACCGGACGGAACTCGCGCACGGCGTCCTGGGAGTTGCGGCGCATGAACACGTGCCCGCCGAGGCCGACGATCGCCTGCTCGGCACTGCCGTGTCCGTAGTGCGCGTACCGGGTCCGGTACAGGTCGATCATCTTCCTGGTGTGCTCCTTGGGCCAGAAGATGTTGTTGTGAAAGAACCCGTCGCCGTAGTACGCGGCCTGCTCGGCGATCTCCGGGGAGCGGATGGAGCCGTGCCAGACGAACGGCGGTACGTCGTCCAGCGGCCGCGGGGTGGAGGTGAACCCCTGTAGCGGCGTGCGGAACTTTCCCTCCCAATCCACGACGTCCTCGCGCCACAGGCGCCGCAGCAGGGCGTAGTTCTCGACAGCGAGACTGATCCCGTCGCGAATGTCCTTGCCGAACCACGGATAGACCGGACCGGTGTTGCCCCGGCCCATCATCAGGTCCACCCGGCCGTCGGCCAGGTGCTGGAGCATCGCGTAGTCCTCGGCGATCTTCACCGGGTCGTTCGTGGTGATCAACGTGGTGGAGGTCGACAGGATGATGCGCTCGGTGCGGGCGGCGATCCAGCCCAGCATCGTGGTCGGCGACGACGGCACGAACGGCCGGTTGTGGTGCTCGCCGGTCGCGAAGACGTCCAGGCCCGCCTCCTCGGCCTTCTGCGCGATGGCGACCATGGCCTTGATCCGCTCGTGCTCGGTCGGCGTGCGGCCCGTGGCCGGGTCCATGGCGACATCACCGACGGTGAAGATGCCGAACTGCATCGTGATCAGCCCTTCCATCATGTTGATACATCAACTAATGCCTCGCAACGCGCCCCGACACATTCATATTCCGGGCTACCCGTCAACCGTCCCCAGTCACGAGCACGGACCGATCACCGGCACTGTTCCTCCTCCAGGCGATCGACGACGCGGTCCGCCACACGGGCGAACGCCTGGAGTTCGTCGGGCGTCAGGGGCTCGATGAACAGGCGCCGGACCTCACCGACATGACGGGGCGCGGCTTTCGCGATCACCTCTCGCCCCGCCGGGGTGACGACCACGAACGCGCCGCGACCGTCCTCAGCACATTCCTGCCGGGCCACCAACCCGCGCTTCACCATGCGGGAGACCTGATGCGACATCCTGCTCTTCTCCCACTCCAGACGCCTGGCCAGATCCACATGACGCATGCGACCGTCGGGCGCCTCCGCGAGGTTGACGAGTACGGCGTAGTCGGAGACCGACAGAGAGGACTCCGACTGCAGACCGCGGGACAGGCGCCCCTCGAGCCTCTCGTACATCCGTATGACACTTCGCCAGGCACACTGCTCCGCCGGCGTGAGCCACTTCGTTTGATCGTTCATTCGAACGATTGTAGGCGATGGTTGATTTGTCATCTACCGCTCGAACTGCGACCTCCGACGAGCGACCGGCGCACGTCAGTCCAGTTCCGCCGCGAGCCACTGCCGGACATCCGGTGTCACGGGGTCCGTGATATCGGCGAACTCGTCATGCCTCTTCAGGAACTTGGCCACGTAGGGGCAGGCAGGCACTACCCGCTTCCCGGACGCGCGCACATCGGCGAGGGCCTCCTGGACCAGCTGACCGGCCAGACCCTGGCCGGCGAAGGCGGTGTCCACTTCGGTGTGATAAAAGA
This sequence comes from Streptomyces sp. NPDC002680, assembly GCF_042889145.1. NCBI lineage: Bacteria > Bacillati > Actinomycetota > Actinomycetes > Kitasatosporales > Streptomycetaceae > Streptomyces > Streptomyces sp. NPDC002680. The sequence goes on from NZ_JBIAQP010000001.1 coordinate 1,453,766, forward strand.
CGCGTTGCGCACCGTGGTCGCGGTACTCGGTCAGTCCGGCGCGCTTGCCGTCGACCAGGATTTCGTAGCGATGCGCGGTATCCACCCGCTCCACGACGGGAGCGGCGGAGGGCTGGCTCATGAGGTGCCTTTCGGGCGGGGCCGACGGGTTGCCACGACGGCGGGGTTCCTGCGTGGCCTGATGACGGCGTTCGGCAGGGCGGGAGCGGCGAGGCGATTCCCGGGATACCCCTCGACCGCCCCGAAGCGGTCGGAGGAGGCCTGCCAGTCCTCGCGCGCCCGGACGATGTCGTCATGGCTGCGGCCGACGAAGTTCCACCACATGACGATCTCTTCTTCGAACGGCGTACCGCCGAGCAGGATCGTCCGCGCCGGATCTTCCGACTCGTTCACGAGCGTCAGACGGTCGATGCCGGGGTCTACGTAGGCCATCTCCGCGTGACGCAGGCGGGTGTCGGCCACCCGGACGTCGCCGCTGTCCACGAGGAGACCGTGTTCGAAGGTGGTGTCCACGGCGAGGGTGACGGCGGCACGTGGCGCGAGGACGATCTCGGCACCGAGCAGGGGGGTGAAGGTCTGCACCGGCGAGGTGTCGCCGGCCAACGAGCCCAGGAACACCCGGGCCTCGGCTCCGTCGATCCGCAGGGGTTCGGGGACGTGGTGCTGGAAGTCGCGTGCGGTGTTCCGGTGCTCCTCGGGCAGGGCGACCCACAACTGCACGCCGTGGATCACGGTGGTGCGCGGCGTGGAGACCTCCGCGTGGGCGATGCCGTAGCCGCCCGTCATGAGGTTCATCTCGCCGGGTCGGATCAGGCCACGGGTGCCGAGGGAGTCGCGATGCTCGACCTCTCCGCTGAACAGCCAGCTCACCGTCTGCAGGCCGGTGTGCGGATGCGGGGGAAGGTCCATGCCGCTCGACCCGGCGACATCGTCCGGACCGTAGTGATCGGCGAAACACCAGGCCCCGATCAGCGTCCGATCCCGCTGCGGCAGCGTCCGCCGCACGGTCATCGAACGCGGGCCGCCCAGCGGCACCTCGCGCGGGGACAGGACGTCGACGTGCGGCACCTCTGCCGACCGCCTGTCGTCGACCAGCGCCCCGCACCTCACCGCCGCGGGTTCGGCTTCTACATTGCTCACCGAGGCCACCTCCCATACCTAGTTGCTACATCAACTATCATGGCATGGGTGCGGATCGGAAGGCCACCGCGCCCACGCGGACCGGCAGGGAGCCGAGCGCAGCCCCCCGAAGGAGGCTCACAGTGAGCAGTCGCACCACAGGAGCGATGGCCAGGAGGATCTTCCTCGACAAGCAGAGCCCCAAGGCCTTCCATGCCCTGCGGGAGACGTCGCAGGCGGTACGCACCGTCGCCGCCGAGGCCGGTCTCGACCGGGTCACCGTAGAGCTGGTCAACATCCGCGTCTCCCAGCTGAACGGCTGCGCCTACTGCCTCGACATCCACACCAAGGCGGCTCTGCGCGCGGGCGAATCGGCACGACGGCTGGGCATCCTGCCCGCCTGGCGTGACACCGAGCTCTTCACCCGCGAGGAGCGCGCGGCTCTCGCCCTGGCCGAAGCGACGACCGACCCGCGGGACACCGACGGCCAGGCATCCGCCTACGAGGCCGCGCGCCAGGCGCTCACCGAGGACCAGATCTCCGCGGTCATCTGGGTGGCGATCACCATCAACGCCTTCAACCGGATCTCGATCATGAGCAAGCACCCAGTACGAAAGGCCGCCACCGAGGTGGCCGACGCGAGCATGTAGTTGACACATCACCACAGTGTCTCTATGTTCCTCGGTGACGATTCTGGTTGACGAAACAACCAACGGTTTATGAGCCTCGGCCCGGGCCCGGGTCACACTGGAAGGAACCACCCATGTACATCACCGCCGCCGTCCTAAGCGTGCTGCTAGCCCTTGTCACGCTGGCCGCCGGCGCGCCGAAGACCATGCTGAAGGGCGACGTCTCCGCGGGACTCCAGTCCCACATGGGGCTGAGCGCCGGACTGGTTCGCTTCATCGGACTGGCCGAGGTCGCCGCGGCCGTGGGCCTGGTCGTGGGGCTCTTCTGGCAGCCGCTGGGCATCGCAGCCGCCGTCGGCTTCGGGATCACCATGATCGGCGCCGTGGGCTTCCACGCCAAGGTCGGCGACTACGCCGACCCCGCCACACGCGGAAACGCCATGGCCCCGATCATCCTCACGCTGGTCTCCGCGGCGACCGCCGTCACGCTCGCTCTGGCCATGTGAGCCTGCCCCCTGGCACGATCCCGGCCGCCTCGCAGCGGCCGGACCAGCCGACCGTGTCCGGATCAGAACCGTACTTGGTCCAGCCGCTGGACCACCCGCTCGGAAATCCCGGCCAGTGTCGCCAGTTCCGCGGCGGTGACGTGGTCGAGGAAGAGCGAACGCACCGCCTCGACGTGGTTCGGAGCGGCCGCTCCGATCGCCCCCGTCCCGTCGGCGTGCTCACCACGAAAACGCCCCGCCCGTCCTCGGGATGGTCCTCCCGCATCACGACCCCGCGCTTCGCCCGTCCGGCGATGTGATGCGACATCCGACTCTTCTCCCGCTCCAGCGCGTGAGCGAGATCCAGAAGCCGCTGCCGCCCTCGGGCACGTCGGTGAGATGGACCAACACCTGGAAGTCGGGGGTCGACAGCCTCGAATCCGACTGCAACAAGCGGTCCAAATGACCCCCGAGCCACTCATGCAGGCGGACGAAGCTCCGCCACGCGTGCTGCTCCTCCGCGGTCAACCACCGCACCGTCTCTGCCATGGCCGGAGTCCAGACGTCGTTGATCAATCATCTACGCATCGACCTCACGCCGTGGGAGACGGCCTCGACCCCGGAAGCGTGGCACGACCTGTCCTGCCCTGACTTTCCGTGCCGCGCTTCCGGCCCCTCTGCAGAACCACGCTTCATGGCACCAGGGTCCGCGTGTCCCACATCGCCGAGTCCGCCAGCGCGGTGAGGGGCTGTTCGGCCCAGATGGTCTTGCCGGTCTGACCATAGCGACAGCCCCAGCGCGTGGTCAGCTGCGCCACCAGAAACAGACCGCGGCCACCCTCGTCAGTGGTGCTTGCCCGCCGCAGTCGCGGCTGGGTGTTGCTGGGGTCGGTGACCTCGCAGATCAGCACGTCCTCCCGGATCAGACGCAGCCCGACCGGACCGCCGGCGTAGCGGATGGCGTTGGTGACCAGTTCACTGACAACGAGTTCGGTGGTGAAGGCGAGGTCGTCGAGGCCCCACGCGCTCAGCTGCCGGGTGATCTCCTCCCGGGCCCGCGCCACGGCGGTCGGGTCGGCCGGGAAGCTCCAGTTCGCGATGTTCTCGTCCCGCACGGCGCGGGTACGGGCCAGCAGCAGCGCGATGTCCTCACGGACCGGGGCTTCACCAACGCCCGCGAGAACGGAGCGGCCCAGCGCGTCCAGTGGGCCACCGCGACGGCCGTGCGAGACGAGCGTGTCCGTCAGGCGGCGCACACCGGCGTCGAGATCGGGATCCTGGCAGAGCATCAGACCCTTGGTGTACAGGGCGACCACGCTACCGGGATCGACGGTGACCGTGGTGATCTCGAACGGCATGCCTCCGACGCCGAGGGGTGGACCAGCCGAGACCGGGAGGCCCTGTTCGGTCCCGTCCGGGCGGACGACCACCGGCGCTGGATGACCGGCACTGGCGACGGCGCACTGACGGCTGACCGGGTCGTAGACGGCGTACAGGCAGGTCGCGGTGAGTATGTCCCGATCCGTCGGCGTCTCGGCGGCCAGTCGCTGTACGAGAACGTCGAGACGGGTGAGCAGTTCGCCGGGGTCGAGTTCGAGATCCGCGAGCGTGTGGATGGCGGCGCGCAGACGGCCCATCGTGGCGGAGGCATGGAGACCGTGCCCGGCGACGTCCCCGACGACCAGGGCTAGCCGGAGCGAGGGCAGGGGTATGGCGTCGAACCAGTCGCCGCCGATCTCGGCTCCGCCGCCCGCGGGCCGGTAGATCCCCACCGTCTCGGCCGCCGACGTGTCGGTCGTCGCCCGCGGCAGCAGACTCTGTTGCAGCGCGGCCGCCACCCGATGCTCCCGGGTGTAGCGCCGGGCGTTGTCGATGGCCAGGGCACCCCTGGAGGCGATCTCCGTGACCAGGTCGACGTCCTCCTCGGTGAACGGGGCCGGATCCGTCAACCGCCACACCTGAAGGTCACCAAGGACGAGGCCGCGCGCGTACAACGGCGCGATCACCACCGAGTGCCAGTCTTCGGGCAGGAGCTCGATCAGCCGGGAGTCACTCAGTAGCGCGAGGAGTTCGTCGCGGGTCATCACAAGCGTCTCACCGTGTTGCATGCCGCGCAGGGCCGGATGGTCCCGGAACGGAGGCAGGGACTCCCCCTGGCCCACGTGGCCCGGCCACTTACCCGTCGCGGAGGCCACGGCGCGCAGGTGGAGGTCTCCGCCACCGATCATCTTCGGGGGCTCGTTCCCTTCCAACACAGCCTCGGCGAGGTCGACGATCCCCATGTCACCCAGCCCGGGCACCACCGCCTCGGTCAGCTCTTGCGCGGTGCGGGTGGCGTCCAGCGAGCCGCCGACACTGATCGCGGCCTCCTGGAGAAGGTCCAGATGCCGGCGGGCCCGCTGCTGCTCGGTCGTGTCGGTGAACAGGGCGGCGACGCCGGTCGCCTGCCCCTGTTCGTCCTCCAGCCGGACGGCGGACAGCCTCAGGCTCCGCTCCCGTCCCGGGGCCTGCGGCGACCGCGTCCGCTTCTCCTCGCCGACCAGCGGTACGCCTGATTCCAGCACCTGCCGCAGCGAAGCCTCGATGGCGTCGGCGTCCTCGCCGAGGAGAACGTCCCGCAGACGGGCACCAGCCGGTGCGGGCCGCCCGCCGGACTTCACGGGGAACACATTGGTGTGCAGCAGGGCCAGGTCCGCGCCATGGATACCGATGCCGATCCCGTTCTGGGAGAACAGCGCGCGCACGAGCGACATGCCGAGTTCCTGCTCGTCCACTCGTTGTGTGGGGGCGGCCAGAACCAGCAGCTCGCCGGAGTCAACGAGCCGGTGCACGCGGAAGGTGACATCGACCGTGCCGCCCTGGCGGTGTCGCAGCACTGCCCGGCCCCCGGCCGGCAGTCGGGTGCCCTGCCAGGGTCCCGCGCATGACGCACCGGAGGCATCGACGATCAGGTCCCCCAACGGCCGACCCCGGACGTCCGCAGCGTCGTAGCCCAGGAGCTCCGCGGCCGCCGGCGACCACTGGCGTACCGTGCCGTCTTCGTCGAGTACGGCGGTGACGAGGACATCGAGGGCGCAGGAACCACTGCCGACATGGTCGCTGGATTCGCTCATGGCGCTCCTCGCTCCGTTCGGCACCTCGCTGTGCTCCACCGGGCCTCTTCCCATTATCGGCACTCCGGGCGTTCGCGCTGCCGTGGCTAAGATCTCCGGGGCCGTGGGACAGCCCTGGTGCGGAACCTCACGTCGGCCGATCTGTACCCGATGGCCAAGCACAAGGTGACGAGCGTGTCCAGATCTCTGGCGTCCGCCCGGCGCGCCGCAGCTGCCTCGGGACCGCCCGCACGGCTCCGCCGTCCAGGCGTAGGACGCCCCGGTCAGCCGTGGCGGAAGACTTCGGCGACGCCCGAGTCATCGCCATCGCCGAGCCCGAGCTCGGCCGCTTCGTTCCATGCGGTGCGGGTGGCCTCGGTGAGAGCAGCGTTCGCCCCGACAGTCACGGCGGCGTCGGCTACGAGTCCGCTGTCCCTGACGAGACACCAGGATGATCCTGCACAGAAAGGGCGTCCCGTCTGTCGGGGCCCGACGCTTCCGGCAAGTCCGGGGGCGGACACGAGTGCGGGGCGCGGGCCGCCACGACGAGCGTGAGCCAACCTACTCTCAGCGACGCGCACGGTCATCGGCGCACCGGCGGTCGTGAGGACGTCACGAGTCGAAGAAGTACCTGTGAGCTGTGCTGTCGCACCTCGTGTCATCGTCGTGGCCGATGTTGCTCGGCCACGACGTTAGGCATGCTCGGAGTCAGGAAGCCGGGATGACCGGGAGGAAGAGACGGGACGGCCGCGCGGCGTCGTGCGCCACTTCCTGGTGGGCCGGGCGCCAGGCTGTCGCGCGTTCGACGGGTTCTCCGATGTTGAGGTTCCGGTCCCAGCGCGGGAAGTTGCTGGAGGTGACCTGAACTCGTATGCGGTGGCCGGTGCGGAACACATGGCTGGTGGACCACAGATCCACCTGGTGCTCGGCGAACTCGCCCGGCGACGCGGCCACGCGGACGATCCCGTCGACGATGTTGATCGACAGGCCGTCGGCGTCGACGTCGCAGAGCCGGACCACCCAGTCCGTCGTCGGCGCGTCGGTCGCGGCGTGGAGGAAGGCCCGGATCCGTCCGGTGACCTCGACGTCCTCGGTCAGAGGCTCTGTGGTGTAGACGAGCACGTCCGGCCGTGCCTCCACCCGGGCCTGGTCCAGGGGGCCCAGCCGGAACTCGTCCTGTAGCAGCGCCGCGCCGCCGGTCGTCGGCACCGGGTCGGCCGGGTCGTAGACATACGTGTCGCCGCCCTCGCCCACCTGGGGCGGGTCATCGGTGAGCCGCCCGTCCGCACGCAGGAAGAACTCCGTGTCGACGGCGCGGGCGAGGGGCCATTCCTGTTCCTCCCGCCACTCGTTGATCCCCGTGACGAACAGCAGAACCGGCGGCAGGTCCGGCTGCACAGGGCCTCCGTCGCCGGCCCCGCCGTCCGATGCCAGCCACTGCCGGAACCATCCGTGCTGTACGTCGCTGAGCGTGCCCCGGAAGCCGAGGACCTCCCCGCTCGCGGCCGTGCCGAAGTTGACGTCGCCCACCTGTGCGCCGAAGTGTCCGTGGGTCCACGGCCCCATGATCAGGTTCGCCGGACGGTCAGCGGCCCGCATCGCCGTGAAGTTGTCGAGGGTTCCCTGGCAGAAGACGTCGTACCAGCCCCCGATGTTCAGGCTCGGCAGGTCGACCTCCCCGTGGCGCCCCGCCACCCGGCACGACGCGGTCCACTCCGGCTCGCGCCGCGAACGCTCGAATCCGAGATCGTGAACCTGATGCCGCTGGAGCGCGGGATGGCGGCCGGACGGCAGCTCCCAGTAGCCGGTCGTCGCGAGGCCGTCGACATCGCGTACCAGCGCGGCGAGCGCGGCGGTGGCGGCAACCGGGTCATCGGCGTGCCGACGCATCAGAGTGTCGAACCCCTGCCACAGAGACCACGACACATTGGTGCCCAGTTCTTCTACCCCGCCCCGGGAGAACAGGCCGTCGTCCGGGTCCGACCAGGTGATCGTCGGAGCGATGGCCTTCAGCTCCGGAGGCTTGGACAGGGCCGCCATCCACTGGGTGTTTCCGAAATAGCTGGCCCCGTACATCCCGACCGAGCCGTTGGAGTCCGGGAGCGTGGCGGCCCACCGGACCGTGTCATAGCCGTCGTCCGACTCGAACGTCCAGGGCTCCCAGTCACCTTCGGAGGCGAACCGGCCCCGGGTGTCCTGGACGACCACGATGGTGCCCTTGCGTGCCATGCCCATCGGATCGAGCAGGGTGATCATCAGCGAGGTGCTCTTGCCGTAAGGCAGCCGAGAGAGCAGTACGGGCCACGGCCCACTGGTCGTGGGTCTGTAGACGTCGGCGCGCAGGATGGTGCCGTCCCGCATGGTGGCAGGGAGATCGTATTCGATGGTCACATCGGGCATCTGTCGCACCTGTCTTTCACGTCGTTGGGGGATGGAGGCCGACAGGCCCAGGCCATCGCGAAGGAGGCTGAGCCGACGGAGATCCCGGGCCGACCGTCTCAGGCGGCACGAAAGGCGGCAGCTCCGGTGCCGTCGGCGGGTCGCCGCGTTGAGCTCGACGAGAGTCGCCGGACGTGGAGCCTTGGGCGAGCCGTGCCGTTCCGATGCCCGCTCCCCCGCGTCGCCCGGGTTGATCAGCACCGGCTCACGCGCGGCGACCTTGCTCTCACGTCATAGGGAGTCCGGGCGACGATCACGGGCCACGGTCCCCCGCCGGCGGGACGGTAGACATCCGCAGTGAGTACAGCGTGTCCCGCGCTCGGGGACGAAACCTCGTACTCGATCACTGCACCTGTCCATGCTGGTTTTCCTGTGATGGTGCGGGGCTTGCTCCACGCCTGGCTCTGCGAGCATCTGGAACATTCCTCGGCGTCAGTGGATACGGTCCGCCAGTCGATCGAGGTCTTTGGCGGCCTCCGGGGCGTCGCCGTTGGGAAGTTGGAAGAGGAACCTGTCGACACCAGCGGCCTCGTAGCGCTCCGCCATACCCGCTTCGGAGGGCGCGTCGAACATCGTGACCGGGATGCGGCCCCGTCCGGCCTCGGCCGCACGCTGCTGCAACCTGGCCACGCGATCGGCGAACTCGTCGAGTTCCTCGAGCGGCACACTCTCCGCCAGCCAGCCGTCCCCGACGGAGAGGATGCGGTCCTCCACGGTCGGGCCCATTCCGCCGACGAGCACCGGCAGCGGCGACTGAAGCGGCTTCGGGTACGACCAGATCGGGTCGAAGTCCACGAACCTGCCGTGGTACTCCGCATCGTCAGTGGTCCAGATCTGTCGCATCGCCGCGAGCCGCTCCGTCATCAGTGCCATCCTGGTACGCGGATCGGTGCCGTGGTTGGCCATCTCCTCGCGGTTCCAGCCAGCCCCCACGCCGAAGAGGAACCGGCCGCCGCTGAGGCGGTCGACGCTTGCCACTTCCTTGGCCGTCGTGATCGGGTCCCGCTGCACCACCAGGCAGATCCCGGTGCCGATCTTCAGGCCTCTCGTCGCCGCCGCGGCCGCTGTGCACGCGACGAAGGGGTCGTAGGTGTGCAGGTACTCCTTGGGGAGTTCGCCTCCGAGCGGGTACGGCGTTCGCCTGCTGGCCGGGATGTGGGTGTGCTCGCAGAAGAACAGCGACTCAAAACCGCGTTCCTCGGCGGCTGCGGCTACTTCGGCAGGCCCCATGCCGTAGTCCGTGGGGAAGTAGCACAGACCGAACTTCATCGAAAATCTCCTCGGAATCTCCAGCCGTCCCGTCAGTGCGGGGCCGGGCCGACAAGGACGGCGTCCGCGTCCTCGCTGTCGCGCCCGAATGTGCCTGCGGCCCGGGAAGTGTCGCATCGGCGGATACTCGAAATCGGCGCTCTGGTTTCGTAGGACTTCCAAGCATCGGGGGCGGGTCGGGCCGGCGCTGCTGACAGAGAGGGCTGCGCAGACGGCCGGGGACGTGGCTGCGGGTGCAGGCAGAGAAGTGCCGTCCGCCGAAATTGGAGGCGTCTTTGGACGAGCCTCGTCGTTCCAGTGCAGAAGGCACTTTCGTTGTGTCGTGCCGCGTGCCACAGTCTTGCTGGGACCGTGGCCGTGGGCTTACTGACGACCGATCTTGCTGTAGACCTCAGGCCGGGTACGCCGGTAGACGAGGGCCATGACGACGCCGATGACGAACACGCCGATGAGCGCCGCCAGCAGAAGCATCGCGAGGCCTGTGGAAGTGCCGAGCAGAAGAGGGAACTTCCGGACGGTCATCACCAGCTCAAAGGCCAGCCCGATGCCCGCGAGCACCGGCAACAGGACAGTGCTCCAGACGCTGAACTGGTCCTTGTGGCGCTTACGCAGGTACAGGGCGATGGCGATGTTCGCCAGGAAGATGGCGGCAACACCCGTGAAACTGGCCAGCCCGAGCGACGCCGCGAAGAACTTGTTGACATCGGCCCCGCTGAGCACGGTGAAGGCGAGGACCACCAATCCAATGCCGCTGGTGGCAAGAGAGGCCGCATGCGGAGATCCGTGCTTGGCGTGCACTCCACTCAGCCGGCGGGGCAGGATCCCGTCCGCACTCAGGTTGAACACGTAGCGGGCACTGATGTTGTGAGCTGCCAGAATCACGGCGAACGTGCTGGTAGTGACCATCACCGTCGCCAGGTCGAACAGGACGTGTCCGCCGAAGGTCTCGATACTTCCCAGGATCGACCCCGCGGGATCCGCGCCGGCGGTGGACACCGCCTTGTCGACTCCGAGGGAGTTGATGTAAAGCCAGGCCGTGCCCCCGTACAGAACCATCGCCACCGCGATGACACCGAAGGTCGCCCGGGGAACCGTACGAGTGGGCTGGCGCACTTCATCCCGGAAGAGCGCGGCGACTTCGAAACCGCCGTACATGCCGAGGCCGTACAGCAGTCCCACCGCGAAGGATCCGTCGAACCAGTGACTGGGCGAGAAGGGTGCCGCGGACAGGCCCGACGCTCCCCCCTGGAACATCACAGCGCCGTCATACACGACGATGACCGCGAGCTCGAGGAACAGGAAGACGGTCAGCACCTTCGCCGACAGGTCGATCTTTAGGTAGCCGAGTAGTGTCGTGGCGGCCCAGAGCAGGCCCCCCCACAGCCACCAGTCGACGTCGGGGCCGTGAAACGTGTCGCGAACCAGCGACTGGAACACCACGCCGCCGAACCCGTAGCTGCCGATGTTGACGCTGAGGTAGCCGACAAGGGCCAGGAACCCGGATCCCAGGCCGATTGCCCTCCCGAGCCCTGCCGTGATGTACACGTAAAAGGCACCAGGGTTCGGGAAGACTCTCGCCATTCTGGTGAACGGAACGGCGAAGGCAGCGACGATGAGGCCAGCCGCAAGGAACGCTATCGGCGTTCCCACCCCGTTGCCTATCCCCAGCATGATCGGAAGAACACCGATGACGACGACCAGCGGGGCGTTGAAGGCCATGACGCTGAAGAAGAGATGCAGAGCTCCGAGGTTTCCACCCAGGCGTGGCCCGGCGTCGGCGGAGACCACTGTGTCTGTTGCGCTCATTCGCAGCCTTTTCCATTCGAGGTAACCATCACTGCCGGAGCCGAGCCGCAGCCCGTGGTCGGTCCGGCTATCAGCTGCACGAAACCCACCGCGCGCGCATGATCCGCTTCGACGAAGTGGCAGTTCGGGCTGTCAAGCCCGAAGCGTGAAGCTGGTTTGGGTGGCTGAAGGCTGCCAGTCCTGTGCCACAGCAGGAATTGGGGATACGCCGAGACAAATGGCTGGATTTGGCACTTTTCCCAGAGAGACTTCAGCGTACTGGTCAGAAAGAGGGAGGCCCACAGCCCACCCATTCATCACCCGAGGTGCTGGGTGAGCGCAGCGTGGCGCGCGCCTCATCGTGCCGCCCTCGGATCCCTGCTCCGGTCCACACTGGCTGGCGCTCAGCTCCGCAGGCGGGTGCAGACCGCGGTGACCGAGACACCGACCGGGAAGTGGCCGGCTGCACCCGTCCCAGGCCCTCAGCGGCATCACACACTCTCCTTACTCAGCACTGGCCCCATACCGGCCGTTGTCACAGACGTGGCTGATGGCCAGGACTGGGAAGGACGGTAAGCAGGAACGAGCAGCGCGGGCATTCGACGTCAGCCCTGGGGCAGCTCACGCCATCGCTCGTCCCAGCCGGCCGCCTCGCGGGCGGCGGAGAATTCTCCCGTGGTCCCGGCCGTGTAGGCGACGGAATCCCTCGACACGATCCGGATCGGTTTGAGCGCGGCCAGTTCCTCGGAGACGTGCGCGATGACCCCCGGAAGTGTCGACAGGACGGCGAGGCCGGTGCCCTCCTCCGGGGTGAAGCCCAAGCTGAGCAACACCGCCGCCATGACACCCACGTCGTTGATCGGGATGTCCGACTTGCCGGGCAGCCGTGTGAATGCCCGATGGACCGCCTCATAGACCTCCGCGGCCTCACTCCACAGGCCCTCCTCCACGGCGACTCCCTTCAGCAGGGCGCCTCGCGGATCGACCTTCTTGAACACGGGATGCCCCAGCCCCGGCACGCGCTGCTTCGCCGCACGCAGGCGAGCGACCTTGGCGTCGGCGAACTCGTCGAGTGCGAGGCCGGAGTCTAGATACTCGCGGTGTGTCGCGACGATGAAGCGCCCCGTGTCCTCGGTGGCGAGCGTGTGCGCACCGACCGACATACAGGCTGCGGCCATACCGATGGCCATACTGGGGTTGGCGGAGACCGCGTACCGCGCGGCCACGGTGCCCGGCTTCTCGAGCGCGTAGTCAAGGACGCCACTGAGGACGGCGTCGAGGACGCGGGTCTCCCGGGGCGTCGGCACCCGTCCCCGGACCATGAGGAAAATCGCCGCGGTGAAGGGGATCTGGCCGACGAGATCCTCGAGGTCGTAGCCGCGGACGTAGACCTTGTCCCCGGTCAATGTACTGACGGCGGACGTCCAGTACGCGTCCTGTGCGGCTGTGCTGCCTGAGTCCACTTTTCCTCCGGGGTGTTCGCTTACTCTGCGACGTGGGTGGCGACCGCCCCTTGCCCTGTCCGCTTCCGGGGTCCTGAGCCGCTGCCGGGAAGGGCGCCGCCGCTCGGCTTCGGCGAAGGGACTCGCGCATGAGGAGGGGGCGCCTTGGCGAGAGGAGTGCGGACGGGGTCGGGCTCCGGCCGGATGACAGGACGGTAGGTGCAGTGGCATGAGGGCCGGTACTGGAGATCCACCTAACTTGCCGGGCGTGAGCCGTGACGCTTCCGGACCCGATCGCAGAACGTGGACGCTCACGGAACTTGACCTTCGACAGCAGATGCCAGGCGGTTCCGGCGGCCAGGATGGCTCCGATCCCCTCAGACCCGGGCCGGGGGACGGGATCAGCACTCTCCTGGGCGCGGCGACGCCACCGGTCTTGTCGACCTCACCGACACCGCGCCGACAGGCCACCATCGACTGGGAGGCAGACGCCGTTGACGTAGGCCGCCGCGTCGCTGGCCAGGAACACAGCCGCATGGGCGACATCCCATGGGCTACCCATGCGACCGGTCGGACTGGCAGCGTGACGGGCCTCAAGGGCCTCTGGATCGTCAGTGATCTGCTGGGTGACCAAAGGGGTGTCTATGAGACCGGGCAGTACGGCATTCGCGCGGATGCCGCAAGCGGCGTAGGTGAGAGCCAACGACACGGTCAGTTGATTCACCGCGGCCTTCGCCCCGCTGTAGACCGGGTAGACGTAGCCGGTGTCCCGAATGCTCGCGACGGACGAGACGTTCGTTATGACCCCCCTCCCGGCGTCGAGCATCGACGGCAGCACGTGGCGTGTCGTGAGGTAGGCACTGGTCAGATTGACGCGCAAGCCCGCCTCCCAGTCGTCCAGCCCGAGCTCGAGCACGGAGCCGGTGCGCGCAACGCCCACGTTGTTGTGGAGAACGTGCGGCACGCCGAGTTCCGCCACCACGGTACGCACCGCGGCCGCGACCTGGTCCTCGTCGGTGACATCGGCGGTGACAGCGAGGGCGGTGCCCCCGGTAGCGGTGATCTTCTTGGCGACCCGATCGGCCTCAGGGCCGACCAGATCCACCACGGCGACGAGCGCTCCGGCCGCAGCGTACGCCCGGGCGGCTGCCTCGCCGTTGCTGAGTCCGGCACCCGATGACCCCGCTCCGAATACCACGGCCACCCGGCCGCTGAGTTCGTGCACCGTGCTCACCGCACCCGACCCGCCTCGATGCGGTCCATCTCAGGGAACAGCACCTCGAAGTCAAAGGATGTGTATGCCCGGCCAACGCTGTTCATCAGACCTCTCTCCGAGTGTGATTCACCCGTACGTCCCGTGTGCCAACAGTCGTGCGAACCGCCGTGGATGACCACCGTCGCGGGGAGGGGAAACGGACCGGACCTTCCTCTCTTCGTCGAAGCGGCGGGCTCTACCTCAGTCGGCGCTTGGTTGACGAGGACGACACGGCCGGCGGGAACCATTCTGTGGTGCCGGCTCACGGAGTGGTTTCCAGGAACTGGAGCAGCCGCTCGTTGAAAAGGTCGGGCTCGTTCATGTGCGGCTCGTGACCGCTGTTCTCGAACATCGAGTAGCTGCCGCGCTGGACCTGCTGGGCGAACCACTCCATTCCCTCAGCGTGGTAATACGGGTTGAGGCGGCCGGTGACGACCCAGGTGGGAATGTCGATCCGCGGCAGCACGTCCCGCCAATCCGCGACGAAGTGGTCCAGCAGGAGCTGAGTGACCTGCTCGTGCGGATAGTGGTCGTGATGGTGTGCCAACTTGGCGAGTTCGCGGGTGGCTGCCTCCGGCATGTCCGGCTCACGGTCCAGCTCGCCCCACGGGTGACGCATGTTGGCCTGCTCCCACGCATGAGGCCATTCGACCCCGAACACTCCCCACTTCCAGGTCTCGTCGTTGACGATTTTCGGCGACTGGTCGACAGCGACGAAGCGGCGCACATCGCGCGTGCCGAAAAGGCTGAACAGGGCCAGCGACACCGATACACCCATCGAGTGACCGATCAGGTTGACGTCGGTCAGCTCCAGACCGTCCATCAGCTCTCGCAGGTCCAAGCCGTGCCGAGACATCCGCTGACCGAATGCGGCCTGGTCGGAGTCGCCGTGGTTGCGCTGATCGATGTTGATCACGCGGTAGCCGGCGTCGAGCAGCGCGCGCCGCTGGAAGGGCCAGTATCCGCGGTTGCCGGAGTAGCCATGGACGAGCAGGACCGGTGCGCCGGATCCCTCGTCGTCGTAGCAGATTCGCACGCCGTCGGAGGCGGTGAACATCAGTCCGGTTCCGCTCATGGTGGGGTGTCCTGCCTTTGCTGTGGGCGGCGGGCGCGCCGCGAAGGTGCCAGGGGTCCGGTCCAACCCGCCGCCGATCTGGATGCCCTGGGGGCGAAGACGGATGGAACGGTCAGGTGTCTCATAAAGTCGCGGGGTGGTCCTCGATCACGGGCACTTCGGAGGCGACGGCAGCGGGGCTGTCCGAAGGGTCGAGGACGCGTCCGTGGGCTGCGCCTCGTCCGCCGTTCGGGGGCGGAACCGCCTGCGGAAGGTCAGCAGCACGATCGCTGAAGCGGACATTACTACGCCGACAACCCAGAGGCCCGCCCTTGAAGTGCCGGTGAGGTCCAGGAGCCAGCCGGTGATGTAGGGAGCGGCGAAACCCGCGACGGCACCCATTGTGTTGACTACGGCGATGCCGCCGGCTGCGGCCGTGCCGGTGAGGAATGTCGACGGCAGGTACCAGAACACAGGGAATGCGGCGTAGATCCCGATAGCGGTGAGGCAGATGATCGCCATCGCCCCGGCTGGGGACTGCATGTACAACGCCACCGGAACGGTGATCGCGGCGAGGATGGTGGGTAAAGCGACGTGCCAGATGCGTTCGCCGGTCCGGTCCGAGTGCTGTGCCCAGATGACGAGGGCGATCGCGCCTAAGGTGAAGGGGATGGCGACGATCAGTGCCGATTGGAATATCGAGAAGTCGGTGTGGAAGCTCTTCGCGAACCCGGCGACGATGGTCGGCAGGAAGAAGGACAGGGCGAACAGGCCGTATCCCAGACCGAAGTAGACGAATCCCAGTACCCACACCCGGGCATCCCGCAGGGACTGGCGTACGGAGGTGTGGCCGCCGCCTTCCGCCGTGGCCGTTTGTTCGGCGGCCATGGTCGTGTCCAGCCATTCGCGTTCGTCGGGAGTGAGCCATTGGGCTTGGCGGGGTCGGTCGGTGAGGTAGAACCATGCGGCGATTCCGAGTGCCACCGTGGGCGCGCCCTCGATGAGGAACATGACCCGCCATCCGGCCAGGCCGAGGAATCCGTGCAGGTACTCGATGATCGCGCCCGACAGGGGGGCGCCCAGTGCGGAGGAGGCCGGCAGGGCGATCATGAACAGCCCGATCAGCCGGACTCTGACCGCCCGTGGGAACCACCACGTCATATAGAGCATGACGCCGGGGAAAAATCCCGCTTCGGCCACGCCCAGCAGGATTCGCCCGGTGTACAGCGTGGCCGGGCTGTTCACGAACGCGATGCCGATCGCGACGATTCCCCACGTGATCATGATCCGGGCGATCCAGCGTCGCGCGCCGAATCGGTGCAGCGCGAGGTTGCTCGGCACCTCAAAGAACACGTAGCCGACGAAGAACAGGCCGCTCGCCAGTCCGTACCCGGTTTCGCTGAGTCCCAGGTCCTGGCTCATGGTCAGTTTGGCGAAGGCGATGTTGGTGCGGTCCAGGTAGTTGAGCAGGTAGGCGACCGCCAGGAACGGGATCAGCCGGAGGGCGACCTTGCGGACGATGCGTGCCTGCAGGGCATCGGGGAGTGTCTGGGGCTTTCCTTGATGCATTGGGCCGGCTCCTTTACGGCTCAATTGAGGGGGACTGAGCGGGAACCGTTATCCGAGCGCTGCGCCACCGCACACGCGCAGCACCTGCCCGGTGACATACGCGGCCGCGGGCGAGGCGAGGTAGGCCACAGCCGCGCCGATCTCCTCTGGCTTGCCCATACGCGGGAGGATCTGCTGGCTGAAGTCGTACGCCACGTTTTCGGTGAGCACCGTGGCGATGGGACCAGGTGCCACCGAGTTGACCGTGATCCCCAGGGCGCCCACCTTTTTGGCAAGCCATTTGGTGAGGGCGATGACGCCTCCCTTGGAGGCCGCGTACGCGGGCCCGGAGCGTACCTGGTCCTCACTTCCCGAGGAGGCACCGCCCATGATGCCGCTGATCGAGCTGATGTTGATGATCGCGCCGGCGCGCTGCTCGCTCATCCAGGGGCTGATGGCGGCGCGGCAGAACAGGAAGGTGCCGCGGAGGTTGGTGTCGATGTCGCGGAACCATTCGTCGTCGGTGATCCCGGTCAGACTTGCCCGGGTGGCTGTCCCAGCGTTGTTGACGAGGATGTCCAGGCGCCCGAAGTGTTCGACGGTGTCGGAGACCACGTTCTCGACCTGCTCGCGTTCGCGCACGTCGACCGCCTTGCCTTCGTGGGTGCCGACGGGGAAGCCGTCACGTAGCAGGGCCACCGTCTCGCTCGGGTCGCGCATGTCGGCGACCATGACATGGGCGCCTCGCCGGGCCAGTTCCACGGCGATCGACTGGCCGATTCCACGGGCTGCTCCGGTGACCAGTGCGACTCTCCCTGTGAGGTCGAACGGGCCGGTTCCGGCTCGCGTCGCCTCGGTGGTAGGGCGAACGGTGCTCATGTCACATCCCTGGTGGCTGGGTGGTCAGTCCGGAGCAGGATGCGCCTTTGCGGCCGTGTGCCACTACAGCGGGACGTTGGAATGCGAACGCCGGTTTTCCTCTTACTGTCGAACTCCGGCGTGTATGAGGTCCATCATCGTGAGGCCCATGTGGAGCACGAGCCTGGTGCGGCCGTCTGTCAGATCGAGACCGGTGAGCTCACTGATGCGACCGAGACGGTAGTAGAGGGTGGTGCGATGGATGTTCAGCACCTGCGATGTCGCGGGACCTGAGCACGCGTTGTCCAGGTAGGCGCGCAGGGTCTCGGTGAGCTGGCGGCCCCGGTCGATGTCGAGGAGGCGGCGGAGCTCGACCGGCAGCGCGCTCGTGGTGAGTTCGTCGGCGGGGATGCGCAGCAGTGGGCCGTAGGGTCCGACGTCGGCCCAGACAGCGATGTCCGTGCCCAGTACTGACGAGGCGGCGCGGCGGGCCAGCCGTGCCTGGTCCGCTGTCTCCACGGCGCGGTCGAGGCCCTCGGCTGCGGATCCGACACCGGCCACCGGTGTGAAGCGGCCGGCGGCCATGTCCTGCACCCTCTCGACGATCCGTTGCGCGTGGCCGCGGCCGACGTTGTCGGCGAGGGGGGCGGAGCCACCGAGCAGCAGCAACGCACCGTCGGCGGTGACCGCGTGCAGTTCGGCCGTCGAGCCCTGCGGGCGGCTGAAGCTCACGGCATCGCGAAGTGCCATCTCGACATGGGCCGCGCTCACTGTCTCCGCGACGGGTATCACCCCTACGTCGATGGCTGTGACGTGCGTGAACCGGTTGAGCTCGTCGCCCGGGGCGAGGTCGGCCAGTGCGCGGCGACGCACTGTGGGTTCCTTGCTGACGAGGTCCCGGACGGCTCGTTCGCGGGCAATCGCGCCTTCGTCCCCAAGAGGTTGGCCCGCCAGCATCGGAGCGACGAGCTGTGCCGTGTCGCTGATCGTCGCGAACTCGGAGCTGGTGAGGGAACTGTCGGGGTCCATCACCAGCAGCAGGCCGAGGAGCTCACCGCGCCATCGGATGGGTACCGCGACACGGGCCTTCATCCCGATCTCCTCGTAGGGAGGGATGACGCCGGCGGTGGTCCAGGTCGACACCCCCTGGGCGAGGACGTGACCAATGGCTTTGGGGCCGGCGTCGCGGTGGAGGATCGCCTGGACACGGACCTGGTCCTCGTCGCCGAAGTGGGCGCTGCTGTAGAGCATGCGTACGGCTGGATCGTTGATCACGACGGACCGGTGCAGCTTCTGGGCGAGCTGGTCGACGATGGATTGGATCTCGTTGTCGGACACACGTTAATTCTACAGAGAGAGGAAGAGCCATCCTGTTTCCTCGTCCCCGGACGGTGCCCAGCGCCCCGTCTGCGCGGCATGGTGGGCCGACCGGGGCGTCTCGGGCGATGCCCCGCCGACTTCAAAGATGAAGGTTCTCGATGACCAAACCACCGCAGTTGATCGGATGGGCCCATACCCCGTTCGGCCGCCATCCGGACCATGACATCGAACGCTTGATCGCCACGGTCAGTGGCGCAGCTGTCGAGGACGCCGGGCTGGAACCCGGCGACATCGACGCCATCTTTGTCGGAGTGTTCAACAACGGCTTTTCGAAGCAGGGCTTCGAGGCCGCGCTGGTCGGTGCCGGCGCGCCCGCTCTGGCGTCCGTGCCTGCGGCCCGGGCGGAGAACGCGTGTGCCACCGGGTCGGCGGCCCTGTTCGCGGCCCTGGACCGGATCGAGGCCGGCCGTGCGCGCGCCGTGCTCGTGGTGGGCGCCGAGAAGATGACGTCGGTACCGGGATCAGAGATCAACAACATCCTGCTGAGTGGTTCGCACCGGCGTACCGAGGAGTCGGCGGGCAGTTTCGCGGGAGTCTTCTCGGGACTGGCCGACCGCTACGCCGAGCGGTACGGCGACCCGCACGACGCCATGGCGCGGATTGCGGCGAAGAATCACCGCAATGGTGTGGCCAACCCCTTGGCGCACATGCGCAAGGATCTGGGGTTCGACTTCTGTGCCACTGAGTCGGAGCGGAACCCGCGCGTAGTGGGACGGCTGCTGCGCACCGACTGTTCGATGGTGTCCGACGGCGCGGCCGCCCTGGTCGTCGCCGACGTCGACCTCGCGCGCACGGCGGCCCGTGCGGTCGCGGTGCGTGGCCGTGGCCAAGCCAACGACCACCTGGCGGTCGCCGCGAGGCCCGATCCCCTCGCCCTGGTCGGCGCTGCCGCGGCGTTCCACGGCGCGCTGGACGAGGCCGGAACCCGGCTGACGGAGCTCGATCTGCTCGAAACCCATGACTGCTTCACCATCGCCGAACTGCTGCAGTACGAGGCGTTCGGTATCGCCGCACCCGGCAAGGCCGCCGAGGTATTGGCCAGCGGCGCCACCGAGCGTGACGGGACATTGCCCGTCAACGTGTCCGGCGGCCTGAAGGCGAAGGGGCATCCTCTGGGCGCCACCGGCGTGTCCCAACACGTCATGGCTGCCATGCAGCTCGTCGGCGAAGCCGGCGAGCTGCAGCTGTCCACCGTCGACCGTGCGGCTGTGTTCAACATGGGCGGTGCCGCCGTCGCCAACTACGCCACCGTCCTGGAGCGGGCACGATGACCCCCGCCTATGCACGAAGGAACACAGAACTCAGCGGCGAGGCCGAAACGCCGCGGCACCGAGCGGTCAACCTCGCCCACCTGCTGACGCAGACCGCCCGCCGTGCTCCTGACGCCTGCGCGCTGGTGCACGGTCGAACGCGCTGGACGTGGCGGGAGCTGGACCGGCGGGTCTCGGCACTGGCCGCGCGCCTGCTCAAGCTCGGAGTCCGCCCCGGCCAGTGCGTGCTGCTGGACGGCCCGAACCAGCCGGAGTACGTACAGGCCATGTTCGCCGTGTGGCGTGTAGGGGCGGTGCTCGCACCGGTCAACGCGCGTTCGCATGACAGCGAACTCGTTCCCATCGCCTCCGTGTGCGAGCCCGTCGTGGTGATCGCGCACAAGTCGGCCGCTTCTCACGTGAGCGCGGTCGAATCGGTCGTCGGTCCAGGGCTGGTGACTTTGTGGCTGGAGGAGATCGGCTCGCTGTCCGACCCGGAGCGGGACATGCCGGATCACGGGGTCTGGGTCGGCGACGCCGCGTGGTACTTCTTCACCTCGGGCACCAGTGGCTCCCCGAAGGCGGCGGTGCTCACCCACGACCAGCTCGGCTACGTGATCACCAACCACATCGCCGATCTGATGCCGGGCATGACCGAGGCCGACCGGTCCCTGGTCGTGGCTCCGTTGTCGCACGGCGCGGGCGTGCACCTGCTGCCCCAGGTCGCGCGCGGGGCTGCCACCGTCATCCCGGTCTCGGCGAGCCTGGATCCCGCCGAGGTGTGGGAGCTCGTGGAATCCGAGCGGATCTCCAACCTCTTCACCGTCCCGACCATCCTCAAGCGCCTCACCGAACACGACTCGGTGCACGAGCGCGACCACTCGTCGCTGCATCATGTCGTCTACGCCGGCGCCCCGATGCCCCGCCGGGATCAGCAGCACGCCCGGGCGACGCTGGGAGAGGTCCTCGTGCAGTACTACGGGCTGGCCGAAGTGACGGGCAACATCACCGTCCTCCCGCCGCATCGGCACGACCACGAGCCTCCGGCGAATGTCGCGTACAGCACCTGCGGCTACCCGCGTACCGGGATGCAGATCAGCATCCAGGACGCGGAAGGCAACGAGGTCGCAGCGGGCGAGAGCGGGGAAATCTGTGCCGCGGGGCCAGCCGTGTTCCGGGGATACCTCAACAACCCGGATGCCAACGAGGCCGCCTTCCGCGACGGCTGGTTCCACACGGGCGATGTCGGGATGCTCGACGAGAAAGGCTTCCTCTACATCACCGGCCGGCTGTCCGACATGTACATCTCCGGTGGATCCAACATCCACCCCCGGGAGATCGAGGAGAAGATCCTCAGCCACCCGGCGCTCAGCGAGGCGATCGTGCTCGGCATGCCGGACGCGACATGGGGTGAGGTCGGTGTCGCCGTGTGTGTCCTCGCCGACGGCTCGTCCGTGACCGGTGAAGAGATCCGGCAGTGGCTGACCGACCGCATGGCACGCTACAAGGTGCCACGGCATGTCGTGTTCTGGGACCAACTGCCACGGTCCGGGTACGGCAAGATCGTGCGCCGTACGGTCCGAGATCGGCTGATCGAGCAGGGCTGGCAGTCATGACCTCAGGCTGGGCACAGCCCCTCCGCCATCCCGGAGCCGTGGCGGCGGAGCGCCGCGTCTCCGTGCCGACGACCAGCACACCGGCCCGAGTGACCCTGCCCGCCGGGGCGCGGCTCGTCGACGCCATGGCCCACGAGATCGAGGCGCTGGGTGCGAGTTCCGGTCAGGTCGAGCTGCTCGACGGGTCACTGTCCCGGGTCAGCTACTGCGTACCCGCGTTGTGCCACGACGGCACTACCGCGGTGACCTTCAGCTCCACCAGAGAAGCCGTGGCACCCGCGCGTCTGATCGCCGGGTCGGCCACGGTCGGGTTCAGGCAAGGGCGGCGTTTCGCCCACTGTCACGCCGCCTGGTTCGATGCGTACGGCGAGGTCAGAGGTGGGCACGTGTGGCCGGAGACCGTAATCGGCCCTGGTCCCGTCCACGCGGTCGTGCATGCCCTGCACGAGGCCGAACTCATCAACGACGACGACGCCGAGACCAGGTTGCCCGTCTTCGCGCCGCGCCCGGCCCAGCCCGGTGGGGCGAACGCGTCCGGGTCGGTGCGGGCGGTCATGTCCCGCGTAGCACCAGGAGTCCAGCTGGCCGAGGCCGTGCGCGACGTCATGCGGGAGAACGGGTTCGAGCGTGCGTCGATCGCGGGCAGTGTGGGCAGTCTGGTCGGTGCCGTCCTCCGGCGCGACGGTGGTGCGTTCGTCGTGGACGGGCCGGCCACCGAGGCGTCCCTGATCGGCCGCTTCGACCTGAGCGATCCCGCCGCCCCGTTCTCCTGGCTCAGCGGGGTGGCGATCGACCGGTTCGGAAACGTCCACCGCGGAGAGTTCGTCGACGAGGAGAACATCGTGGCCGTCACCTTCGAGCTGCTGGTCGAGGAGGTGACGCGGTGAAGCCCCTCGAGAGCCTCCGCGCGCACGGGTGGCGGGGAGGCGGCGCCAGCGACAGTCTGCTGGACCGGGTCGCCCAGGCGAACGACGCCTCCCATTACCTGCTCACGCCACAGGCTGTCGTGGTCGCCGAGGGCACGCAGGACGTCGCCAAGCTGATGACCGCCGCCGGCCGGGCCGGTGTCGCCCTGACGTTCCGCGCCGGCGGGACCAGCCTGTCCGGACAGGCGGTGACCGACTCCGTTCTGGTCGACACCCGCCGTGGCTTCCGGGGCATCGAGGTGCTCGACGACGGCCGCGCCGCGCGGGTGGAGCCGGGAGCCACCGTCGGCGCCGTCAACGCCGCTCTGCGACCCTACGGCACGAAGCTCGGCCCGGATCCGGCCAGCGAGTACGCCTGCACCATCGGCGGCATCGTCGCGAACAACTCCAGCGGGATGACCTGCGGCACGCATGCCAACCCATACCGCACCCTTCGTTCACTGCGGTTCGTCCTGCCCAGCGGCACCCTCGTCGACACCGGCGACGCCGACGCCGACGCCCGCCTGCGCGCGCTCGAGCCGGATCTGTATCGAGGGCTGCTCCTGCTGCGTGACCAGGTCCGCGAAAACCCGGCTCTGGTGACCCGTATCAGGGAACTGTTCGCCATCAAGAACACCATGGGCTACGCGGTCAACGCCTTCCTCGACTTCGACGCGGCCGCGGACATCCTCGCCCATCTCATCGTGGGCAGCGAAGGCACACTGGCCTTCATCGCCTCGGCGACTTTCACGACCGTGCCGTTGCTTCCCCACACCGGTACCGGGTTGCTGGTCCTGCCGGACCTGGTGTCGGCCGCCTCGGTGCTGCCCGCGCTCATCGACAGCGGCGCCGCGACGATCGAGTTGCTCGATGCTCAGTCGCTGCGTGTCGCCGCCGCCGACAAGGACGCCACCGAACGCCTGCGCGCGCTGCCCATCTCCCGACAGGCCGCGCTCCTCGTCGAATACCAGGCGCCCACGGTCCCGCAGCTGCAGAGCCTTCTCCAGGACGCGGAAGCACGCTTCGCATGGACCTCGGGCGGGGGCGACGAGCTCACGACGGACCCCGCGCCACGGGCCGCGCTGTGGAAGATCCGAAAGGGACTCTTCGCCGCCGTCGCCGGCGCCCGGGCAGCCGGGACGACCGCTCTCCTGGAGGACATCGCCGTTCCTCCCCCCGTCCTCGCGGACACCTGCGCGGAACTGACACGGCTCTTCGGCAAGCACGGGTACGACGACAGCGTCATTTTCGGGCACGCCAAGGACGGCAACATCCATTTCCTGCTCAGCGCCGAGTTCCACGACTCCGCCGGGGTGGACCGGTACGCGGCCTTCACCGAGGACATGGTCGATCTGGTACTGGGACGCGGCGGCACACTCAAGGCCGAGCACGGCACCGGCCGGGTCATGGCCGCGTACGTCCAACGCCAGTACGGCACCGAGCTCTACGACGTGATGCGGCGGATCAAGAGCCTGTGCGACCCACGCCGGATCCTCAACCCCGGCGTCCTGCTCACCGACGACCCGGCCATCCACCTGCGACACCTGAAAACGACCCCGCCGATCGAAGCCGAAGCCGACCGCTGCGTCGAATGCGGCTTCTGTGAACCCGTCTGCCCCAGCAAGGACCTCACCCTGACCCCTCGGCAACGCATCGTCACCCGCCGCGCCATCGCCGCCGCGCGGCAGGCCGGCGACGATGCGGCTGCAACGGAACTCTCCCGCGCCTACGAGTACTCCGGCGTGCAGACATGCGCGGCGGACGGGATGTGCCAGACAGCCTGTCCGGTCGACATCGACACCGGCGCGCTCGTCCGCAGGCTGCGCGCCGAAGGCCGCGGCAGGACCGCCCAGGCGATCGGCCGCACGGCTGCCCGCCACTGGGCCAGCGCGACGAAAGCCGCGGCGGCAGGGCTCACCATCGCCCACCGACTGCCGACCGTGTCCGCGGCAGCGACCGGTGCCGCGCGGAAGGTCTTGCCTGCGGAGGCCGTACCGCAGTGGTCACCCGAGCTGCCCCGCGGCGGCCACCCGAGGTCCGCCAGTCCGACGCCTCTTCCGGACATCGTTTTCCTGCCCAGCTGTACCGGGTCGATGTTCGGCAGCGCCGGCGACGTGTCCACGGCGGACGCGTTCCTGTCGCTGTGCGCGAAAGCCGGCATCCGGGTGGCCGTGCCCGACGAGGTGGCTGGTATGTGCTGTGGAATGCCGTGGTCGTCCAAAGGACTAGCCGACGGCGCCGAGGTGATGAGCCGCCGTCTCCACGCCGCGCTCCGGCAGGCCGGCGACGAGGGCGCCGTCCCGGTCGTTGTCGACGCGTCGTCCTGTACCGAAGGAGTTCGCAAGACACTGCCGTCCGGGATGCGTGTCGAGGACGCCACCGAGTTCACCGCACGCGACATCCTGCCGCAGGTGGACATCGAGCGAACCTCGGAAGTGCTGGCTCTGCACCCGACCTGCTCGTCGGTCCGCATGCACACCGACGACAGCCTGAAGATCATCGCCGACGCTCTCAGCGCACATGTCTTCATCCCCCCTTCATGGGGATGCTGCGCGTTCGCCGGCGACCGTGGACTCCTGCGCCCGGAACTCACCGACAGCGCAACCCGCCGCCAGGCTGCCGAAGTGCGGGAGTCCGGCGCCACCCTGCACGTCTCGTGCAACCGCACCTGCGAGCTCGGCATGACCCGCGCCGTCGGCCGACCCTACCGGCACATCCTCCAGGTGCTGGACGAGCGAAGCACAAGGAGGTCGGCGTCCGCGTCGATCCCGCCGCCGACGTCCACATGATCCACCATCTCAATATATGGGGATAACAACGGCTAACACAAAGAGGTGGATCGGCGCTGACGGCCGCGTCCAGGGCGGGAGTTGAGCGTTCCGTCTGGTGTGGGGATGTCGCCGTGGATC
>NZ_JBIAQP010000002.1:0-94321 GCF_042889145.1 Streptomyces sp. NPDC002680
CCGGCCGGCACCATCCAGCCCCTCCGGCGTTTGAGGAGCGGGGGTTCGGGGGCAGCGCCCCCGAAGGATGGGACGGGTAGGGGCGGCGGGGGCGAAAACCTCACAATCGCCACCCCGCCAACCGCGCACGTACGATGGTGAACATGACCGCTTCGCCTGGCCGCCGTGTCCTGCTCGCCGCCCCCCGAGGCTACTGCGCGGGCGTGGACCGCGCCGTGATCGCCGTCGAGAAGGCCCTCGAACAGTACGGGGCCCCCATCTACGTCCGGCACGAGATCGTGCACAACAAGTACGTCGTACAGACCCTCGAGAAGAAGGGCGCGATCTTCGTCGAGCGGACCGCCGAGGTCCCCGAGGGGTCGATCGTCATGTTCTCCGCGCACGGCGTCGCCCCCGTCGTCCACGACGAGGCCGCCGCGGGCAAACTCGCGACCATCGACGCGACCTGCCCCCTCGTCACCAAGGTCCACAAGGAAGCCGTCCGCTTCGCCAAGGAGGACTACGACATCCTCCTGATCGGTCACGAGGGCCACGAGGAGGTCATCGGCACCTCGGGCGAGGCCCCCGACCACATCACCCTCGTGGACGGCCCCAAGGACGTCTCGAAGGTCGAGGTCCGCGACCCGTCGAGGGTCGTCTGGCTGTCCCAGACCACCCTCTCCGTGGACGAGACGATGGAGACGGTCGACGCCCTCAAGGAGAAGTTCCCGCAGCTCATCTCCCCGCCCAGCGACGACATCTGCTACGCCACGCAGAACCGCCAGCTCGCCGTGAAGCAGATGGGCGAGGACGCGGAGCTGGTGATCGTCGTCGGTTCCAGGAACTCCTCGAACTCGATCCGGCTGGTCGAGGTCGCGAAGCTCGCCGGCGCGCGCGAGGCGTACCTCGTGGACTTCGCCGACGAGATCGACGAGGCCTGGCTGGAGGGCGTGTCGACGGTCGGCGTGACCTCGGGCGCGTCGGTCCCCGAGATCCTGGTGGAGCAGGTCCTGGAGTACCTGTCGCAGCGCGGCTTCGAGGACGTGGAGCTGGTCAAGGCGGCGGAGGAGTCCATCACCTTCTCCCTCCCGAAGGAACTGCGCCGCGACCTGCGCGCGGAGGCGGCGGAACTGGTGGCCCAGCGCACGGGCTCCAACCCCGGCACCCCCGTTACGCCCCCCTCGGGCGAGTGACTGTCAGTCGTACGCCGTAACGTAGAGCCATGCACATCTTTGGCGTGGACATCGGCGGGTCAGGGATCAAGGGCGCCCCTGTGGACCTGGACAGGGGCGACCTCGCGGAGGAGCGCTTCAAGGTGCTGACCCCGCACCCGGCCACGCCCGACGCGGTGGCGGACGGCGTGAAGGAGGTCGTCGGCCACTTCGGCTGGACGGGCCCGGTCGGGATCACCTTCCCGGGTGTCGTCACGGGCGGCTCTACGATCCGTACGGCGGCGAACGTCGACAAGAACTGGATCGACACGGACGCGCGCGCGTTGCTGAGCGACCGGCTGGACGGCCTCCCGGTGACGGTGCTGAACGACGCGGACGCGGCGGGCGTCGCCGAGATGCAGTTCGGCGCGGGCCGCGACCGCAGAGGCACCGTCATCCTCCTGACCTTCGGTACGGGCATCGGCAGCGCCCTCTTCTGCGAGGGCGTCCTGGTCCCGAACACGGAACTGGGCCACCTGGAACTGCACGGCCACGACGCGGAGACCCGCGCGTCCACCAAGGCCAAGGACGACAACGAACTGACGTGGGAGCACTGGGCCCACCGCGTCCAGAAGTATCTGGCGCACGTGGAGATGCTCTTCTCCCCGGAGCTGTTCATCATCGGCGGCGGGGTCAGCCGCAAGTCCGCCAAGTTCCTGCCGCTGATCGAGGGCATCAAGGCGGAGATCGTCCCGGCGCAGCTGCAGAACAACGCGGGGATCGTGGGCGCGGCGATGCGGGCGGCCAAGGAGGCGTAAGGGGCGCAAGAAGTGTAAGGGTGGGCGGTCGGCCGGGAGCGGCCAGAGGCCTCGCGGTCCTCTCGGCTGGGGGCGGCCAAAGGCCCCGCGGTTCTGCCGGCCGGGGGCGGCCAGAGGCCTCGCGGTCCTCTCGGCCGGGGGGCGGCCGAGGGCCTACGTGGTCCGGCCGGCCCGATTTCGCCCCGGCCGCCGGTGGTTCATCAGGCGCACCTTCCGCACGGTCGCGATGACACCCGCGACGAGCGTCCCCCCGTACAGCCACCCGGCCTGGGTGGCGAGTGCGGTGACGATGCCCATCGGGCGGGCGAAGAACCCGTCGCCGTCGGCCACGGGCAGCAGGCCCACGGTGAAGGCGATGGGGACGACGACGGGCGCGGTCACCAGGTCCGCGCCCCGCACCCAGGCCGCGGTCAGCACGCACACCGGCAGGAACAGCACGCCGTACGCCGTCAGGGACGCCCCGAACAGCAGTTGGTCGAGACTGCCGAGCGCGAACATCAGCGCGGCGCAGAACAGCCCGCCGCCGAGCCCGGTGAGCCGGGGGTTCGGCATCCGGCGCAGGGCCTGCACGACCGGCGGGGCGGGCCGTCGGGCGGGGGCCGTGGGGCGCCGGTTTCCGGCCGCCGCCTGCCCGGTGCCTCCCCGGGCGCCGGGTACGGGCCGGGCCGGGCCGGAGTGCGGGGGACGGTGTCGGATCCTGTGTTGCTCCACTGGACCAACCTAGGTCGGCCTGTGCGGGGACCGGCCCTTCAGACACGCCGAAGAAACGCCCGTAGACTGAGGGATCGTCTCCACCCTCCTCACCCTCCTCTCGTACGGGAAGTCGCAACGTGTCGCTCACGATCGGAATCGTCGGTCTGCCGAATGTCGGCAAGTCGACCATGTTCAACGCCCTGACCAAGAACGACGTGCTGGCGGCCAACTACCCGTTCGCCACCATCGAGCCGAACGTCGGCGTGGTCGGCGTCCCGGACGCGCGCCTCGCGTCGCTGGCCGAGATCTTCGGCTCGCAGAAGATCCTTCCGGCGACCGTCGACTTCGTCGACATCGCGGGCATCGTGAAGGGCGCCTCGGAGGGTGAGGGCCTGGGCAACAAGTTCCTCGCGAACATCCGCGAGTCCGACGCGATCTGCCAGGTCATCCGCGCCTTCCAGGACGAGAACGTCGTGCATGTCGACGGCAAGGTCTCGCCCAAGGACGACATCGAGACGATCAACACCGAGCTGATCCTCGCGGACCTCCAGACGATCGAGAAGGTCCTGCCGCGCCTCCAGCGCGAGTCGCGTATCAAGAAGGACATCGGACCGAAGGTCGCCGCGGTCGAGGCGGCGAAGGAGATCCTGGAGAAGGGCGACACCCTGTTCTCCCAGGGCATCGTCCAGGGCTCCGGCAACGAGGAACTCCTCCACGACCTGCACCTCCTCACCACCAAGCCCTTCCTCTACGTCTTCAACGTCGACGAGGACGAGCTGACCGACGAGGACTTCAAGAACGAGCAGCGCGCCCTGGTCGCCCCCGCGGAGGCGATCTTCCTCAACGCGAAGCTGGAGGCGGACCTCGCCGAGCTCGACGAGGAGGAAGCGATGGAGCTCCTGGAGTCGGTGGGCGTCGAGGAGCCCGGCATGGCGACCCTGGCCCGCGTCGGCTTCGACACCCTGGGCCTGCAGACCTACCTGACGGCAGGCCCCAAGGAATCCCGCGCCTGGACCATCAAGAAGGGCGCGACGGCCCCCGAGGCCGCGGGAGTCATCCACACGGACTTCCAGAAGGGCTTCATCAAGGCCGAGGTCATCTCCTTCGCGGACCTGGTCGAAACGGGCTCGGTCGCCGAGGCCCGCGCCAAGGGCAAGGCCCGTATGGAGGGCAAGGAGTATGTGATGCAGGACGGGGACGTGGTGGAGTTCCGCTTCAACAACTGAACTCCACCACGTCGCTGATGTGGTGGAGTTCAATGCCAAAGTTTAAGTGGCCAAGGGGGCCGGGATGGTTCGTCCCGGCCCCGTCGGCGCCCCCCGCTGCCAGGGATTCGTTCCCGGGAGGATGTCCATCATGGAGGGCGTGGGAAGAACCAGCCTCGCCGTCGCTGGTCGTTCGCGCCGGATGTCAAGGCCGAGATTGTAGAGCTGTGCGGGCGGGGTGACCGCTCGGTCGGTCAGATCGCCCCAAGGACTTCGGTCTGACCGACACCGCAGTACGACTGTGGGTCAGTCAGGCCGAGGTCGACGCAGGCGAACGCGAGGGCCTGACTAGGCTCTGAATGCGAGGAGTTGGCCACGCTGCGGCGGGAGAATCGCCGCCTAGCCCAGCTGGGCCGTCGCCCGCACTGCGATCTTCGACTTCATCGAGGGTTGGCACAACTTGCATCGCCTGCCCAGCAGTCTCGACTACCTCAGTCCCGGTGACTACGAGACCGTACTTGAGCCTCACCACCACACCACTGGGTCCGTCAAGCGCCTCGTCTGCCTCATCGCGTAAGACACAGGATTGGGCCTCGAGCGCCGCGCGCTAACGGGATCCTGCGTCAGTACCCGGCGCTATCGTTGAGGCACTTAGCTTGGGCTTTGCCACTACTGGTACTGCTGTCACGCAATGACACGCGAAGGATGGGCGCCGAAGGATGGACAGGTCACGCGTACACATCACCACGGGATCGCGGTCAGGCTCCGGGCTCAGCGCTGGCAAGGGGGTGGCGCGCTAGTGGCCCTCAAAAAGTCGGACCTGTACAGCTCCCTGTGGCGGAGCTGCGACGAGCTGCGCGGCGGCATGGATGCCAGCCAGTACAAGGACTACATCCTGACGCTGCTGTTCGTGAAGTATGTGACGGACAAGGCCAAGTCCGATCCGAACTCCTTGATCGACGTCCCCGCTGGCGGATCCTTCGATGACACGGTCGCCCTCAAGGGTGATAAGGAGATCGGCGACAAGATCAACAAGATCATTGGCAGGCTCGCCGAGGCAAACGGACTTGAGAAGGTCATCGACCTGGCCGACTTCAACGACGAGGAGAAGCTCGGCAAGGGCAAGGAGATGCAGGATCGCCTCTCCAAGCTGGTGACGATCTTCGCTGATCTCGACTTCCGAGGTAGCCGCGCTGAGGGCGACGACCTGCTTGGCGACGCCTACGAGTACCTGATGCGGCACTTCGCAACGGAGTCGGGCAAGTCGAAGGGGCAGTTCTACACCCCGGCCGAGGTCTCCCGGGTACTCGCCAAGGTCGTCGGTATCGGAGCGGGCACCCGGCAGGACCACACGGTCTACGACCCGACGTGCGGGTCCGGCTCGTTGCTCCTCAAGGTCGCTGACGAGGCCCCACGTGGCCTCACCATCTACGGTCAGGAGAAGGACAACGCCACCTGGGCGCTGGCCCAGATGAACATGATCTTGCACGGCTACGAGGACCGTGACATCCGCAAGGGTGACACGATTACCAGCCCAGAGTTCACCCAGGGCGCACGGCTACAGACCTTCGACTTCGCCGTCGCCAATCCGCCGTTCTCGATCAAGTCGTGGAGCAACGGCCTCGAGAACGACTACGGTCGCTTCGAGTTCGGCCGGCCGCCGGAGAAGAACGGCGACTACGCCTTCCTCTTGCACATCCTCAAGTCCCTCAAGAGCAACGGGAAGGCCGCAGTCATCTTGCCGCACGGTGTGCTGTTCCGTGGCCATGCCGAAGCGAACATCCGCAAGGAGCTGCTGCGCCGCGGCTACGTTAAGGGCATCATCGGCCTGCCCGCGAACCTCTTCTACGGCACCGGCATCCCAGCTTGCATCATCATCCTCGACAAGGAGAACGCCCAGGCGCGAACTGGCGTCTTTATGATCGACGCCTCCAAGGGTTTCATGAAGGACGGCAACAAGAACCGCCTCCGCAGCCAGGACATCCACAAGATAGTCGATGTCTTCAACAAGCAGACCGAGATCGAGCGCTACTCGCGTATGGTGCCGCTCCACAAGATCGCCGACCCGAAGAACGACTACAACCTCAACATCCCGCGGTACATCGACTCGTCCGAGCCGGAAGACATCCAGGACCTTCACGCCCACCTTCACGGCGGGATC
The DNA here is from genome assembly GCF_042889145.1 of Streptomyces sp. NPDC002680. Taxonomy (NCBI): domain Bacteria; kingdom Bacillati; phylum Actinomycetota; class Actinomycetes; order Kitasatosporales; family Streptomycetaceae; genus Streptomyces; species Streptomyces sp. NPDC002680. The sequence goes on from NZ_JBIAQP010000002.1 coordinate 6,008, forward strand.
CCGGACCACGACCTGGACGCACTCAACGGGTACTGGGAGGCATTCCCGAGCCTTCGTGCCACGCTCTTCAAGCCGAACCGCCCCGGCTACAGCGACCTGGCTGTCGGCGTGGCTGAGGTACAACAGGCCATCCTGGACTCCGACGAGTTCCAGAAGTTCGCTATGGACGTCCGCGGCCAGGTTGACGACTGGTTCGCCGCGCACCGGCCGGTTCTGCAAGCGCTCAACTCGGACACTGTTCCCAAGGACCTGATCGCTGGTATCAGTGACGATCTGCTGGCCCGGTTCAAGAACACCCCTCTGCTCGACGAGTACGACGTCTATGAGCAGCTCATGACCTATTGGCACGGCGTCATGCACGACGATGTCTTCCTCGTCATGAACGACGGGTGGTGTGAGGCGGCGAAGCCGCGCAAGACCATCGAGGACAAGGAGCGCAAGCTCTCCGAGACCCCGGACCTTGTCATTGGCTCGGGGCGAAGCGCCGCCAAGTACAAGATGGACCTCATCCCGCCGAGGCTTGTCGTCGCTCGGTACTTCGCGGACGAGCAGTCCAAGGTCGACGCACTGCACGCGGCAGCTGAAGAGGCAAGCCGTGCTGTCGAGGAGTACATCGAGGAGCACGCCGCAGAGGACGGCCTGCTTGCCGAGGCGATGGACGATGGCAAAATCTCCAAAGCTCTCGCTTCGACGCGCCTCAAGGTGGCTCGGTACGAGGGAGCTGACGCGGAGGAGATCAACGCTCTCCAACATCTGATCAAGCTGTACAACGACGAGGCCGTCGCCAAAAAATCCGCAAAGGAAGCCCAGGCCACCCTCGACCTCGCCATTCTTGAGAAGTATGGCGCCCTCACCGAGCCTGAGATCAAGCTGCTTGCGCTCGATGACAAGTGGCACGCCACGATCGCCGACCGAGTCGCTCACGTGGTCGAGTCGCTGACGCTGACCCTGGTTGGCCGGATCCAGGAACTCGGCGAACGATACGCCGCAACGGTCGAAGACCTGGTGACCGATCTCGCGAAGCTGGAAAGCCTCGTGACGGGGCACCTCGCTGACATGGGGGTGCGATGACGTCCGCAGCTCCACGACAGCACTGGCATTCGGTGCCGGTGTCCGACCTGATCACCATTTCGCACGGGTTCGCCTTCAAGGGCGAGTACTTCTCTGAATACGGAAGGGACGCGGTCACCACACCCGGAAACTTTCTGGAAGCGGGCGGGTTTCGCCGCACCGAAACAAAGCAGCGGTACTACAGCGGCAGCATTCCGGAAGCCTACCGGCTCAAGGCCGGAGATCTGATCGTCGCGATGACTGAGCAGGCCGAAGGGCTGCTCGGCAGTACTGCGTTTGTACCGGATGCCGGTAGTTGGCTTCACAATCAGCGAATCGGCCGCATTCGGGCCAAGTCCGATGAGGTTTCACTCAAGTACCTGTACTACGTATTCAACTCTTTCGAGTTTCGAAAGTCGGTTGCTGAAACCGCCGCTGGCACCAAGGTCAAGCACACGTCGCCGGTCAAGTTGGGCACGGTAGAGATCCTTCTGCCGCCGAGAGGCGAGCAGGACCGGATCGCCGGGAAACTTGATGATTGCGACGATATGATTCTGGGGCTCGAACGCCTCATCGCTAAGAAGCAGGAAATCAAGCAAGGGTTCATGCAGCAACTCCTCACCGGTAGATCTAGACTCCCCGGATTTACTGCACCGTGGGAAGAGGACTCCGTCGGAAGCTTCCTAGAATTCAAGAATGGCCTCAACAAGGGAAGCGAGTTTTTTGGTTCAGGAACACCGATTGTGAACTTCATGGACGTTATGAACGGCCCATTAATCACTGCCACCGATCTACTAGGGCGAGTGACCCTCAGTCGGGATGAGCGTAGGCGCTTTTCTGCTAAGAAGGGGGACATTTTCTTTACGAGAACTTCAGAAACTGTGGAGGAAGTCGGCACCGCGGCCGTTCTTGTCGAAGATGTACAAGATGCGGCCTTCAGCGGTTTTATCCTGCGCGGGCGTCCACGCGCAACGGATTGTGACCCTCGATTTCTTGCCTATCTATTCCAAACCGACAGAGTTCGGAGACAAGTTACTTCAGCCGCTACATATACAACTCGCGCATTGACTAACGGCAGATCGTTGAGCCGGATTGTTGTACAAGTTCCATCGTTGGATGAGCAGCGCGCGATCGGCTCAGTCCTCGAAGATAATGAGTCTGAGCTCTCCGCTCTCGAGGAACGACTCAAGAAAGCCGTCGACATCAAACTGGGCATGATGCAACAGCTCCTGACCGGCCGTACTCGCCTGCCTGTCAAGGAGGGTGCAGCATGAGTAACGTTGGGCAACCCGAGCGCAAGACTCAAGACCGCGTCGTCGAGCTGTTCCGGGACTCGTTGGGCTACGAGTACCTCGGGAACTGGGGGTACCGTGCAGCAAATTCCAACGTAGATGTGGAACTGCTCACGCAAAACCTCCGCGCTCGGAACTACAGCGACGAACTCATCAACAAGGCGATCGACAACCTGAAGAGCGACGCCTCGCTCGGTGGCGGTCGTGATCTGTACGAGGCGAACCGAGACGTCTACGGCCTGCTCCGGTACGGCGTGAAAGTTAAGCCCGGTGTCGGCGAGCAGACACAGACGGTCTGGCTTATCGACTGGGCGCGCCCCGAAGCCAACCACTTCGCCCTGGCCGAGGAAGTGACGGTGCTGGGGCAGCACACGAAGCGCCCAGACATCGTGCTGTACGTCAACGGCATCGCCTTCGGGACGATCGAGCTCAAGCGCTCGAAGGTCGCCGTCTCTGAAGGTATCCGGCAGAGCATCGGGAACCAGCGTCCCGAGTTCATTCGGTCATTCTTCACGACGGTGCAACTCGTCATGGCCGGCAACGACGTGGAGGGGTTGCGTTACAGCGCTATCGACACGCCGGAGAAGTACTGGCTCGCATGGCGTGAACCGTCCGACATCGCCGATCCCCTCGATCGTTCCTTGACTCAGCTCTGCTCGAAGGAGCGTCTGCTTGAGCTGGTTCACGACTTCATGGTTTTTGACGCGGGACAGAAGAAGACGTGTCGGCACAACCAGTACTTCGGCGTCAAGGCGGCTCAGGAGCGGATCGCCAAGCGCGAGGGCGGCATCATCTGGCATACCCAGGGCTCCGGCAAGTCGCTGACGATGGTGTGGTTGGCTAAGTGGATCCGGGAGTCTCAGGTTGGGACAAACCCACGGGTCTTGCTGATCACCGACCGGACCGAACTGGACGATCAGATTCAGAAGGTCTTTCAGGGAGTCAACGAGGCCATCTACCGGACCAAGAGCGGCGCTGACCTCCTCTCCACATTGAATGCGAGCGAGGAGTGGCTGGTCTGCTCGCTGGTTCACAAGTTCCGCGGCTCGGAAGACGACAACGCCCGCGATGAAGCTGAGAGCGAGTTCATCCGTGAACTCAAAGCGACTGTCCCCAAGGACTTTCAGGCCAAGGGCAACATCTTCGTCTTCGTAGACGAAGCCCACCGTACACAGTCGGGCAAGATGCATGACGCCATGAAGGCGCTCATGCCTGGTGCCATGTTCATCGGCTTCACCGGCACACCTCTTCTCAAGGAGGACAAGGACACCACTGTCCAGCGGTTTGGCAGCTTCATTCACACCTACAAGTTCAACGAGGGCGTTGCAGACGGCGTCGTGCTCGACCTGCGGTACGAGGCGCGCAACATCGACCAGGACCTGACCTCGCCTGAGAAGGTCGACCAGTGGTTTGAGGCCAAGACCCGCGGCATGACGGATCTCTCCCGCGCTGAGCTCAAGAAGCGCTGGGGCACCATTCAGAAAGTCGTCAGCTCGGAGCCACGAGCCCGGCAGATAGTCAACGACATCCTGTTCGATATGGAGATCAAGCCGCGTCTGTTGGATGGCCGCGGCAACGCCATTCTTGTCAGTCAGAGCATCTACCAGGCATGTAAGTTCTACGAGCTGTTCACTCAGGCCGGGTTCAAGGGCAAGTGCGCCATCATCACGTCGTACACACCGCAGGTGAGTGACATTACCAAGGAAGACTCAGGCCACGGCGCGACCGAACGGCTGCGCCAGTATGAGATCTACCGGAAGATGCTCGTTGATCACTTTGAAGAGCCTGCCGATAAGGCAATGGGCAAGGGCAAGGTCGAGCAGTTCGAGAGAGACGTCAAGGAACGTTTCATCAATGACCCGGGCCAGATGCGGCTGCTCATCGTCGTCGACAAGCTCCTGACGGGCTTCGACGCCCCGAGCGCGACGTACCTGTACATCGACAAGAAGATGCAGGACCACGGTCTGTTCCAGGCGATCTGCCGGGTCAATCGCCTCGACGGCGAGGACAAGGACTACGGCTACATCGTCGACTACCGTGACCTGTTCAACTCCCTTGAGTCCGCGATCACGGACTACACTGGCGGTGCTCTCGAAGGCTACGAATCGAAGGACGTCGAAGGGCTGCTGTCGGATCGGATCGACAAGGCCCGTGACGACCTTGATGAGGCCCTGGAGAAGATCCGCGCGCTCTGCGAGCCGGTCGAACCACCAAAGAACACCCTCCAATACCAGCAGTACTTCTGCGCCAGGGAACAGGGCAACACCCAGCAGCTCAAGACCAACGAACCCAAGCGGGTTGAGCTCTACAAGTCTGTGGCGGCCGTGACCCGCGCGTACGGCAACCTCGCTAACGAAATGCAGGCCGCTGGGTACAGCGACGCCGAAGCCGCAGCGATCAAGGACGAGATCGCTCACTACGCCAACGTGCGTGAAGAGGTGAAGCTCGGTGCTGGTGAGAACGTCGATTTCAAGCAGTACGAGGCCGGCATGCGGCACCTGCTGGACACCTACATCAGTGCCAGCCCTTCCGAGGTGGTCTCTGACTTCCAGGAAGCCGGGCTGATCCAGTTGATCGTCGAGATGGGAGCCGGCGCGCTCGATAAGCTTCCCGCGGGTATCAAGAAGGACCCGGAAGCGGTGGCAGAAACGATCACCAACAACATGCGCGTGGTGATCATCGACGAGCGCCCGATGAACCCGAAGTACTATGACAAGATGTCGGAGCTGCTCGACGCCATACTTGAGGAACGTCGGCAGAATGCTCTGGACTGCAAGGCGTACCTCGCGAAGCTCCTGGAACACGCGTCCAAGCTTGGCAAGGGCGAGTCGGACACCAAGTACCCGGAGTGGGCTGACAATGGTGCTCGCCGCGCTCTGATTGATTTCTTCGGTGAGTCACCGGAGCTGGCCGCGGTTGTGGACACCACAATCCTCCATACCAAGCCCGACTCGTGGGTGGGCAACGCGATGAAGGAGAAGAAGGTCAGGCGCGCGCTTGCGCACGCACTGACCGTCGACTTCGACCGGCTTGATGAGCTGCTGGAACTGCTGAAGGCCCACCGTGAGTACCGCTAGCGCCTCTCTCGCTATCCGTGGCATCGATGTTGAGGTCATCTACAAGAACATCAAGAACCTGCACATCGGCGTCTATCCACCACTGGGACGCGTCCGCGTAGCGGCGCCGCACCAGCTCGACAATGAGCAGGTGCGACTCGCTGTAATCCAACGCCTACCGTGGATCAAAGAGCAGCGCGAGCAACTGCGATCAGCAGCACGGCAGTCCACGCGAGAAATGGTCACAGGCGAGTCCCACTATGTGTGGGGCGTTCGTCGCAGGATGAAGGTCGTGGAACGTCCCGGGCGGGCTCACTTCGAGCTAGACGGTGAACGACTGCTGCTATACGTCCCGGTCGGCACAACGGCTGAACGACGCCGGGAGCTGCTCGACCGTTGGTACCGGGAACAGCTTCGACATGTGGTCCCGGATTTGATTGCCAAGTGGGAACGCGTACTCGAAGTGTCGGTGCCGCGGTGGAATATCAAGCGTATGAAGACCAAATGGGGCTCGTGCAATCGCGAGACCGGGCACATCTGGTTCAACGTCGAGCTTGCCAAGAAGCCCCCAGGCTGCCTCGAGTACATCGTTGTCCACGAGATGACGCACTATCTTGAACGTAATCATGGTGAGCGCTTCACCAAGCTCATGGAGAGATTTATTCCGAATTGGCGGAATCTTCGAGATCAGCTAAATGAAGCGCCGCTCGCAGAGGAAGAGTGGGTATAAGGATGCAAGAAAAATAGTCCATCATGGGGCAATATGACGTAAACGGGATCACGGTGCGGGCGGCGGCGTGATTCGCCAGGCTGGTACACGGTCGTGAGTCGAGGGCGTCGCGATCGTGCTGTCAGAGCGAGGCGATAGGGTTCGAACTCAGTTCGACCGAAGTGCGGGTGTCCGCCCCAGAATCGGAGGCTCGACCCGGTGAAGTTCATTGTCCTGCCCCAAGGCACGCCGGTGCGCTCAGGCCCCGAGGCTGCGGTCCTAGTAGTTGATGACTGGGATGACTTCGGCTTCCGCACTAGCTATACGCTTTGGTACCGAGACTCGCAGACGCAGGTGAACCTTGGTTTCGTCAAGGTCGCTGTTGCCGGGCAGGAAGATGGCCCCAGTCCTATCCGTGCCGGGGTTTACGATGGCTCGCCACCGGGTGAACTCTTCTCACTCGGGCAGAGCGATCTCTACTACGACAACATCAAGAAGCTCGGACACGACAGGCGCGAAGAGATCCTCCGAGGGCTCTCTGACGTGGCGTACAATCCCGGCCTTCTTGAGACCGCTATGCAGTACCCAGTGACCCGCGCGTCACTGTTGCGGACGATTGAGGAACAGACGGTCAGGGCGCAGTTCAACCGGATCGCCCGTGGCGGAGTCCGACTGACCGAGTACCGGTTCCGCTACACCGCACCGGGGCATGGCGCTGATGGCACTCTTGATTTCAAGGTCGATCCTGACTCCAGGCCGTCTAGCAATATCCACGTCCTCATCGGCCGCAACGGGGTTGGCAAGACAACCTTGCTGCGGAATCTCGCCGCCGCGGTTGTCTTGCCCGAGAGGTACGCGGAATTCGGCCGCGTGGATGTGCTCCCGACGTCCACGTCCACAAACGGCGAGCGGTTCGTGAATGTAGTCTCGGTCACCTTCAGCGCGTTCGATCCCTTCGTCGAAGTGGTCGAGGAGAGTGATCCCCCAGCGGTGAAGTACACCTACGTTGGCCTGCAAAGCACGTCGCTCGATGATCTGTCCACCGGCACCCAGCAGCAACGACTGCAAGCGGCTTTCAGCGCTGGAGTCCACGCCGTCATCAACTCGCGCGACCTCATGCGCTGGCGCGACGCCATGATGCTGCTGAGCCGTGACCCGCAGTTCGCGGACTCCGCTGTCGCGGCCTACGCCCGCGACATACGGGCCGGCATGAAAGTTACGGACTCCGACGTGCGTGACCTGACCGCTGCCTTTGGGCGGATGAGCTCAGGTCACGCGATCGTGGTGCTGACCATGACACAACTCGTGCACCTCGTGGCGGAGCAGTCCCTGGTCCTGGTGGACGAGCCCGAGGCTCACTTGCATCCCCCACTGCTGGCTTCCTTCATACAGGCGCTGTCCAACCTGTTGGCCGCCCGCAATGGTGTCGCCGTGGTCGCTACACACTCGCCTGTTGTCCTGCAGGCGATGCCACAGTCCTGTGTCTACAAGCTCATACGCCAGGGCGAGAGCAGCCGCGTCGAGCGCCCGCTGATTGAGACATACGGTGAGAACGTGGGCGTGCTGACCCACGAGGTATTCGGGCTGGAGGTGATGGAGTCCGGCTTCTATGCCGAGATCCGCAGAGCGGTGGCCGCACTGGACTCATACGAAGAGGTTGTCGCCCACTTCGACGGCAAGCTCGGCGGAGAGGCAAAGGGGCTGGTCCGGATCCTCCTCGCAGAGAAGACGGATGGGCCCCTTTGATGTGGCCCCTTAAGATCCCCATGCGCAAGGCGAGTGACAGCTACCGGGCATGCGTCGCCCGCAGCACCACGGCGGAAGGGCGGCGCGAGCGGCTGCTCAAGGCGGCCGACACCGTGCAGAAGGCTGGCCAGGTGCTACGCGATGCCGCCGCTAGTAGGAACCTGCACGACCTTGACTCCAAGGGTTTTACAGTTCCCGAATTTGCTGGTGGCACCTTCGTGGCCTGGGCGTACGGCAACGGCATGCAGACCGTCGAGGGACGGGTGATCCGCGACGAGCTGATGGCCGCTCCACCCAACGAACGATGCCCGTTATGCCGACAGGGCACCGTCCGCCAGCTCGACCACTTCATGCCGAAGAGCCTCTTCCCCGCACTGTGTGTAGATCCGCTTAACCTCGTCCCTGTCTGCGAGCGTTGCAATTTAATCAAGGGCAACAAGCGTCCAGACAGCGCCGAGAACACGCTCCTGCATCCGTACCTGGACCGGATATCCCACGAGAGTTGGCTGGACGCACGAACGCTCCATGGTTCCGGCACGGTGCAACTGCGTTTCTTCGTCAGCCCACCGGTGTCCTGGGACGCCACGCTCATCGCCCGGGCCAAGAACCACTTCACGCTCTTCGAGCTCGGGACGCGCTACGCCATCGAAGCCAACCGCGTGATCTCAGACATCACGTATGGCATTGACAGGCAGCGCAAACGCGGTGGCGCACGCATGGTTCGTGACTACCTACAGGAGCAAGCAGAGACTCGGCTCGCCGTCGACCTCAACAGCTGTGAGGGCGTCACCTACCGGACACTCGCAGCCGACGACTTCTACTGTCACGGGCCCTCGACGCGGGACACTCCCAGCTTAGTGGCCCCAAAATGAGGCCGTTAGTACGCGAATGGGCCGGTCGTCGGAATTCGTCGGTTGCTAGACGGTGCGGATGACTGGGGCGGGTTTGATGTCCTGGGCGTCGATGAGGGTGCGGATGTCGTCCGGGTCCGAGGTCCAGATGATGGCGCCGAGGCTGGCGGCCATGGTCACGACGGTGGCGTCGACGATGTCGGAGGTGCCGGCCTTGCCGCAGAGGATGCCTGCGGTTTTGGCGGTTTCGAGGCCGACGGGTACGACGTGGCAGCCGGCGAGGAACTTGCCGAGTCTGACCTGGCGGCGGGAGTCCCGCCATGCCTGGCTGACGACGACGGACGGGACGTGGATGTCGCGGCCGTCTTCGAGGGCCAGGTTGTGGCGGGCCCACATGCGGCGGTCGTCGTTGTCGATGGCGATGAGTACCCCGGCGTCGTACAGGTAGGGGATGTTCACGCGGCTGAGGCTCCCGAACTGCTGAGGTACTCGGCGTCGGCGGCGGCCAGGTCTGCGCGGGCGGCGGCGAGCTCTTCCGGGGTGAAGGCGCCGTGTTCGGCCTGCCACTCCTGGATGACGGCCCGGCCGGCACGCAGCCGCAGCTCGCGTTCGGCGGCTCCGGCGACGAGGCGGGAGAGTGGGATGCCTTCTTCCTCGGCGGCTCCGGCCAGGGCTTCGACCAGGGTTTCGTCGAGAGTGATAGTCACCTTCTTGGTAGCCATACATCAACCATAGCGTGGTATGGCCTTCGGTGTGGATCTGCGGATCACGTGCCAGCGAGCGGAGGGTGCGAGCGCATACAGCAAGGAGGTCCCTCGCCGACTCGATGGCCCGCGGGGCTGCGGGGGAGGGTAGGTCCACATTCCCCGGAAAGGGCGGATTAGTGATGAATATCTTGCTCGGCCATGAGGTAGCGGTGCACGGTTTCGAGCACGGGCCGGGCGAAGGATCGGGGCTTGCGTGGCGAGCGTTTTTCAGAGGTGCAAGAAGGATGTCCGGGACCGGAACTTCCCCTGTGATCGTCCGAGGTGTCGACATGGGTGGACGGTGCGCTACCGGGAGCCGGGAGGCAGGCGCGGGCGGCAGCGGGAGAGGTCGTTTCCCCGTCGGGTGGGTTCGGATGGTGCGGACGCTTTCGCCGACAAGGTCGAGAACGACAAGAAGGCTGGCATTCGCTTCGATCCTGCGCGTGGGCTTGTGCCGTTGCGGCTCTGGGCTCAGGAGTGGCTGGACCGACGGGTTATTGGCGAGTCGACGCGCCGCAACTACGAAGGGTTCATCCATAACCATCTCGTGCCGCGCCTGGGGCGGAAGATGCTGGCCGGGCTGGCGCGGCGCGATTTCGAGGAGTTCGCCAGGGACGTGCATGCCTCCGGTGCCGGGTTGGCGGTCTCCACGGTCAATGACCGGATGGTAATGGTGGCCGCGATGCTGGAGGCGGCCGTCGTTGGCAAACGCATCCCGGACAATCCCGCGCGCGGCATCCGGATATCCCGGGCGGCCCCGTGCGCGGTGGACGAGGACGAGATTCCCACGCTGAGCGAGGTCGATCTGATCGCGCAGCACATCTCACCGCAGTACCGGCTCGCGGTCTACTTGCAGTCGGGTACCGGCCAGCGCCCCAGCGAGGCCCTGGCCTTCTCCACCGAGTGCCGACGGTCTGGTTTCGTCAGGGTCCGCTGGCAGGTCAGTGCCAAGGCTCGCCGCGATGACTGTCGCACGATCTTCGTGCCGCTCAAGCACCGGGCGGAGGGTGAGTACCGGGACATTCCGATAGCCTCGTTCGTCGAGCAGGAGATCGACGACCACATGTCGCGGTGGAAGCCGGTGCCCGTGGCCTTCGCCGATCAGCGGGGCAGGCCACGGCGGCTGGAGGTCTTCTTCACCCCGCGCCAGCGTGGCAAGGGCGTGATGCCCACCGCCTCCACCTACGGCTACCACTTCAAGAAGGCGTGCCTGTCGGCCGGCCTGGTCGACTTGGAGGGCAAGGCCAAGTACACGCCCGGCAGTCTGCGGCACTTCTTCGCCTCGACCGCGATGGCGAACGGTGTACCGATCCGCGAGGTCTCGCGCTGGCTCGGCCATAAGTCGATCAAGACCACCGTGGACATCTACGGTCACCTCGTCCCCGAGGCGTGGGATCGTTGTCGAGACATCATGCAGAACGCCATGCGCCCCGCGGTTGAGGACTCGGAGGAGTCTGCCTCCGCGGCTGGACGTGCTGGATGTGTTGGATCGGCCCCGACGGTGCTGGATGGGTGCTGGATACGATCGTTCGAAGGGACGTTTCAGCAGGTGAGAGCACTGTATTGAATGTTCCGCTTCAACGTCTGAACTCCACCACGTCGCTGACCTGGAGTAATGGGATTTGTCTTCTGTGACGGCCTCGAAAGCGAGGCCGTCACAGATTGATCGTCCGGGCTCCGATCGGCCTTGTCGGCGTGAAAGTGAGGATGTTCCGCCGCTGTCAGACGAAGAGTGGTGTCGGGTTCAGCTTCTCGTACGAGGTCGGCTCTCGGAGACGGCCGAGCGCCACCGGCACGTCGAACAGGCGGCCAGGCGCGAACCGGGCCCAGAAGTGCCGCAGGCCCGGCACGATCACCTTCACCACCGGCAGGCCCAGGTCGGGACGCAGCTGGTCGAGGACCAGGAGTTCCAGACCGGTGGCGTGGACCAGCTCGGTGATCGCGTGCACATCGTCGAGGAGGTCGGGGCGGTGCGGGGTCGGCCAGTGTCCGGGGCCGCGCGGCGCCACCTGCGGATCCGGCGTCAGGTAGGGCTGGTTGGCGACCGTGGCGTGCCGCCACCAGCGCGTCGGCTCGGGGTCGTCGAGCCGGTATCCGGACCCGTCGGGCAGGACGTCGGACACCGCGGGAAGCAGTTGCCCCATCTCGGTGAGCGCGCGCCGCAGCGCCGTCCGCGGGTCGAAGTGGGCGCCGAACCCGAAGATGACGTCCTGGGCCGGCTTGTCGATGCGACGGGAGAGCGCCGCCATGACGGGGATCCCGAAGTCCGAGGTCAGGTCCAGGACCCAGATCTCCCGGTGGACGCGCCGGTATCCGTGGCGCAGCCGCTCCACGTAGGACTCGTCGAAGGCGTCCAGGTCGACCGAGGGCTGCCGGGTGCGGTTGTACCACCACAGGGCGACCGCGTCCCGCTCGACCAGTTCGAGGAAGCCCTGAAGGAGAGCGTCCTCGGGGCTGCCGCCGGCGGCGTTGCCGTTCGAGTCGGCCCACAGGCCGTCGTCTGTCCCTGTTCCCGCGCCCGCGAAGTAGAGCATCGAAGTGGGCAACAGACGCCGGGTGTTGTGGGTCAGGGACCAGACGGGGGTCCAGTCGGTGGGCAGTGTCTCGTCGAAGGGGGCGCTGACGTGCTGGAACCGGGAGTGGGTCGCGTTCCAGAGCTCCCGCTGGGCGTACTGCCGGTCCGCGTACAGCTGGCAGTCGTTCGGGTGCACGGCCGCTGAGCCGAGGCCGCGGTAGGAGTCCCGTACCACCGGCTCGTCACCGTGCCGGGTTCCGCTGTAGCGCTCCACCGCCTCGCCCAGGGCGCTGGCCCGGGCCTCCGTCTCGTTCAGGCCCTTGCCGCCGCTGAGCGCGCGCAGGCCGGAGCGCAACCCGGCGAGCGTCGCGGACCCCATCGCCAGGTTGTGACCGGAGACGTAGGAGGTGACGAAGTCCGGGCAGCCGGGCGCCTTTCTGATCTCCTTGACGACACCGGTCACCGGATTCACCAGATGACCGTACGTGCCGAGCATCTGCTGTGCCGTCAGCGCCCGGTGGCCGTTGCCGCCGGTGACGGCCTTGAGGCGGGTGACCGGCCGGAACGGGGCGCGTACCCGCCGGGCGATCAGATCCGCGTCCCCGCACTCGGGACACTGCGGGCGTCGACTCACCGGATGCGAGGCGGTGCGCAGCCGGACGGTGTCCATCGTGTGGATGTGGCCCTGCTCCGGATCGCGTACCCCGGCCAGCCACTTCGTCGTCTCCAGGACGGCGATGCCGATGGCGAGAGAGCGTCCTGCGGCCAGGGACGCGACGGGGCGGGGGAGCGGCCCGTCGAGCCCGAGGGCCCGCTGCACCGGCACCTCCGAGTGGCGGTGCCCGCGCAGCCGTACGGAAAGGCAGTGCCAGCAGGGGCCGTTGTCCGGTTGGAACACCGGACCGACCCACGGGTCCGCCCCGCACAGCTTCGCGAGCAGCCATGGCTGCCCGGCGGCGCGGTGTGCCGCGTCCACCGCGGCGAGTTGGGGTGACAGATAGTCGTCGCACAGGACGAGGGACAGGTCGGCGTCGGTGCCGGGCGGGGAGATGGTGATCCCTTCGGCGCGACAGGCCCGCGCCACGGGATCCGCCGCCACTCCGGGCAGCGCCTCGACCGCGACGGTGGCGCCCGCGACGGTGGCCGCGGCTCGGCCGCCGTCCAGGCCGATCAGGTCCCAGTACGCCTCGGCGGCCGGGTCCGTGTGCGGCGGTTCGGGAACGTCGAACCGCAGCAGACCCGCGCCGTCCAGGGCACGCAGTGCCGCCTCGGCGTCCTCGATGCCGAGCTCCGGGGCGGCCTCGCGCAGCACGGCACGCGGGCTGCGCGTACCGTCCAGAAGCGGCACCAGGACCTCTGCCGGGTGGCCGTGCAGTGCCGTGACGCCGCGGCGCGACACCAGGTACGTCGCGTCGTCCGGCAGGACCGTGGGGCGCAGGTGGCTCTTGAAACCCACCAGGACACGGTCCCCCGCAGCGAGCACGGGGGACCCGTCCTTCCGTACGTCGGAAGGGGTCACGCGCCGAGCCGCCCGGCCCTCCGCGCGGCGGCCGGGACAGCGCTCTCGGCCTGGATGCAGAACGTGGAGAGCGCGACCATGTGGTCCGCCGCCGAGTCGAGCTCCTCGATCACGAGGACGGATCGGGCGGACCGGGCGGGGCGGGCGGGAACGGCGCTGTCGGCCTTCAACTGAATGCCGGAGGAAAGCAGGTTCATGTCTTGTCCCTCGTTGGTGTGGTGTGTGTTCCTTGGCCTCGGTGGTGCTGCGTGCTGCTCCGTGGAAGATTCTGCGAAGTCGGCCTCGCTGCGCACAGTGCCGGTGTCATCACTGCGAGATGAAGAACTCACGTGGGGCCGGAGGTGGCCTTTTAAGGCTCCGCTTGATCACGGTGATCCGTCCGGCGTCGCGTGGCACGCTCACGGGACGCTCCTTTTCGGCTTCCGTACGCGAGGAAGCTTCCGTACGCGAGGAAGAAGGCCCCCGTGATTGCCGAGACCGCCGCCCCGCCCTACGGCCAAGTGCTTCGGCTCGACGAGCTGTTGCGGACTGCCCGCGTCCACGACGACGATGTGGACCACGTCCTTTTCCTGGCCACACACCAGTCCTGCGAGATCCTCTTCGCCGTCGCCCTGCGCCATCTGGAGGAGATACGCGCGGCCCTGGACACGGGCGACGCGGACAGGGCCGTACGCAGGGCGGCCCCGTTGCCGCGGCTGATGGCCACGCTGACCCGGCACTTCGACGGGCTCGCGACGTTGACCCCGGCCGCGTTCGAGGGCATCAGGACAGCACTGGGCGACGCCAGCGGATTCCAGTCCGCGCAGTTCCGCGAGATCGAGTTCCTCTGCGGCCTGCGCGACTCCCGCTACCTGACCACGGGCGGTTTCACCGAGGAGGACCGGGCGCGGCTCGAAGCGCGGCTCGGGGAACGGACGGTGGCCGAGGCCTACCGGGACTTCGTCGACACGTGCGCGGACCGGGCGGCCGCCGAACGAGTGCGGCTGGCCCTCCTCGAGTTCGACGACGCCGCGGCCGTCTGGCGAGCCCGGCACGCCGTGCTTGCCGAGCGCTTCCTCGGCACGGCCGTGGGCACCGCCGGATCCGAGGGCGCCGGTTACCTGTGGCGTGCCGCCCTGCGCCGGATGCTGCCCGAGGTCTGGACCCCACTGCCGTGACCGCGCCCGACACGGCACGCACCGGGCTCGACCGGGAGTACTCGCCCAGCTCGCGCGTCACCGACCTCGACGTCCACCTCGCCCGATACGCCACCGACAGCGCCCGTGCCCGCGCCGATCTCCCCGTCCACCTGGACGTGTCCTGCGGCCCCCTGCCCGAGCAGCGGCTCGACCTGTTCCCGGCGCCCGACCCGCACGCCCCCCTGTTCGTGTTCGTGCACGGTGGCTACTGGCAGGAGCTCAGCAAGTCCGAAGCGGCCTTCGCCGCACGGGACTTCCTGGCCGCCGGCATCTCCTTCGCGGCGCTCGGCTACGGCCTGGCGCCGCGGCACCGCCTGCGCGCGATCACCGCGGCCGTCGGCGACTCACTGCGCCGTATCTGCACCCGCCGGGCCCAACTGCCCATGGCGCCCAGGGCCGTTCACCTCGGCGGTCACTCCGCCGGGGCCCACCTCGTCGCGAGCACGCTCCTGGACGCCGACGCCCTCCGCCTCTCCGGAACGATCACCTCCGCGACGCTGATCAGTGGCGTCTACGACCTGGAGCCCCTGCGGCACACCTACGTCAACGACGCCCTCGGCATGGACGCCGACGAGGCCCGCGACTGCAGCCCGCTGCACCGCATGCCCACCCGGCTTCCCCGGCTCGTCGTCGCCCTGGGCGAGAACGAGACGGACGCGTTCACCGCGCAGCACCACCGGTTCGTCGATGCCGCCCGCGCGGGCGGCACCGAGGTGACCGATCTCGTCGTACCCGGACGCCACCACTTCGACCTGCCCTTCGACCTCGCGGACCCGGACACGGTGCTGGGCGCCGCGGTGCTGGGCATCCTGTGCAACGGCCACTGATCGAGAGGCTGTTGCCGTCGTACGTTGCCGGGGCCGAGGCCCGCGCCGACGCGGCGGACGACGCCCTGCACCCCGAGGAGCGGGCCGCGGTCGCCGGGGTGGGCGAGGGGCGACGCCGCGAGTTCACCACGGTCCGGCACTGCGCCCGCCGCGCCCTGTCCGCGCTCGGCCACGCCCCCGTGCCCCTGATACCGGACGCGCGGGGGGTGCCGCGCTGGCCCGACGGGGTCGTGGGGAGCATGACGCACTGCCGGGGATACCGGGCCGCCGTCGTGGCGCGGCAGTACGACGTGCGCGCACTGGGGGTGGACGCCGAGCCCTGGCGCCCGTTGCGCGAGGGTGTGCTCGGCACGGTCTCGCTGCCCGGGGAACGCGAACGGCTGGCGGCGCTGGAGGCGTCACACCCCCGACTCGCCTGCTGGGACCGGCTGTTGTTCTGTGCGAAGGAAGCGGTCTACAAGGCGTGGTTCCCGGACACCGGGACCGAACTGACCTTCCGGGACGTGTCGGTGGCGTTCGACCCGGCCGACCACACCTTCCGAGCCACCGTCCTGGTCCCGGACCGGCGTGACTTCACCGGCCGCTGGCTCGCGAGGGACGGGCTTCTGGTGGCCGTCGCCTTCGACGGCTGACCGGTGAGTTTCGGCGGGGGCTTAAGAGCGTGGTCCGGGCGGCCGCGTGTTCCTACGCTGGCGATCGTCCGGAAGACCGCGCCGCCGTCCCTGCCCCGTCCGCACCCAGGAGCCCCCGTCATGGTCCATGTACCCCACCCCAGCTCGGTGTCCGGCGCGGTGCGCCCCGTCGAGGAGGCGTCCGTCGTCCACATGGTCGTACGGCATGTGCGGACCCGGCCCGACACCGTGGCGGTGCGGTCGGCCCACCGTGCGCTCACCTACCGGGAGTTGTGGCGGCGGGCCCTCGTCGTGGCCGCCGCCCTGGACGAGGCGGGCGTCGTCGCGGGGGACCGGGTGGCCCTCATCGCCGCGCGGACCCCGGACACCGTCGCGGGAGCCCTCGCGGTGATGGCGCTCGGCGCGGCCTATGTGCCCATCGACCCGGAGCACCCCGGCGAGCGCGTCGCCGCCGTACTCGCCGGCGCCGCTCCCACCGCGCTGCTGCACTCGGGACCCGACGCGACCGAGGGACTGCCCGCCCGATCCATACCGTTCATCGACATCGCGGCCCTGCCTGACGCCGACGCCCCCGACCGCGGCGCCACCCTGCCGGGCCCGGAGGACATCGCGTACGTCGTGTTCACCTCCGGCTCGACCGGCATCCCCAAAGGCGTCCGGGTGCCGCACGCCTCGCTCGCCAACTACGTCTCGTGGTGCGGCGAGCTGGTGGGCTCCGAGGGGACCGGCAGCCCCCTGTTCGGCAGCCTCGGCTTCGACCTGGCGATGACGTCGCTGTGGGTCC
The DNA here is from genome assembly GCF_042889145.1 of Streptomyces sp. NPDC002680. Taxonomy (NCBI): domain Bacteria; kingdom Bacillati; phylum Actinomycetota; class Actinomycetes; order Kitasatosporales; family Streptomycetaceae; genus Streptomyces; species Streptomyces sp. NPDC002680. The sequence goes on from NZ_JBIAQP010000002.1 coordinate 22,913, forward strand.
CGCTCGCGCAGGGCCGCACCGTCGTGACCGTCGCCGGGTTGTGGGACCAGAAGACACTGTTCGGCGAGCGCCCGGAGAAGTACACGTTCGTGAAGATGACTCCCTCGCACGCCCGCTTCTTCGACGTCCTCGCACAGCCACCCCGCTACGACCGGGTGACACGGCTGCTGATGTTCGGCGGCGAAGGCCTCGACCCGGCGCTCATCGCCTCCCTGGGCGACCGCCTCGACGGGGTCCGGCTCGTCAACCACTACGGTCCGACCGAGACCACCATCGGCTGCTGTGCGTTCCCCTTCGACCGTACGACGCTGCCCGCGACGCCGACCGTGCCGATCGGCCGGCCCGCCTGGAACACCCGGGCGTACGTCGTGGACGACCAACTGCGTCCGGTGGGGCAGGGCAGCCCGGGTGAACTGGTCATCGCCGGACGCGCGGTCGCGGCCGGCTACCTGGGCCCGCAGCCGTCGGGCGAGCGGTTCATCGACGAGGCCGAGCTCGGCGGGGCGGCCGGGCGTGCCTACCGCACGGGCGACACGGTGGAGCTGCGGCCCGACGGCACGCTGCTCTACCTCGGGCGCGCGGACGACCAGTTGAAGGTCAACGGGCACCGGATCGAACTCGGGGAACTCCGCCACCACGTGCTGTCCGTGCCGGGTGTCGCCGACGCGGTGTTCGACGTCGTGCGCGGCCCGATCGACACGCTGGAGCTGTTCGTACGGCCTGTCGCGGCGAGCGGCGTCGACGGCCTGGCCGACGCCGTCCGCTCCGCGCTCACGACGGTGCTGCCCTCCGCCCTGGTGCCGGAGGCCGTGCACACCGTGCCGGAGATCGTCGTGAACGCCAACGGCAAGCGTGACGTCGCGGCGACGAGGTCGCGCGTGGCCTGAACGGGACCGGCCGCCCACCACCAGGTCGCCCGCGGCGCACATCAGTGAGCGGTCAGCGTTTCGTCAGCGCGGGTCGAGATCCTCGAAGAGCCGGTGGACGACAACCGGCGATCGAAACCGACCCGACCTGGAGTGTGTGACGTGGCGAACCCCTTTGACGACCCGGACGGAACCTTCCTCGTGCTGGTCAACGACGAGGGCCAGCACTCCCTGTGGCCCGCCTTCGCGGAGCGCCCCGGAGGCTGGACGGTGGCCCTCGGCGAGAGCTCGCGCGACAAGGCGCTCGCGTATGTGGAGGAGCACTGGACCGACCTGCGCCCGCGCAGCCTGCGCGGCCCGTCCGCCGACGCTCCGGCCGCCTGACGAGCCCGGCCGAGTCAGGGCGGAGGAGCAGCGGTGGCAGCGGTGGAATGGGCGATCGAGGCCGAGGGCCTGTCCAAGCGGTACGAGCGACGGCAAGCGCTGGGCGGAGTCGACCTGGCGGTGCCGTCGGGAACCGTGCTCGGCCTGCTCGGTCCGAACGGGGCGGGCAAGACGACCACCGTCAGAATGCTCTCGACCCTGCTCGAACCGGACGGCGGCCGGGCCCGGGTCGCCGGCTACGACGTGGTGCGTCAGCCGGCCGAGGTACGGCGGCGCATCGGGCTCGCCGGACAGTACGCGGCGGTGGACGACATGCTCACCGGACGGGAGAACCTCGTCCTCATCGGTACGTTGACCCACCTGGGCCGGGGTGCCGCGCGCGCTCGGGCGGCCGAGTTGCTCGACCGGTTCGAGCTGACCGGGGCCGCCGACCGCCCGGCGCGCACGTACTCGGGCGGTATGCGGCGCCGCCTCGACCTGGCGGCCTGTCTGGTGGCGAGGCCGTCCGTCCTCTTTCTGGACGAGCCGACGACGGGCCTCGACCCGGTCAGCCGCTCCCGGCTGTGGGACGCGGTGAAGGAGCTGGTCGCCGACGGTGTGACCGTGCTCCTGACCACCCAGTACCTGGAGGAGGCCGACGTCCTCGCCGACCGGATCGCGGTCATCGACACCGGCCGGGTCATCGCCGAGGGCACCCCGGAGGAGCTCAAACGCACAGCGGGTGAGGAGCGGCTCGAAGTGTCCCTCACCCGGCCGGAGAGCGTGGCGCGGGCTGCCGACGCGCTGCGCCGCGTCGCCCCCGGCGAGCCGTCCGCGGACCTCGTCGACGGCACCGTGTCGATCGTCCTGAGCGACGGCATACAGAGCATCGAGACCGCTGCGGCAGCGCTGCGCCAGGCAGGTGTCGACGTCGCCGACTTCGCCCTGCGCAGACCCACCCTCGACGACGTCTTCATCTCCCTCACCGGCAAGTCGACCTGAGCGGCGGTTGCCGCCAGCAGCGCGACCACGGGGGCATCACCATGCAACGAATCCACTTCATCCCTGCTGACTTCGCTCGGGTCCGCCTGAGAACGACCGTCGGCCCGCTCGTGGAGAGCGCCTTCGCGTACGGGTTGCTCGGGCGCGGCGTCGGTGCGCCGTTCGCCCGCTGGCGCAGCCAGGTCGGGGAGCGGCTGACCCAGTGGCCGCTCCCGCTGACCGGCGGCAGCGCCGCCCCCGGACTCGACGGGCTGATCGACCTCATCGAACGCGGTGGCCGCTGCGTCGGCACCGACGCCTCCACCGCGCGGAACGCGCCCGGTCCGCCCTTCCACCCGGCGGCCGGCGATCTGTCGCTGGTGTGGCGGGTCGCCGTGGCACCGTACTGGGAGCATGTACGGGCCTACCTGGAGGCCGAGTGCGAGGCCCGCGGCCGCGTACTGATGGCCGGCGGGGTGGAACTGCTCCTGACCACCCTGCACTCCAAGATCACCTGGCGTGCTCCGGTCCTTGAGATCCACGACGGCCCCGACGAGGACATCCGTCTCGACGGGCGCGGTCTGGTGCTCGCTCCGTCCGTGTTCCTGGCACACCGGCCGGGCAGGGTCACCCGCCGCCTCGACGACAACGGTCCGGTCGTGCTCGCCTTCGCCGCGCCGCCCGACACCCACCAGGCGACCGGGCTGTGGGACGAGCCGGACGACAGTGGCCAGTCGCTCGGCGCCCTGGTCGGGCAGACCCGGGCCGCCGCGCTGCACGCCCTGCGCAGCAGTTGCACCACCAGCCAGCTGGCGGACCGGCTCGGCATCTCGGCGGCGGGCGCCAGCCAGCACACCGCGGTACTGCGCCGGGCGGGCCTCATCACCACCCGCCGCATCCGCAACACGGTGCTGCACACCCTGACCCCGCTCGGCGTCGCCCTCCTCAAGGGAATCTCCCCCCGCCCGGCGAAACCGGCCGCCGTGGGCGTCCCGGCCCGCCGCCGCCCGGCCGGCGCGGCGGTGGGCCACCGTGAGCCGCGCCCGGTGACCGACCTGACGGCACGCACGACTCCGGCCGCCTGAGGTTCCGTCGATCCCTCCGCCCCGGCGCCGGGACGTGTTCTCCGCGCACCGCTGTGCGCACCCCGCTGCGACGCCGTCGGCGGGGCCCGGCACGAACCACCGTGCCGGGCACCGCCGACGGCGTGTGCTCCGCTACTCCTTGATGCCGGCCATGTCCCCGGGCCTGCCGCGCAGTACGGCGCCCGCCGCCAGCAAGGTCGTCGTGAGGGTCAGCGCCGCCGCTCCGGCCACCACCGCGACGAGGATCCACGGCGAGCCGCCGGGCAGCGCGGTGCCGAGGACGCTCATGCTCAGCGGCACCAGCGTCGCCCCGGCGACCAGGAGACCGAGGAGGATGCCGGCCAGGGCCACCAGGGACGCCTCGACCGTCATCATCTGCAGGACCTGGCGGCGCGTGGCCCCGATGAGACGTTGCAGCATGAACTCCTTGCGTCGCTCGGTCGTAGCGAGGATCTGTGTGTTGATCAGGGCGAGTGTGGAGTAGCCGACGACGACTCCGAGGACCAGGTACGCCATCCACGCCTGGGTGTCGTCCGCGTCGGCCTGCGCCGCCTCCAGGACCTCCCGTCCGACCACCTGGAGGCCGGGCTGCTGCTTCGCCAGCGTGGAGAGTGACGCGCTCAGCCGGGCCGGGTCCGTGCCGGCGGCGGCGCGCACCAGGATCTGCGGGACGAGCCCGCCGTCCGTGTGCCCGACGAGTACCGACGCCGGGACGAGCGCGGTCTCGTAACCGCGCCGCCCGTCGACCGTGGCGACCAGCCTCAGCTTGACCTGCGTGCCGTCACCGAGCCGCATCGGGACCAGGTCGCCGAGCTCACGGTCCTTGGCGTACGTGGCGGGCAGCGCCACGGAGTCGCCGCTCAGGGCGGTGAGGCTGCCCGTCGCGGCGTGGTACGCGGTCGTGCGGTCCAGGCCGTCGGGCGTGACTCCCTGCATCGACAGCTCGGTGGGCTGCGGGCCCTTGTCCTCGCCCTCGCTCGGCCGCATCGGCTCGTCCGGCTCGATGTAGCCGGTCGTGGGGATCTGCGCGGACGCCGCCGCCACCCCCGGCTGCCTGCGTACCGTGTCGACGAGGCCGAGCGGCAGACCACCGGAGGCCGATGTCACGACGACGTCCGCGCGCAGGTTCTCGTCGAATGCCCGCTGGGCACCGTCGGACTGCGTGGTCTGCATGTAGATCAGGCCGACCGCCAGACCGCTCGCCAGCATCACCGGCATCACGGCCGACGCGAGGCGGGCCGTGCGCGCCCGCGCGTTGTGCGCGGCGAGTTCACCGGCGAGCCCGGACACCTTGCTGACAGGACGGCGCAGCACGGCCACCATGGCGCGTACGACGACGGGTCCGAGGAGACCGAACGCCGCCGCCCACACCATCGCCGCCGGAGTGGCGACCCCGGCCGCGTCCGGCCCCGCCGAGCCCGCGGTGCCCCAGGCGAGGGCCCCGCCCCCGGCCAGGCACAGCAGCCCGACGACCAGCCGGAACGCGCTGAACCAGCGGCGCTGCAGCGTCGCTTCGGCCAGCGCCTCGGTCGGCCTGGTGCGCGCCGCGGCGTGCGCCGCGATGTACGCCGCACCGACAGCGGTGAGCAGCGCCGTGCCCACGCCGACGATCACCGGCACGGAACCGGCCCGGTAGGCGATCGACTCCGGTACGACGCCCGCGTCCGCGAACGCGTTCAGCAGCCAGTGTCCGAAGCGGGGGCCCGGAATGGTGGCGAGCCCGGTGGCGATGACCGCGAGGAACAGGGTCTCGCCGACGATGAGGCGGCGCAGCTGCCCCGGTGTCGTACCGATCGTGCGCAGCAGTGCCATCTCGCGCTGCCGCTGCTGGATGGAGAGGCCGAGCGTGCTGGCCACCACGAACACGGTGACCATCGCCGACAGACCGCCGAACGCGGCGGCGAGCGGGACCAGATCGCTGCCGTCGGCCACCACGTCCGGGTCCTCGGCGCGGCCGCGTTCGTCCCCGGTCAGCACGGTGACGGCCGAGCCGTCGACGACCTCGCGGACAGCGGCGGCGACCTCCTGGGTGTTCGCGCCGGAGGCCGGGAAGACGCCGATGTTGTCGGTCGTGCCGACGCGGTCGGCGACCTCGGCGGCCTCGGCGTCGGTGAGGAAGACGTCCACGCCGTCGTCGGGACCGGTGGCGAGCCCGGAGACCTGGTAGCTCTTCTCCACGCCGTGGACGAGGAGTTGGATCCGGTCGCCGGTCTTCAGCCCCGTACGGTCCGCCAGGTCCTCGCCCAGGACCAGCCGGCCGTCCGTGCCGGGGGCCGTACCGTCGGTGAGCCGGTAGGGGGAGAGCCTGGCGGAGGACCAGCCGTGACCCGTGACCGGGCCGCCCCTGGTGAGGGCCGCCGGGAACGACAGGTCCCGCACCGCCGCCTCGACGCCCGGGACCTCCGCGATCCTGTCCGCCCACTCGGCGTCCATGTGGAGCCGTTCGGGGAAGACGAGATCCTGCCGTGTGTAGGCGTAGCGCTGGTCGCCGGTGACGACGATCGGCGCGGCGGCCAGCCGGTGCGGCGGCGCCGCGTTGTGGATTCCGGTCTCCAGGAGCCCGCCGGAGCCGATGACGATGACGGCACCGAAGAACAGGGCCACGAACGAGGCGATGAAGCCGCCCTTGTGGAAGCGCAGGGTGCGCAGCGCGATGCGGATCACCGGCGCACCCCGTGGTCCGGTCCCTGGAGCGCGAACGGGTCGCTCCATGTGCCCAGTTTCTGCATCTGCTCCGTGACCTGGTCGACGGACGGACGCTCGAGCGTGCCGATGAGCCGGCCGTCGGCGAGGAAGACGACCCGGTCCGCGTATGCGGCGGCCACCGGGTCGTGGGTGACCATCACGATCGTCTGTCCCACCACGTCCACCGACTGCCGCAGCAGCGTGAGCACTTCGGCGGCGGTACGTGTGTCCAGGGCGCCGGTCGGCTCGTCGCCGAAGATCACCGCGGGCCGGGTGACGAGTGCCCGGGCGATGGCGACGCGCTGCTGCTGACCACCGGACAGCTCACCGGGACGGCTGCGCCGCTTGTCGGACAGACCGACCTGTTCGAGGACCTCGTCGACGACGGCCTTCTTGGGGCGGGTGCCCGCCAGGCGCAGCGGCAGCGTCACGTTGTCCACGACGCTGAGCGCGGGCAGGAGGTTGAACGCCTGGAAGACGAAGCCGATGCGCTCGCGGCGGAACTTGGTCAGGGACTTCTCACGCAGCGGGGCGAGGTCCACCCCGTCCAGGTGCACCGACCCGGACGTCGGCCGGTCAAGGCCCGCGGCGCAGTGCAGGAAGGTGGATTTACCCGATCCGGAGGGGCCCATGACGGCGGTGAAGGTAGCCCTCTCCAGGCTGATGCTGACGTTGTCGAGTGCCGTCACCCGGTTCTTGGGTCCGCCGTAGAGGCGGCTGACGGATTCGAGGCGGACGACTGGTTGGGCGGGCGGGTCCTGTGTCCCGTTCATGGGTGTCCTTAGGGGCGTTGGATAGGCAGGGCAGGATCGGGGGTGCGGGGCGTGCCTCCGGGGGAGGCGGGCGCGCCCCGCACCCGGTGGTCAGGGGGTTGTGGGCCAGGCGGCGAACTGCCGTAGCCCGTACAGGAGCGGGGGCCGCCCGCTCGGTCGGCTGATGCGCCGCACCGTTCCGAAGACCGTCACGTGGTCGCCCATGCGCTGGGTCAGGGACACGGTGCAGTCGGCGATCGTGTGCGCGTGCCGTGGGAGGTGCGGTCCGGCGGCGCCGGCCGTCCGCTCCCAGTGGGTGACCCGGAACCGCTCGGGGTCCCCCGAGGCGAACAGTTCGGCGACGCTCCGGGCGTCCTCGTGCAGCAGGTTCACGGTGAACTCACCCGAGGCGAGAACGGCTTGGAGCGTGGGGCTGCCGTCCCGCAGGCACACCAGGAGGGTCGGCGGGGTCAGGGCGACGCTGCACACCGACGAGCAGGTCATGCCGCGCGGGGTGCCGTCGAGATCCTCCGCGGCGATCACCGCGACCCCGGTGGGGAAGCTGCCCATCATCGTGCGGAAGTCGTCGGACGGGGTGGTGGCCGTTGTCGTCCGGACGCTGGACCGGGTCATCGGGTACCGCTTTCCGCCGCCGCGGCGACCGGTTCGGGGGTGCGAGCGGGCTCGGGTCCGCTCGCACCGCGGTCTAGGAGGCCGAGCAGCGGACCCGTCGCGGCGGTGGTGGCCACCGCCATCAGGGTCAGCGCGAGCACCAGGGGAGCTGTGAGGATCCCCGCGCTGAAGCCGGCCTGGAGCACGATCAGTTCGGTGAGCCCGCGCGCGTTCATCAGCACCGCGATCCGGCGGGACGCGCCGGGTGGCTGACCGCCTAGACGCGCTCCGAGGTAGCCGCCGATCCCCTTGCCCGCACAGGCGAGCACGAGGGTCGTCACGAGCAGTGCCCAGGAGAGCTGGGTGAAGGCCTTGTCGAGCACGGTGATCCCGGTGACGACGAAGAACGCGGGTACGAGCGCCCGCCCGGCCCGGGTCAGGTTCGCCACGACCGGCGTCCACGGGGTGTCGTCGCCCGTCGGGATCGCGAGACCCACCAGGGCGGCGCCGAGGATCGCCGTCATGCCGAAGTGCTCCACGGTCAGTGCCACGGCCAGCGCCGCCGCACCGAGCACCACGGTGGCGGTCCGTGGCCGCAGCGCGCACGCCCGTCCCACGGCCGTCACCCGCATCCCGAACCGCACGGCGAGCGCGCCCGCCGCACCCAACCCGATGCCGAGGACGGAGTGCAGGAAGCCCGTCGCGCTTCCGGCGTTCAGGCTGATCGCGAGCATGCACAGCAGCCAGCCGACCGAGTCGATCGCGACGGCCGCGGACAGCGCGAGCCGTCCGGCCGACGTGGTGCTCATGCCGCGGTCGGCGAGTATGCGGGCCAGGACGGGTACGGCCGTGATGGACATCGTGACGGCGACCATCAGCACGAACGCGGGCAGCGTGGCGTTCCCGCGCACCGCGGGGTCGTCCTGGAGCAGCACGAACCCGGCGAGCAGGGTGCCCGCGAACAGCGGTGGGACCAGCGATCCGGCCGCCAGCCAGAGGGTGGCGCGCCGCTCGGCGCCGGAACGGGCCCGCAGTTCATGGGCCAGCCCGACGAGGAACAGTACGAGCCCGGCCTTGGCGACGTATTTCAGCGCCTCCAGGGCGGAGCCGGGCAGTACGGCGTCGAAGGTGTCCTGGCCGAGCAGACGGAGCACGGCGGGCCCGGAGAGCAGCCCCACCACGATCTCGCCGATCACCTCGGGCTGGCGCAGCCGGCGCGCCACGCTACGGCCCACGCGGGCGAGCAGCAGAACCACGGCGAGCAGCGCCGCCAGGTGCGCGGCGTGGCCCAACGGTTGCAGGAAGTCCATTGCGCAGCACCTTTCCGCTGGTCAGTGCTGCGCGGCGAAGTAGTCGTACGCCTTCGGCAGTGTCTCGGTCAGCCGGCGTGTCTTGTCGCGGATCGCCGCGAACTCCCGCTCCGCCGGGCCCGGGTCGGACAGGGCGAGGGCCGGTGAGGGCTTCAGTTCGATTCCGCCCATGCCGAGCAGGATGCACATGTACGAGTAGGGCGGCAGGCCGTGGTAGTAGGGGAAGACCGTTTCCGTGTCGGGGAGCTGGGTCTTCCACGTCTCGATGCGCTCCGCCAGCCCGTCCGGTATGCGCCGGGTCTTCGTGTCTCGCCAGTACTGCGTGTCGTCGCGTTTGGCGGCGACGTAGTGCAGGACGAGGAACTCCCGTACGCCGTCCATGACATGGGCGATCGAGTCGTTGTAGAGCTGCCGCTGGACGGGGCTCCAGGACTCGTCGGGGAAGTTCTTGGCGAGCTGTTCGATGGCGTGGTGGATGAAGAAGATGCCGGTGGACTCCAGGGGCTCGACGAAGCCGCTGGACAGGCCGATCGCGACGCAGTTGTTGACCCAGGAGTTCTCGCTGCGGCCGATCCGCATGCGGATGTGGTTGGCCTCGACATCGGCCGCGGCCGGGCCGACGAACTCGCGCAGGGTGCGCTCGGCCTCCTCGGGGGACAAGTAGTCCTTGGCGTACACGTAGCCGGTGCCGATGCGGCCCATCAGCGGGATCGTCCAGATCCAGCCGGCGTCCTGGGCGGTGGCGGTGGTGCACGGCAGGATGCCGCGTGCCTTCATGTCCTGCGGGACCTGGAGGGCGACCGCGCTGTCGTTGGGCAGGGTGTCCGCGTAGGAGACGAACGGGACCTCTAGGGCCTTGTTCAGGAGCAGTGCGCGGAACCCGGTGCAGTCGACGAACAGGTCGCCCTCGATGTCGCCGTGCTCGGCCGTGGTGACACCGGAGATCCAGCCGCGCTCGTCCAGATTGACCTTCTGGACGTCGTCCGTGATGTGCGTGACGCCGCGCTCCACCGCGTACGTCGTCAGGTACTTGGCGAGCAGGGCCGCCTCGAACTGGTAGGCGTAGGGGAACTGCGTCTTGCCCTGGTGCTCGGACATCGTCAGGCCCTGCATCTCGTCCGCGCCCTCGACGAAGGGCTGGTCGATCAGCGTGCCGTCCAGGTGGCGGGGGCTGAGCCCGGCGTCGATGACGGAGGGCATCACGAAGCAGTCCCTGTCGAACCGGTCCGTGGGGCCCCCGCGCAGCCACCAGTCGGTCAGCGGGAAGCCGTTGACCGATCGCATCTGCTCGAAGGGGTGGTAGAAGGAGTGGCCCTTCTCGCGCCAGTTCTCGAACCGGACGGCGAGTTTGTACGTCGCGTTGCACGCCGGCATCCAGTCCCTCTCCTTGAGCCCGAGGAACTCGAAGAAGTGCCGGATGTCACTGAACGTCGCCTCACCGACACCGACCGTGCCGACATTGCCGGACTCCACCAGCGTGATGTCGATCCGGTCCCCGAATGCCGCCTTGAAGTACGAGGCCGTCATCCATCCCGCTGTTCCGCCGCCGACAATCACAAGTCTGTTGAGCATGGGTCGACTCCTGTTCGCTGACCGATTTCCCGTACACGGGAGGAGCCTAGGAACCGGCCAAGGAGCGCGACAGGTTGTTAAGCGGGCGCTGAAACACGCCGGTTGAAACGGTTCGGTGGCCGGGATCCATCGGCGTCAGCGAACCGTCAGTGAGGTTCGGAATTATGCCCGCACGCCGTACGCGCGGCAAGGGGTGCCGGGGCGCGTGCGCGTACTCGGCAGGCCTGTTCCCGCTGTGGCCATACCATCCGGATGCTTGTCGGTGGCGCGAATGGTATTTCCCCCGACCGGTGGACACGGGCGATATTTGGCCTCCACCGACCGACGAATACGGGGGCATTCTCAGTGGACATACTGGTTCTCGGTTCTGTTTCTGTGCGGTACGGCACCCGGCAGCACGCCGTGGTGTCGAAGCGTCTGACGGCGATCCTCGCCCTGCTCGCGCTCTCGCCGGGCCGCACGATCCTGGCGGACCAGCTCGAGGACGAGCTGTGGGCGAGCCGCACTCTCACCAATGCGCGCAACGCGTTGCAGGCCAGCGTCGGCCGGCTGCGCAAACATCTGGGGTCGATCACGGGCCTGCGCGGCGACGAGCTGATCCGCACCGTGGGCGGCGGCTACCAACTCGACGTCCCCGCCGGCTCTGTGGATGCCCACCGCTTCCGTGAGCAGGCACGCAGCGGTGCCGACCTGGTGACGGGCGACCCCGCGCTGGCCGCCGTCGTGCTGGAAGAGGCCCTGTCCCTGTGGCGCGGTCCCGCCCTGAGCGACGTCCACGACGGACTTCGGGTACGGATCGCGGCGGCCGATCTGGAGGAGCAGCGGATCACCGCGTACGAGGATCTGATCACCGCGCGGCTGGCGGTGGACCCGCACCGGATCTCACTGCCGGAACTGCGCGGGACGGCCGCCGAGCATCCCGAACGGGAGCGACTGAGCGAGTTGTTGATGCTGGTGCTCTACCACGCGGGGCGGCAGGCCGAAGCCCTCGATGTGTTTCATCGCGCGCGCCGCAGGCTCGTGGACGACATGGGGCTCGAACCGGGCCGCGCACTGCACCATGCCTATCAGGCGATCCTGGAACAGGACCCCAGACTCGGTGAACCACGGCAGGTTCTCGCCCACCGCTGAAGTCCTGCTGAGGGAATACTGAGGTAATGCTGAAGGGATATTGAAGTACGGCAATAGGCGACTGTCCGTCCTCCCGCGTCGCGGTTAACGTGGATCGGCAGTGGATTCTCCGCCCCTTCCGGCTCCTGGACTTCCGAACAGGTCCCGGAAAGGGCGGATTCCGTATGTCCGCTCTGGGACGTAAGGCGGCTCATGGACATCGAACTAAGGCATGCGCGGATCGTCGTCACCATTAGTGAAGCCGGGAGCATTTCGCGCGGCGCCAGCGAACTCAATCTCCCCCAGCCGAGTCTCACCGCCCAGCTCAAACGTATCGAAAGGGCAGTCGGCGGCACCCTGTTCGTGCGGTCCCGAACCGGCGTCACGCCGACCCCTCTGGGGGAACGGCTGATCCCGTTGCTCGACGATCTCGTGCAGCGTGCCGACGAGGTCGTCGCCCAGGCGAGCTGTGCCACCGCCGGCCGACTGCGCCTGGGCAACACCGAATGGACCCCGCCCACCCTCGGCGACGCCCTGAAGAGCGTGCTGCCCGACACCACCGTGGCGACCGAGACCCTCTCACCCGCCGCCGCGGTGGCGGGCGTGCGCCGCGGCGCGCTCTCCGTGGCCCTGGTGCCGGGCCTCGCCCTGCCGTCCGGCCACGCGTCCGACGTGGCCGATCCCGCCCTCGCCAGCGCGGTCGTCGTGCGCGAGCCCGTCTGGCTCGCGCTGCCCGCGGACGGCGACCGGGTCGGACGGGTCTGGGTGCGCTACTCGCGCCACCACTGGCTGCACACCGTCGAGGAGCGGCTGCTCGGCCGGCTCGGCCGGGCCGGTCCCGCCACGGTGCTGCACCAGGTCAGCACGCAGCGCGAGGCGATGACGTGGGTGCACGACAGGGGAGCCACGGCCCTGGCCACGCCCTCCGGTGCCACCGCCGACGTACGCCTGCAGCCGCTCCCCGACACCGAGCTCGTCGAGATGCTCCTGGTGTGGCGCCGCGGCGCGGTCACCGAGGAGACGCTGCGCCGCCTCGTGGATGCGGTCCGCGACTACTACTGCGCATACGCGCGCACGGTGCCCGGCTACTGGGAATGGCTCGTCGAGCATCACGCCGAGCTTCCCGAACTCCAGCCGTTCCTCACGTAGTTCCGCACAGGACCGCGGGACACAAGACCTTGGGGCGGAGCCTGTCAGCGGGCGGTCAGTGACTCGTCAGCGAGGGATCAGCGCGGTCCGCCAGCATCGTCGGCATGACAACAACGAATGAGCTCAACGCCGAGGACCGCGCCAGGATCAAGGAGATCATCTGCGACATCCTGGAGATCGAACCGGAGGACATGACCGGCACCAGCCGCTTCAAGGAGGACCACGAGGCGGACTCGATGGGCGCCATCGAGATCCTCTCCCAGCTGGAGCGGGCCTTCGGCGCCGACATCGACCAGGCCGAACTCTCCCGCATGGTCGACCTGGACAGCGTCGTGACCGTCGTCGGCGAGGCCGTCGCGGCCAAGCTCGCCCGGACCAACTAGCAACCGCGGCCTGACGGACACGACGGGAGAGCATGGTGTACGACGAGGAGCAGCGGCCGCGCCGGGTGGTCATCACCGGACTCGGCGCGGTCACCAGCATCGGGCTCGGAGCCCCGGCCTTCCTGGACGGACTGAAGTCCGGCCGCAGCGAGGTCAAGCCCATCACGGCCTTCGACACGACCGGCTTCGCGCATGCCAACGCATGCGAGGTGACCGACTTCGTGCCCACCGAGTGGATCCACCACGTCGACCCCCAGGAGCTGGGCCGGGCCACCCAGTTCTCCGTCGCGGCGGCCAACATGGCTGTCGCGGACGCCGGTCTGACCGCGCGGGACCTGCGCGAGCGCAGGGTGCTGGTCTCGATCGGCACCACCGACGCCGAGTCGCGCGATCTCGACACCCTGGCCGGCATCCAACTGGACGAAGGACCCGAGCGGTTGTCGCCCGGTCTGGCGCGCAGGGCGCAGGCCGGGCGCCTGTCCAGCGGTATCGTCCGGGAACTCGGCCTGGTCGATGTCGAGGCCCTCACCATCCCGACCGCCTGCGCCGCCGGCAACTACGCGATCGGCAGCGGCTTCGACGCCATCCGGCACGGCGAGGTGGAGACCGCACTGTGCGGCGGCGCCGACGCCGTCTGCCGCAAGACGTTCACCGGCTTCTACCGCCTGGGCACCATCGCTCCGGAGGTCTGCCAGCCCTTCGACATCGACCGCAAGGGCATCCTCACCGGGGAGGGAGCGGGTGTCCTCCTTCTGGAGAGCCTCGATTCCGCCCTCGCGCGCGGGGCGCGGATCTACGCCGAGGTGCTGGGCTACGGACTGAACTGCGACGCGCACCACCCCGTGTCGCCGGACCAGGACAGCCTCGCCCGCTGCATGGAGATCGCGCACCGCAACGCCGGCGTGGCGCAGGAGGACATCGACTTCATCTCCGCGCACGGCACGGGGACGCGGGCCAACGACGTGACGGAGGCCGGCGCGATCCGGCAGGTCTTCGACGCCCCGCCACCCACGGTCTCCATCAAGTCGATGCTCGGCCACTCCATGGGGGCGGCCAGCGCCCTGGCAGCGGCGGCCTGCGCCCTCGCCATCACCGAGAACTTCATCCCGCCGACCCTCAACCACCGTGAGACGGACCCCGAGTGCGCGGTGGACTGCGTGCCGAACGAGGCCCGTCCGGCCGTCCTGAACGTCGTGCAGAACAACGCGCTCGCCTTCGCCGGCAACAACGCCGTGGTGATCCTCGGCCGCGTGGACCGCGTGTCCGGCTCGGAACGCGCGGTTCACGCGGAGCCCGTCAAGGAGGCTGCCTGATGTCGTCCCTCGTCATCTCCGCCTGGTCGGCGATCTCCCCCTACGGCGTCGGCAACGCCCCCTTGCGGAAAGGGCTCGCCGAGGGACGCGACGCCGTGGCCGCCCTCGACCGCGACATCCATGAGGTTCCCTTCCAGCAGGCCGCCCTGGTACCGGACTTCACCGCCGCCCAGTACCTCGGCAAGAAGGGCACCCGGACCATGGACCGGGTGACCGCGCTCGCCGTCACCGCCGTCGGCGGAGTCGTCGAGGCCGTCGCCGAGGAACTCGCGGCCCGGCCCGAGCAGACCGCCCTGGTTCTCGGCACCGGCTCCGGCAGCGTCCAGAGCATCATGGACTTCACCAGGGACTCCCTCACCGGGGAGCGCCCCTACCACGTGGAGGCCGCCCGCTTCCCGAACACCGTGATGAACCGGGCGGCCGGACAGAGTGCCATCTGGCACCGCATCAAGGGCCCCAACACCACGGTGGCGGGCGGCTCGTTGACCGGCCTGCTCGCTCTCAACCACGCGCTGCGGCTGCACCGGGGCGGACACTGCACGCGCGTGTTCTGCGGGGCGGCCGAGGAGTTCACCACGCAGCGCGCCTGGCTGGAGTGGCACGGGAGGGCCGACGAGGAGCGGGGGACCCCGCTCGGTGAGGGCGCCGCCGTGTTCCTGGTCGAGCCCGCCGAGGACGCCGCGGCAGCGGGCCGCACCGCCCTGGCCCGCGTCGGAGCCGTCCGCTTCCGCGGCTACCAGGGGACCGACGGCCCCCGCGAGGCGCTCTCCGTGTGCGTTCGCGACGCGCTGGACACGGCGGGTGTGGCACCCGAGGACATCCGGTACGTGGCCCCGCTCGGGGGCGGTGGGAAGCTCGCCGCCGAGGAGGAGCAGGCCGTCACCGATGCCCTGCCCGGCGCGCACCCCGAGTGGATACGTCTGCGCGAACGTGTCGGAGACACCTCCGCCGCGGCCACCGCGCTCCAGTTGGCCGCCGTCCTCGCCACGGCCGGTGAGCGGGGCCTCGGACCCGGTGAAGCGGCCCTGGTGACCGGTGTCGAGCGGGACGGCCAGGTCGGCTGCGCCGTGCTCGTCGGCGGCTGAGCCGTGCTCACATCCCTGCTCAGATCCGTGCCCGAGCCGACGGAGCCCTGCCTCAGAACCTTCAGGAGACAAGCATGTCCGCAACCGATCGACCCGTCGCCCTCGTCAGCGGCGGCTCGCGCGGCATCGGCCGCCATGTGGTGACCCGGCTCGCCCGCGACGGCTACGACGTGGCGTTCTGCTTCCAGTCCGACAAGGAGGCCGCCGAAGCCGTCACCGAGGAGGCCACCGCCGTGGGCGCCCGTGTGTACGCGGCGCGTACGGACGTGGTCGACCACGACGCCGTACGCGACTTCGTCAAGGCCGCCGAACGCGAACTCGGTCCGCTGCGCACCGTGGTGTCCTGCGCGGGCATCGTGCGCGACAACCCGCTGGTGCTCCTCGCACCGGCCGACTGGGACGCGGTCGTGCGGGTCAACCTCGACGGCACGTACAACCTCTGCAGGGCCGCGGTCTTCGCGATGATGAAGCGCAAGGCCGGTTCCGTGATCACGCTGTCGTCCGTGGCCGGCGTGTACGGGAACGCCACCCAGGCCAACTACTCGGCCAGCAAGGCCGGAATCATCGGTTTCACCAAGGCCCTCGCCAAGGAGTCGGGTCGCTACGGCATCCGTGCCAACGCGGTGGCGCCCGGCTTCATCGACACCGACATGCTCTCCGGCCTCGCCGCCGGGCACGTCGAGAAGATGACCGAGCGCATCCCGCTCGGCCGCCTCGGCCGTCCCGAGGAGGTCGCCGACCTGGTGGCGTTCCTCGCGTCCGACCGCGCCTCGTACATCACAGGACAGGTATTCGGAGTCGACGGCGGCCTCGTCGTCTGACCGGAAAGGGGCGCCACCATGCCCGAGAACAAGACGCCGCGGTTCTACTTCTCCCTGCGCAGCCCGTACTCCTGGCTCGCCTACCGCACGGTGATGGCCGAGCATCGGGACCTCGCGGAGCGCCTCGAATGGGTGCCCTTCTTCGAGCCCGACCAGCTCAGCGCACGTCTCATGAAGGAACAGGGCGGGCGGTTCCCCTACTCGGAGATGTCCCGCGAGAAGCACCGCTATGTGCTCCAGGACGTCGGCCGCATCACCAAGTCCCTGGGCATCAAGGTCGTCTGGCCCGTGGACCGCGACTCCATCTGGGAGGTCCCGCACCTGGGCTACCTCGTCGCCCGCAGCCAGGGCCGCGGCCACGACTACATCGACGCGGTGTACCGGGCCAGGTTCGGCCAGGGCCGCGACATCTGCGACCGGCGGACCATCGAGGACATCGGCTGGGAGCTGGGCATCGACCCACTGGCCCTGTCCCGCGCCAGCGACCGGCCCGAGCTGCGCGCCGAGGGCATCCGCATCCTCCTGGACGTCTGCGCGGACGGTGTATTCGGCGTTCCGTTCTTCGTGCACGGCTACAGCCGCTTCTGGGGGATCGACCGGCTCGACGCGTTCGTGGAGCACCTGCGCTCCCGGGAGGAGCCGGCCACCGCGGTACCGCGCGAGTTCACCGCCGCCGGCATCGGCACGGCCACCGACGACGGGCACGCGGGCGGCTGCGGCTGACCGCCCCCGCGCCCCCACCCGCACCATCTTTCACCTAGGGGACTGCTATGACACCTGTTCAGACGGTCGGCCTTCCGCTCACCGCCGGCCAGAAGGACATCTGGTTCGACGCGAAACTCTCCGGCGGGGGCGCGACCTACAACAACTCCGCCTACTGGGACATCCGCGGGCCGCTGGACCCGGACCTCCTGCGCACCGCGCTCGCGCGGCTCGTCGACGAGTCGGAGTGCCTGCGCGCCCGGTTCGACGAACAGGGCGGCGACCCGCGTCAGTTCGTCGAACCCGTCGGGACGCTGCCGCTGGTCGTCACCGACGTCAGCACCGCACCCGACCCCGCGGCGGTCGCGCGGCAGGCGATCCGCGACGACCTGGCCGTGCCCTTCCCGCTCGACGACGAGGCCGACGGCACGGAAGGACACGGCCCGCTGTTCAGGCTGAGCGTGTTCGTACTCGGCCCGGAGCGCACCTTCCTCTGCCTCCTCACCCATCACCTCGTCTCCGACGGGTTCAGTTACGTCATCTACTTCCAGCGGCTCTCCGAGATCTACGACGCCCTGCTCGACGGCACCTCGCTCGACGAGGGCCGCTTCCCCGCACTCGCCGAACTGGTCGACGCCGAGGCGGCGTCGACCGGTTCGACGAAGGGTGAGCGGGACGCGGCGTACTGGCGGGAGCAGGTGGGTGACGGCCCCGCGCTGATCAGCCTGGCCACGCGGGACGCCCAGCCCGCCCCGTCCTTCCACCAGGAGAGCGCGGTGCTGCCCGAGCTGACGGCCGAGCTGCTGCGCACGGTCGCCTGGAAGTCCCGGGTGATCTGGCAGAGCACGTTCGCCGCCGCCCTCTTCGCCTACACCGCGCGCACCGCCGCCGTCGAGGACGTCCTCCTCGCCCTGCCGGTGACGGGGCGCCTCGGGGGCACGATGCAGCGCATCCCCGGCGTGGTCGTGAACACGCTGCCGCTCCGCCTGGCCGTGTCCGCCGACGCCACGCGCGCCGAACTGCTCGCGGCGACGCACGAGGTGTTCTCACAGGGGCTCAGACACCAGCGCCACCGGGTCAGCGGGATCCGCAGGGACATGGGTCTTCCCAGCGACGACCGGCGGCCGTTCGGCCCGTGCCTCAACATGATCCCGCAGCCCGAGAAGCTGGCCATCGGTCCGTGCGAGGCCACCATCTACACCCCCTCCACAGGACTCGTCGACGACCTGGAGATCACCGTCTTCGACAAGGGCGCCGCGGGCATCGCAATCGACCTCAGCGGCAACACCGCACGCTACGACCGTACCGAGATCCGCACGCACCTGGACCGGTTCACCGCCTTCCTGGACGCCTTCCTCCAGGCCGCGCCCGACGCCCCGCTCGGCGGCCTCGACCTGCTCACCGCCGACGAGCGGGCCGGCCTCACCGCCGCGCTCACCGGGCCCGTCCGCGAGACGCCCTACCGGGGGGTCGTGGAGCGGGTACGGGAGCATGCGGCGCGGGCGCCGCACGCGGTGGCCGTCACCGACGACGGCGGAAGCGTCGACTACGCCGAGCTGATCGGCCGGGCCTCCGCCGTCTCCCGTGTCCTGACCGGCCACGGCCCGGTGGCCATCCTCTCCGAGCCGGGCCGGGACTTCGTCACCGCCGAACTCGCCGTCCTCGGCGCCGGACGCGCCTTCGTGCCCCTCGACCCCGGGGCGCCTGTGGCCCGGCTGACCGCACTGCTGCGCGACAGCGGCGCCGGTTTCCTGCTCACCCAGGACGAGCACGCCGGCCTGGCGCGCGCGACGGCGGCTTCCCTGGCCGACCCGCTGCCCGTGCACGTCCTCGACGCCCGCGCCGACACCGCCGGTGAACTGGCCCCCGTCACCGGCGGCCCGCTCGACCTCGCCTACGTCATCTACACCTCCGGCTCCACCGGCAAGCCCAAGGGCGCCATGGTGCAGCGCGGCGGCATGGTCAATCATCTCCTCGCCAAGATCGAGGAGTTCGGGCTCACCGGCGCCGACGCGCTCGTCCACAACGCACCCGTCACCTTCGACGTCACCGTCTGGCAGACCCTGACGACGCTGCTCGTCGGCGGACGCGTCCGCGCCTTCAGCCGCGGTGACGCCGCCGACCCGGACGCCCTGTTCCCCGCCATCGGCGCCGAGGAGCTGACCGTCGTCGAGGTCGTGCCGTCGCTGCTGCGCGCCACCCTCGACGTCTGGGACGCGGCGGGCTCGGCACCCGAACTACCCGCCCTGCGCTGGATGATCTCCAACGGCGAGGCGCTTCCCGCCGACCTCTGCAGGCGCTGGTTCGCCCGCTATCCGGACATCCCGCTCGCCAACCTCTACGGCCCCACCGAGTGCTCCGACGACGTCACCCACGCCTATGTCTCCACCACCGGCGAGCTGGACGCGCCCGTCGTGCCGATCGGCCGGCCGCTGCGCAACACCCGCCTTCATGTCCTCGGCGCCGACCTGCGGCCGGTGCCGCGCGGCGCGCAGGGCGAGTTGTTCATCTCCGGCCGGGGAGTCGGCCGCGGCTACCTCGGTGACCCGCGCCGCACCGCCACCACGTTCGTGCCCGACCCGTTCGCCGCCGACGGCTCCCGCATGTACCGCACCGGCGACCATGTCGTCCTGCGCCCCGACGGGCAGCTCGCCTTCGTGGGCCGCGTCGACCACCAGGTCAAGATCCGCGGCCAGCGCATCGAACTCGGCGAGGTCGAGACGGCCCTGCGCGAACTGCCCGGCGTCGCCGACGCGGTGGCCGTCGCCGTCACCGACCCGGCCGGACAGCAGCGGCTCGTCGGATACGTCGTCGGGGACGCCATCGGGGACACAGCCCGCCCGGACACCGCGGCCGCCCGCGCCCTGCTGGCCGAGCGGCTGCCCGGTGCCCTGGTGCCGACCGTCCTCGTCGCCCTGGACGAACTGCCGCTGACCGCGCACGGCAAGGTCGACCGCTCATCCCTGCCGGTCCCCGACTTCGGGGCCTCCGCACAGGGGCGCGCCGCGCGCACCGACGACGAGCGCGTCCTGTGCCAGGTCCTCGCCGAGGTCCTCGGTGTGCCCGAAGTCGGCCCGGAGGACAGTTTCTTCGCCCTCGGCGGTGACAGCAT
Source organism: Streptomyces sp. NPDC002680 (assembly GCF_042889145.1). Classification (NCBI taxonomy): domain Bacteria; kingdom Bacillati; phylum Actinomycetota; class Actinomycetes; order Kitasatosporales; family Streptomycetaceae; genus Streptomyces; species Streptomyces sp. NPDC002680. The sequence continues at coordinate 42,814 of NZ_JBIAQP010000002.1, forward strand.
CAGCTCCCTCCAGGTGGTCAGCAGGGCGCGCAGGGAAGGCCTGGTCGTCACGGCCCGCGACGTCTTCCGGCACCGCACCCCGGCGGCCATCGCCGCCGTCGCCGGACACACCGGACAGGCGGCGCCCACAGCCGAGGAGGACGGCATCGGAGAAGTCGAACTCCTGCCCGTGGCCGAGCAGTTGCGTGAACTCCTGTCGCATCTTCCGGACGAGACCAGGGAGTTCGCGCAGCACTTCGCCGTGACCGTGCCCGCCGAGGTGGACGCCCCGAGGCTGGAGCGCGCGCTGCAGGCCGTCCTGGACCGCCACGACACGCTGCGGCTGCGCCTCGCCTGCCCGGTTCCCGGCCTGTGGTCCCTGAGCACCCGGCCCCCGGGCGCCGTCGCGGCGTCCGACGTACTCACCACCGCCACTGTTCCCGAGGGCGCCGACCGGGCCGTACGTCTGGCCGAGGAACTGGCCGCGGCCCGCGCCCGTCTGCGTCCCGAGGACGGCCTCGTCGCGCAGGCGGTGCTCCTGACGGAGGAAGGCACCGGCACCCTGCTCCTCGTCGTTCACCACCTCGCCGTCGACGGCGTGTCCTGGCGGATTCTGCTGCCCGACCTCCAGGCCGCCTGGGAAGCCGTCGCCGAGGGCCGCGAACCGCGGCTCGACCCCGTGCCGACCTCCTACCGCCGCTGGGCGAAGGCCCTGTCCGAGGAGGCCCGCACCGCGGACCGCATGGCCGAACTGCCGCTGTGGACGCAGCAGTCGAGCGGGGCGTCCGCAGCGCTCACCGAACAGCCGCTGGACCCGGCCCGTGACGTGCACGGCAGCGCCGGCCGGCTGCGCGTCGAACTGCCGGCCGAGCACACGGCGGCCCTGCTCACCCAGGTGCCCGCCGCCTTCCACGCCGAGATCAACGAGGTGCTCCTGACCGGCCTCGCCCTCGCACTCGTCGAGCGGGCCCGCCGCACCGGAGCCCCGCATGCCACCCGAGCGCTGATCGAACTGGAGGGACACGGCCGCGAGCAGATCGCGGGCGACCTGGACCTGTCCCGTACGGTCGGCTGGTTCACCAGCGTCTTCCCCGTCGGCCTCGACGTGGGCGAGCTCGACCCGTCCGACGTGTGGCAGGGCAGCACCTCCCTCACGGACGCGCTCAAGCGGGTCAAGGCCACCCTGCGCGCGCTGCCCGACCACGGCATCGGCCACGGCCTGCTGAGCCACTTCAACCCGCAGACCGCCGCCGTTCTCGCCCGCACCCCCGTCCCGCAGCTCGGCTTCAACTACCTGGGCCGGTTCGCCGCAAGCGGCGGCGACTGGTCCATGCAGGCCGGCGGGGCAGGCCAGACCGCGGCCCCGAACACACCGCTGCGTCAGCCCCTCGACCTCGTGGCCGTCGCCGAGGACCGCCCCGAGGGCCCCGTCCTCGTCGCCGAATGGACCTGGGCCTCCGCCCTGCTCGACGAGGCCGACGTACGGGATCTCGCCGAGACCTGGTTCCGCGCCCTGGAAACCCTTGTCGGGCACGCGGACCGGCCGGGCACCACCGGACGCATTCCGTCCGACTTCCCGCTCGTCCAGGTCGAACAGCGGGAGATCGACGCGTACGAGAGCGAACTGCGCGGTGTCACCGACATCCTGCCGCTCTCCCCGTTGCAGCGCGGACTGCTCTTCCAGGCCGAGTTCGACCGTCAGGGCATGGACGCGTACACCCTCCAGGTCGTCATGGACGTCGGCGGCGCCATGGACCGCTCGGCACTGCGGGCCGCCGCCGTCACGCTCCTCGACCGCAATCCGGCGCTGCGCGCCAGTTTCCGCGAACGCGACACCGGCGACCCGGTCCAGCTGATCCCCGAGCACGTCGAACTGCCGTGGACGGAGGTCGACCTGACCGGCGTCGCCGCAGCCGACGTGGACGCCGAGGTGGCCCGTCGCACCGACGAGGAGTGGCTGCACCGCTTCGACGTCACCCGCGGTCCGCTGACCCGGTTCACCGTCTACCGGATCGCGGACGACCGGCACCGTGTCGTGTGGACCACGCATCACATGCTGGTCGACGGCTGGTCCCTGTCCGCCGTGCTCGCCGAGGAACTGGTCACCCTGTGGTCCAACGGCGCCGACACCACCGCCCTCGCCCGCGTCGCCCCCGCCCACCGCCATCTGGAGTGGTCGGCGGCCCAGGACAAGGACGCCGCCCGCGAGGCATGGCGCGCCGAACTCGCGGACATCGAGGAAGCGGGCGGTGCGACCAGGCTCGGCCCCGCGGACCGCGACCGCGTCTCCGTCCTGCCCGAGACCCTCGTGGCCGACGTGCCCGCCGAGGTCACCGCCGCGCTCACCCCCTGGGCGCACACCCGCGGTCTCACCATGAACACCGTGATGCAGGGCGCCTGGGCCGCGGTCCTGGGCGCGCTCACCGGACGACGGGACGTCACCTTCGGCGCCGTCGTCTCCGGCCGGCCGGCCGAGCTCCGGGAGGTGGAGCGGATGGTCGGCGCGTTCCTGCACACCCTCCCGGTCCGTGCCCGGCTCGATGCCGCGCAGCCCTTCGAGGCGATGCTCGCCGACCTCCAGGACCGCCAGCTCGGCCTCGAACCCCACCACCACCTGGGCCTCGCCGAGGTACAGCAGTGCGCCGGCACGGGCGAGCTGTTCGACACCGTCGTCAGCTTCCACAACTATCCGACGGGCGCCCTCGACCGCATCGGCGAGCACATCCCCGGACTGACCATGCTCGGCTGGAAGGCGCGCGTCGTCGCCGAGTACCCCCTGGCGATCGGCGTCTTCCCCGGCCCGGACGGCGAGTTGAGGGTGGAGGCCCAGTACCGGCCCGACGTGTTCACCGAGCAGCAGACGGACGCGTTCGTCCGCCGCTTCCTCCGTGTCCTGGAGCGCCTGGCGGCCGACCCGGGTGTCCCGCTCGGCCGCCTCGACACCCTCGACGAGAACGAGCGGCGCCGGCTCACCGTGGACTGGGCGGGGGCCGAGGCCGCACTGCCCGAGCCCGCCCTGCTCGCCACCGAGACCTTCGAGCGGTGGGCCGGCTGGTTCCCGGACAAGCCCGCGGTCTCCCTCGGTGCCGAGGTCCTCGACTACACCGAGCTGAACACCCGGGCCAACCGGATCGCCCGGCTCCTCGTCGCCCGAGGGGTGCGGCCCGAACAACCGGTCGCCGTCATGCTGCCGCGCTCCGTGGAGCTGGTGGTGGCGGCCCTGGCCGCGCTGAAGGCGGGCGCCGTGTTCCTGCCCGTCGACGTCGACTACCCGGCCGACCGCGTCGGCCACCTCCTCGACGACGCGCGCCCCGCGGTGCTGCTCACCGACACCGCGACCGCCGCCCGTACGACGGGGCTGCCGCACCGGCCGGGCCGCACCGACGCCCCCCTGATCCTCGACGCACCCGACACCGTGGCGGAGCTGGACGGACTCTCCGGCGCCGACCTCACCGACGCGGACCGGAACGGAACGCTGCACCCGCTGCACACCGCGTACATGATCTACACCTCCGGCTCCACCGGCCGCCCCAAGGGCGTGACCGTGCCGCACGCCGGGCTGATGGCGATGGTCGACAGCCTCACCCAGCGATTCGATCTCGACCACGACGTGCGCGTCCTGCAGTTCGCGTCCTTCAGCTTCGACGCGTCGGTCTTCGGCATCATGCTGGCGCTGCTCAACGGCGGCACCCTCGTGATCGCCGACGAGGAGCACCGCACCCCGGGCCGTCCCCTGGTCGACCTGATCAACGACGCCCGGATCAACCTGGCGGCGCTGCCGCCCGTCGTCGTCGGCGCGCTCCCGGAGGGCAGCACGCTCCCCGCGGACCTGCGCATGGTGGTGACCGGCGAGGCGGTCCCCACCCAGGTCGTCGACCGCTGGGCGGGCTCCGTGCGGATGTTCAACGGGTACGGCCCCACCGAGGCCGTCGTCGGCTGCACCGTCAGCGGCCCCCTCGCCCCCGGCCGCGGCCGGCCGCCGATCGGCCGCCCGACCAACGCCCACCGCGTGTACGTCCTGGACCGCGCGCTGCGGCCCGTACCGGTCGGCTGCGTCGGTGAGCTGTACGTCGGCGGAGGACTGGCCCGCGGGTATCTCGGCAGGCCGGGGCTGACCGCCCAGCGGTTCCTGGCCGACCCGTACGGGCCCGCCGGCAGCCGCATGTACCGCACCGGCGACCTGGTGCGCTGGCTGCCCGACGGCGAGCTGGACTACCTGGACCGCGCCGACGACCAGGTGCAACTGCGCGGCATCCGCATCGAACTCGGCGAGATCTCCGCCGCGTTGACGGCCATGCCCCTGGTCGAGCAGGCCGCCGTGGTGATGCGCGAGGACGCGGCGGGGGAGCGGCGCCTGGTGGCGTACGTGGTCGCTTCCGGGGCCGGGTCCGGGACGGACACCGGAGTACTGCGCGACCGCCTCGCCCGGGAACTGCCCGACTACATGGTGCCGTCCGCCGTCGTCGCCCTGGACTCCCTCCCGCTGACCGCCCACGGAAAGCTGGACCGCGCCGCCCTGCCCGACCCGGACCTCGGCGCCGGTGCGCGAGGCCGCGCCCCGCGCACGCCCGTCGAGGAGATCCTGTGCGGCCTGTTCGCCGACATCCTCGGCCGCGAACAGGTCCACGCCGACGACGACTTCTTCGAGATCGGCGGGCACTCGCTGCTCGCCACGCGCCTGGTCAGCCGGGTCCGCGGAGTCCTCGGCGCCGAACTGCCCATCCGCGCCCTCTTCGAGGCCCGCACCCCGGCCGCCCTCGCCGCCCGGGTGGAGCAGGCGGACCGGGCCAGGCCGCCGCTGGCACCCGCGCCCGCCGGAACCGAGCGGCCGCTCTCCTTCACCCAGCAACGGCAGTGGTTCCTCAACCGCCGCGAGGGCACGGCGGACGGGTCGTACAACTCGGTGCTCGCCTTCCGGCTCACCGGGCAACTCGACACGGACGCCCTGCGGGTCGCGCTGCGCGACGTCGCCGGGCGGCACGAGGTGCTGCGCACCGTCATGCCGGACACCGACGGGGTGCCGTCGCTGCGCGTCCTGGACACCGTCGCGGGCGCGCCCGCCGTCAAGGTGGTGTCGGTGCCGGCCGCCGAGGTGACCGAGGCGGTGGCCGCCGAGGCCGACCGCGGCTTCGACCTCACCGAGGAGGCCCCGCTGCGCGTCCGGCTCTTCCCGGTGGGACAGGACGAGTGCGTGCTGTTGTTCGTGATCCACCACATCGCGTTCGACGGCTGGTCGATGGGCCCGTTCCTCGGCGACTTCGCCGCCGCCTACCGGGCCAGGAGCGAGGGCCGCGCCCCCCGCTGGGAGCCGCTGCCCGTCCAGTACGCCGACTTCGCCGTCTGGCAGCGCGAACTGCTCGGTGGCGAGGACCCCGACGGCCTCGCCACCGAACAGCTCGACTTCTGGCGCGACGCGCTCGCGGGCCTGCCCGACGAGACACCGCTGCCCGCCGACTTCCCCCGCCCGGCGCGGGGTACGCGGGAGGGCGACGCGGTGCTGTTCGACGTGGACGCCGAACTCCGGTCGGCGATAGGGGACCTGGCCCGCGCCACCGGCACGACCGAGTTCATCGTCTTCCAGGCGGCGCTGTCGGCACTGCTGACCCGGCGCGGCGCGGGCACCGACATCCCGGTAGGTGTCTCGGTGGCGGGCCGCACGGACGACGCGCTCTCTGACGTCGTCGGCATGTTCCTCAACACCCTGGTGCTGCGCGGCGACACGAGCGGCGACCCGACCTTCCGCGAACTGCTCGACCGGCTCCGGGAGACCGACCTCGCGGCCTTCTCCCACCAGGACGTGCCGTTCGACCAGGTCGTCGACGCGCTGCGGCCGTCCCGCGCACTGAACCGGCACCCGCTGTTCCAGGTGTCGCTGACCGTGCAGTACGACGGCGTACGCGACCTCGGCCTGCCCGGCCTGACCGCGCGCCCCGAGTACGTTCCGTCCCGGCAGGCCAAGCTCGACCTCGTCGTCGAACTGGTGCCGTGGCCCGACAACGACGGCATGCAGGGACTGCTGACCTTCAGCAGGGATCTGTTCACGAGGGAGACGGCCGAGAGCCTGGTACGGCAGTTCACGCGGGTACTGCGGGACGCGGTGGCCGATCCCGGCGTACGGATCGGGGACCTGGAGATCGAGGGCGCGGACGAGCCGACAGTGTCGGCCCGGCCCCCGGAGACCTACGCCCAGGACTTCGCCGAGGTCGTCCGGGAGCTGCCCGAGGTGACCCTGATCGACCTGTTCGCCGAACTGGTCGCGGAGAAACCCGACGCCGTCGCCACCGGCAGCGGGCCCCAGGCGCTGACCTACGCCGAACTCGACCGGTGCGCCGACGCGTTGGCGCACACCCTGGTCGCGGCCGGGGCCGGCCCCGAGCGCACCGTGGCGCTCGCCGTGCCGCGCGCGGCCGACCAGGCCCTCGCGGCGCTCGCGATCCTCAAGGCGGGCGCGGCGTACGTGCCGCTGGCCGCGGACGAACCGGGTGACGGGATCCGGGCCCTGTTCGCGGACACCGACCCGGTGTGCGTCCTGACGACGGTGGGCATGGCGGGACGGCTGCGGACGACCGGGGTGCCGGTGCTCGTCCTCGACGTCCCCGGGCTGCGCGGCACGGCCGGCGACGAGGACCGGCCCGTGACCGCCACGGCACGGCCCGAGCAGGCCGCGTATGTGATCCGCGGCGGCACGGCGGGCACGGTGGTGGAGCACCGCACGGCCGCCGCCCGGGTCGCCGCCGCGCTCGACGGCGGACGGCCGGGCGAGGCCGGGCTGTTCGGGGCGCTGCTCGCCGGGACCGGCGTCGCCACCCGGGAGCGCCCGCCCGCCGCATGGGCCGCACCGGACACGTTTCCGGCGGACACGGACCGATGGCCGGCCCACGGCTACGTACTGGACGAGGCGCTGAGCCCGGCCCCGGAGGGCGAGCTGTATCTCGCGGGGGCGGCCGTCGCCCGGTCCTACGCGGGCCGGGCCGACGTCACCGCGGAGCGGTTCGTCGCCGATCCCTGGGGCGAGGCGGGGGCCCGGATGTGGCGGACGGGCCGGAAGGTGACCCGGGGCGACAACGCTTCGACGCAGTCGACGCAGCCGGAGCCGCCGATGCCACCGCAGTCGGCCGCCGACCCGGTCGTGGTCCGGCTCTGCGAGATCGTCGCCGAGGTGGTCGGGGCGGAGTCCGTGGCCCCGGCGGAGAACTTCTTCGAGACCCGGTCCATGGACAGCATGAAGTCGCTGCGCCTGGTGGCCCGGGCCCGCAAGGCCGGCATCGAGCTCAGCATCGCCGACGTGTTCACCCACCAGAGCGTGGCCGCGCTCGCGACGGCGCTGAGCCCGGAACCGGAGTCCGGGACGGCGCAGGAGCCGACGGCCCTCGCCCCCAGGGACACCATGCGCCTCGCGGCCGAGGCGATCGAGGAGACCGACGGCCTCGATCACGCGGACACGTTCGCAACGATGCTGTGCATCCGTCCGACCGGCGGGCGCCCGCCCGTCTTCTGCGTTCACAGCGGTGTCGGCCTCGCGCTCTCGTACCTGCCGCTGGCCCGCTACATCGGGGCGGACCATCCGGTCTACGGCATCCAGTCGCCCAGCGTCGTCGACGGGGCGCCGCTGCCCGACAGCATCGAGGCGAACGCCGCCGCGTACATCGACCTCATCCGCCAGGTCCGCCCCGAAGGGCCGTACCACCTGCTCGGCTGGTCGTTCGGCGGACTGCTCGCGTACGAGATCGCGGTGCAACTGCGGGCCGCCGGACACCAGGTGGGCCTGCTGGCCAACCTGGACTCCTACCCCCGGACCGGCGCCGTCGACGAGCGGGACGTGCAGGGCAGCCTGGCCTGGCTGCTGGAGGGCATCGGGCACAGCCGTGACGAGTTCGGCGACCGGGACCTCACCCCGGCGGACATCATCGACGCCCTGCGCCGCGACGGCAGCGCTCTGGCCCGGACGGGGGAGGCGCGGATGGCCCGCATGGTCGATCTGATGGCCCGCCACCAGATCCTCAACACCCGCTACCGGCCCCGCGGTTACGACGGCGAGATGCACCTGTTCCTGGCCGACCGCTCCCCGTGGGGCGAGGAGACGGACAAGGAACGCCTCTGGGCCCCCTACACCGACGGCACCGTGACCACGCACCACGTCGACTGCGCCCACGACGACATGCTCAGCCCCGGCCCGCTGGACGAGATAGGACGCGCGGTCGCGGCCCAGCTGGAACGGCTGCACGCGGAGTCGGACAGGAGCGAGCGATGACGGCGGCCGGCTCCCGCGCCCGGGCCGTGCGCCGGCGTCGCCTGTGGGCGGCCGCCCGCCGGGCCGGCTGGCAGGGAGTCCTCCTGACGCCGGGCCCCGGCGCGGCGCGGGACACACCCGACGGCCCGTCGCCCCGCGCGCCGCAGCGGCCGGCGGATCCCGCCCCGGACGAACGGAAGCCCTCATGACGACCACCCTCCCGCAGGCGCCGCCCCCCGCGGCGCCCGACCCCGGCCGGGCCCCCGTCGCGAATCCCCTCCTCGACGGGGCCCGGCCGGGCGGAGCCCGGACCTTCGGGACCGAGGTGCTCGCCGTACTGGGACGCAGGCTCAGACGGCTGCGCCGGGGGCCCGGCCGGGCCATCGGCGTCGTGCTCAACCCGCTCGTGTCGATGGTGCTGCTCGGCTATCTGTTCCGGGACGCCATCACGCTGCCCGCCGGCGGAAGCTACGTGGAGTACGTCTTCGCCGGCGGCGCCGTCCAGGTGGGGCTCGCCTGCGTGGGACCGACCGCCGTGTCGATGGCGATGGACCTGCAGGGCGGCATCATCGACCGGTTCCGTTCGCTGCCGATCAGCCGGTCCGCCGTGCCGTTGGGGCACACCGGCGCGGACTTCCTGGTCGCCCTGGCCGCGCTCGCCGTCACCACGGGCGCCGGGCTGCTGCTCGGCTGGCGTTCGCACACCGGGCCGCTGCCCACGCTCGCGGGGTTCGCGCTGGTCGCGGTCTTCACGTACGTGATGCTGTGGCTCGGCGTGCTGCTCGCCATGACCCTGCGCAGCATCGAGACGATCAGTGTCGTCGCGCCGTTCGTCGTCGTCGTGCTGCCCTTCCTGTCCAGCGCCTTCCTCTCCCCGCAGTCCATGCCGGGTGCGATCCGCCCGATCGCCGAGTGGAACCCGGTCAGCGCCGTCATCGCGGCCTGCCGCGACCTGTGGGGCAACCCCGCCACCACGAGCCCCGGCTTCGTCGGCGAGCACCCGCTGATCGTGGTCGCGGTGACCCTGAGCGTGCTGTTCGCGGCCTGCCTCGCCCTCAGCCTGCGCCGATTCCGAAAGCCCTGAGCCCCGAAGCAGTGAGGAAAACCCACCATGCCTGTCACAGAACGCCAGGCGGCACCCGATCCCGCCTCGCTCGACCTCACCGATCCGCAGACCTTCCTCGACGTCGACCAGCACGCCATGTGGCGCAGGTTCCGCACCGAGAGCCCCGTGCACTGGCACCCGGCGGGCCCGGCCGGCCCCGGCTTCTGGGTGATCTCCCGGTACGCGGACGCGGTCGCCGTCTACCGCGACAACAAGCGGTTCACCTCCGAGAAGGGGACCGTCCTCACCACGCTGCTCCAGGGCGAGGACTCGGCCTCCGGCAAGATGCTCGCCGTCACCGACGGAGTGCGCCACCGCGAGATCCGCAACCTGATGCTGAAGTCGTTCTCGCCGCGCGTCCTCGCGCCCGTCGTGGACGGCGTGCACCGGCACACACGTGAACTGCTCGGCGCGGCCGTCGAGTCGGACCGGATCGACTTCGTCACCGACGTCGTCGACCACATCCCGATGCACACCATGGGCGACCTTCTCGACATCCCGGCCGCCGACCGCCCGCAGTTGGTCGAGTGGAACACCCGGACACTGTCGCGGCACAGCTCCGAGGAGAGCGAGTTCGAATCGCTCCTGGCACGCAACGAGATCCTGCTCTACCTCTCCCAACTCGCGGCCGAGCGCCGGGCGAAGCCGGGCGACGACGTCCTCAGCACCCTGGCCACCGCCACCATCGACGGCAGACTCCTGACCGACGACGAGATCGTCCTCAACAGCTACAGCCTCATCCTCGGCGGCGACGAGTCGACCCGGATGTCCATCACCGGCGGGCTCATCGCGCTGGCCGAGAACCCCGGACAGTGGCGCCGCCTCAAGAACGGCGACGTCACCTCGGAGTCGGCCACGGAGGAGGTCCTGCGCTGGACGACGCCCGCCATGCACTTCGGACGCCGTGCCCTGGCCGATGTGGAACTCGGGGACCGGATCATCCGGGCCGGTGACGTGGTCACCCTGTGGAACGCCTCCGCCAACTTCGACGAGGACGTGTTCACCGACCCGTGCGCCTTCGACGTCGGCCGCACCCCCAACAAGCACGTGGTCTTCGGCCACGGCCCGCACTTCTGCCTCGGCGCCTTCCTGGGCCGGGTCCATGTGAACGCCATGGTGGAGGCGCTGCGCGCCATGGTCGCCGACATCACGCTGCTCGGCCCCCCGCAGCGCCTCTACTCCAACTTCATCCAGGGCTACAGCGGACTGCCCGTCGCACTGCGCGCGGAGCCGGCCGCCGAGGAGGTTCGCTGAGATGCGGCACACGACACGGACCACGGGCGGCACCACGCTCGCGATCCTGCACACCGGGACCCCGGCCGACGCCTGGGACGAGGCACGCTGGGAGGAGGTGCGCGGCCGGACACGGGTGCTGCTCGACTCGTACGGGGTGGTCCTGCTGCGCGGCGCCGGCATCCCCGACGCCACCGCGTTCCACACCGCCGTCAGCGGCTTCGGCGGCGACCTCATCGAGAGCTATCGCGGCGGCAACACCCCCCGCAAGACGCTCTCCGACGGCGTCTTCACCTCCACCGAGTACCCGGCGCGCTACGACATCACCCTGCACAACGAGCTGTCGTACGCCCGTAGCTGGCCCGACCGGCTGTACTTCTGCTGCCTGGACGCACCCGACACCGGCGGCGCCACCCCGGTCTGCGACGGCGAGGCCCTGCTCGGCGCGCTCTCCCCCGAGGTACGGGAGCGGTTCGCCGCCGGGGTCGTCTACCGCCAGTACCTGCACGGCGGGGCCGGGCTCGGCAAGTCCTGGCAGGACACCTTCGAGACGGACGACAGGGCGGCCGTCGAGGAGTTCCTCACGGAGTCGGGCGCCGACTTCGGGTGGACGGCCGACGGCGGCCTGCGCGTCAGCCAGCACCGCCCCGGCGTCCGCAAGAACCCGCGCACCGGCCGCGACACCTGGTTCAACCAGGCCGACCAGTGGCACCCCTCCAACCTCCCCGACGACGAAGGGGAGTTGCTCCTGTCCCTGACCGACTCGGTCGACGACCTGCCGCACTGGGTGACGTACGCCGACGGCACCCCCCTCTCCGACGAGGACCTCGCCGAGGTCCGCGCGGCGCAGCGCGAGCACACGCTGACCGAGCCCTGGCAGCGGGGCGACGTGATGATCGTCCACAACCTCTCCGTCCTGCACGGCCGGGAGGCGTTCACCGGCACCCGCAAGGTCGTCGTCTCGATGACCTGAGCGGGGCGCACCGGACGGTTCGGAGGGGCCCGGCCCAGAGTGCCGGGTTCCTCCGACACGGCAGACAACCAGGGGGAGCGTACGGATGACAGTGCTCGACGACATCGTGGCGGGGGCGCGCGAGGATCTCGCGGAGCGCCGGCGCTCCGTGCCGGAACGAGAGGTGAGGCGGCGGGCGGCGGCGCGCGGCCGGGGTGCGGACTGCGTGCCCCTGCTGAGGGCCGCGGACGGGCGCCCCCAGGTCATCGCCGAGGTGAAACGCGCGAGTCCCTCCCGCGGTCCGCTGGCCGCGATCGACGACCCGGCCGGGCTCGCCGCGGCGTACGAGAAGGGTGGCGCGGCCGCGATCAGCGTGCTGACCGAGCGTCGCAGGTTCGACGGAAGCCTCGCCGACCTGGACGCGGTGCGGGCCGGGGTCGCCCTGCCGGTGCTGCGCAAGGACTTCGTCGTGGACCCGTACCAGGTCTGGGAGGCCCGGGCACACGGCGCGGACCTGGTGCTGCTGATCGTGGCGGCGCTCGAACAGCCGCTGCTGGCCGATCTGTCGGCACTCGCCACGGAGATCGGCCTGACGCCGTTGGTGGAGACCCACGACGAGGCGGAGGCCGAGCGCGCGCTGGCGGCCGGGGCGCGGGTGATCGGCGTCAACGCGCGTGATCTGCGAACACTGAGGGTGGACCGGTCGACGTTCGCACGGGTCGTTCCGCACCTGCCGGCCGACGTCGTGCGGGTCGCGGAGTCGGGCGTGCGGGGGTCTGCCGACGTGGCGGGGTACGGGGCGCTCGGGGCGGATGCGGTGCTGGTGGGCTCGTCGCTGGTCACCGACGGCGACGCGACGTCGGCGGTCGCGCGTCTGTGGGGCTGATGCGGTTGGCCGTCCGCGGGTGCGTCGTGGCTGGTCGCGCAGTTCCCCGCGCCCCTTGACGGCGCACTCCGTGCGCCGTATCAGGGCGCCTGGGTGCGCGGCCACATCCCGTGCCCCCTGGGTGCGCGGCGGAGCCGCGCATCTCAGGGGCGCGGGGAACTGCGCGACCAGCCACGACGCACCCGCACCCGGACGCTCAGGCCACCACAACCCGCCCCGCAAGGGCCACCCACCGCTCCAGCACCCCCGCCGCCGCCCCCGAATCCACGGAGTGCCCCGCACGGGCGAGACCGGACGCCAGACGTTCAGGCAACGGCCCCGTACCGCCCTCGAACGCCGCCAACCCCGCCGCCGCCGACAACAGCACCGCATCCCTGACCGGCCCCCGAGCCCCGGCCAGGACGTCCCGGGCCACCCGGGCGTTGTACACCCGGTCCCCGCCGCGCAGCGACCCCGCGGCGGCCCGCGGGACACCGATGTCCCGCGGATCGAACGACTCCCGGCGCACCTCGCCGCCGGTGGCCGACCACACGGTGGAGGTAGTGGTGACCGTCAGCTCGTCCATCCCGTCGTCGCCGCGGAACACCAGCGCGTCCGTGCCCCGCCGCGCGAGAACCTCGGCGATGCGCTCGGCCAGTCCCGGGTCGGCGACCCCGATCGCCTGGGCCGCCGGCCGCGCCGGATTGGTCAGCGGACCGAGGGCGTTGAACACCGTACGGATGCCGAGTTCGCGGCGCGGCCCGGCGGCGTGCCGCATCGCCGGGTGGAACAGCGGGGCGAAACAGAACGTGATGCCGGTCTCCTCGACGACCGCTCCCACCTCGGCGGCCGGCAGGTCGAGTGGCACCCCCAGCTCCTCCAGCACATCGGCCGATCCGCACGCCGAGGACGCGGAGCGGTTGCCGTGCTTGACGACCCGTGCGCCGGCCCCGGCCGCCACGAGCGCCGACATCGTGGAGATGTTCACGCTGTGCGAGCCGTCGCCGCCGGTCCCCACGATGTCGAGGCAGCGGCCCGGCACGGTCAGCGGCACCGCGTGCCGGAGCATGCCGCGCGCCAGGCCCTCGATCTCCGCGGCCGTCTCGCCCTTCGCACGCAGGCCCATCATCAGGGCGGCGAGCCGCGCCGGACCCGCCGCACCGGACATGGCCTCGTTCATCGCCCATTCGGTCCGGTGCGTGGACAGGTCCTGGCGGGCCAGCAGGGCGTTCAGCAATTGGGGCCAGTTCTCCACGGCGTTCTCCTCCTGCACGAATGGGTTCACTTTTCCGTCCGGTCTCAGTCTGGGAAATGCGGCGGGTCCTTTCCAGACCACCGCCGCATTGTTCGTGCGGTCCAATTCGGCGAAAGGGATGTGAGTGGCATGCAGGTGGCGATGAACGTCGTCCGGGACTCCGAAGTTCCGCTGACGTCACAGATCCAGCGATTCATCAAGAGCGAGGTCGCTGCCGGAGTGCTGCACCCGGGCAGCCGGCTGCCTTCCAGCCGCGGCCTCGCCGACGACCTCGGCGTCTCCCGCAGTGTGGTCGTCGAGGCGTACGGACAACTCGTCGCCGAGGGCTATCTGGAGGCGGTGCAGGGCGCGGGCACCCGCGTCGTACGGCATCTGCGGCCCGAGCCGGTCGTACCGACCCTGCTGGAGGACTGCCGGGTGCCGGACGTGCGCTGGGACCTGCGTCCCAACGCCCCCGTGTTCCCGCACTTCCCGCGCCGCGACTGGCTCACCTGTTACCAGCGGGCCCTGCAGTCCGCGGACCCGGCCGACCACGACTACCCGCCGCCCGCCGGGGTGCCGGCCCTGCGCACCGAACTCGCCCACTACCTGGGCCGGGTGTGCGGTGTGCCCAGCGCACCGGACCGGATCATGGTCGTCGCGGGCTTCGCCCAGACCCTCGGGCTGCTCGGCGCGGCGCTGCCCGAACTGGGCGTGGACGCCCTGGGAATGGAGAACCCGGGGCATCCGCGCCTGCGCCGGTTCGTGCGCGAGTGCGGACTGCGGCCGGTGCCGCTGCCGGTCGACGCGGAGGGCCTCGATGTGGCGGCGTTGCGGGCGTCGGGGGTGCGTGCCGTGCTCGTCACGCCCGCCCACCAGTACCCGACCGGTGTCACCCTCTCCACGCGGCGGCGGGCCGAACTCGTCGCGTGGGCACGGGAGACCGGGGGCTGGATCGTGGAGGACGACTACGACGGCGGCCTCTGGTACGAGCGCGGCACGCCCCGGCCGCTCGCCCTGCGCCGGCTCGCCCCGGACCACGTCGTCTACGCGGGCACCGCCAGCAAGACGCTCGCCCCCGGCCTGCGCCTGGGCTGGCTCGCGGCACCGCCGGCCGTCCTCGCCCCGCTGCTGCGTGCCCGCGCCCGGCACGACCTGGGCACCGACAGCCTGGCGCAGCTGGCGTTCGCACAGTTCCTGCGCAGCGGCCTGTACGACCGTCATCTGCGCCGCCTCAACTCCCTGTGCCGGGACCGCCGACAGGTCCTGGACACGGCGGTGCGACGGCATCTGCCCGGTGCCACGGTCCTGGGACCGGCGGCCGGACTGCACGCCTGCGTACAGCTGCCCCCGCGCACCGACGAGGCGGCGCTGGTGGCGGGGGCGCTCAGCCGCTCCGTCCTGGTGCGGGGCGCGGCGGCGTTCCACGCGCGGCCGGGGGAGGGGCCGCCCGCGCTGGTGGTGGGGTATGCCCAGCTTCCGCGTACGGGGATCGGGGAGGCCGTCGCGGAGCTGGGCGCGGTCCTCAGAGCCTGTGTCATATCCCCGGCCGGGCGCGCGACGCCTGGCACGCACTCCCCCAGAGGGGGGACCCCCAGCCGCGTTGCCGAAACGCCCTAGTAGCTCCTCCCCCACTCTCGGCTTCGCTCGAGCGGGGGGACCCCCATCGAGGGCGCTCCGGCGCCTTGCGATCGCACGCACCAGACGCCGCGCGCTGATCCGGCCGGGGATATGACACAGGCTCTCAACTGACGGGGGAGGCGCGGAGCTCCAGGAAGTTGCGCATCATGGTCAGCCCGCCCGTCGTCATCACGGACTCCGGGTGGAACTGCACCCCTTCGACGGGCAGTGTCCGGTGCCGCAGCCCCATCACATAGCCGTGGTCGGCGGCCACCGCCGTGGTGACGAGCTCCTCCGGCAGCGGCTCGGCGACCAGCAGCGAGTGGTACCGGGTCGCCTCCAGCGTGTGACCCAGCCCCTGGAACAGTCCCGCCCCGTCGTGCCGCACGGTGCTGGTCCGCCCGTGCATCACCCGCTCGGCCACCTCGATCCGCCCGCCGTACGCGAGCCCGATGGCCTGGTGCCCCAGACACACGCCGAGCAGCGGCACCCGCCCCGCGAACTCGTGCACCAGTTCCACGTGCCCCGAGTCGGCCGGATGCCCGGGACCCGGCCCGAGCACCACGGCGTCCGGTTCGAGCCCCGCGAGAGCGGCGGGTGTCCGGGTCGCGGAGCGGACGACCAGGGTGTCGGCGCCGAGGGTGCGCAGGTACTGGTCGATGATGTGCACAAAACTGTCGTACGCGTCGATCAGCAGTACCTTCACGGCAGCAGTTCCTCTCCGGTCAGCGCCCAGTACGCCGCGCCCATCTTCGCCAGGGTCTCCTGCCACTCCGCCACCGGATCCGACTCGGCGACCATGCCGGCCGAGCTCTGCGTGGAGTAGACGGTGCCGTCGTACTCGATCGTGCGGATGCACAGGGCGAGTTCGCACCAGCCCCGTACGTCGATCAGACCCACCGCGCCCGCGTAGCTGCCGCGGCGTTCTGCCTCCAGGCCGTCGATGATCTCCATGGCGCGCACCTTGGGCGCCCCGGTCATGGTTCCGGCGGGGAACGTCGCGCGTACCGCCTGCCACACGTCCACGTCCGGCTCCAGTCGGCCGGAGACCGTCGACACCAGGTGGAAGACGTGCGAGAAGGTCTCCACCTCCATGAGCCGGTCCACCGGCTGGGTGCTGGGCCTGCTGATCCGGCCGATGTCGTTGCGGCACAGATCGACGAGCATGATGTGCTCCGCCTGTTCCTTGCTGGACTCCCGCATCTCCTTGATACGACGCCGGTTGACCTCGTCGTCGGGGCCCCGCCGCGCGGTGCCCGCGATGGGGCGCATCACGATCTCGTCCCCGGTGAGGTCGTCGGGTTCGATCCGGAAGAACAGTTCCGGGCTCGCACCGATGAGCGTGCCGCCCGCTCTGGGCATCAGATACATGTACGGCGACGGGTTCCGCGCGCGCAGCCGCCGGTAGACGTCGAGCGGCTCCAGGTCCGTGGTGACGTCGATCCGGTGCCCGATCTGGATCTGGTACAGGTCGCCGACCGCGATGTGCCGCAGGCAGCGGTCCGCCCAGCCCAGGAACGTGTCACGGCCGACACTGTCGCGCACCGAGCGGGGTGCGGGTGCCTCCGGTGCCGCCACGGCAGCGGTCCGTGCCGCCTCGGCGGCGGCCGCGGCGACGTCGGCCGCCGGTCCGGCGGCCACGAACGCCGCGCTGTGCGCCCGCAGATGACGTGGTGCTCCGCCCGCGGCGTCGTACCGCACGGTGTCCCGGAAGAGCGAGAGCGTGATGTCGGGGCCGTGCGGCTCCTTGGTCCGGCCGGGCAGCGTCTCCATGTGCCAGGCGGACTCGTACGCGAACGACGAGAGGAATCCGAACGCGTGACCCCGCTCGGGCAGTTCACCGTGCACCGCGAAGACGCGCCGGGCCCGGTCGAGAGCCGCCCACAGCATGTCCTGGCCCGAGAAGCGCAGCCGGTGCGGGTCGCCGGGCTCGGGGCCCGGCGACGCGTCCTCGGTGAGCCCCGCCGATCCGGCGGCCCGGGCCAGGGCCGCCGCCACGGCCGGCACGCCGTCGATGTCGAGATACCGGTCGTACACCCGGATCTCGGCGAGCCGTCCGACACCGACGACGGCCGAACGCCGCTCCTCGCCGTGGTCCGGCAGATTCTCCAGGAGGAACACGTCCGCCGAGGGACGGCCGCCGGTCAACAGGGCGTAGAGCGCGAGTGGTTCATGCCGGGGCAGACGGGCAGCGGCCATCCGCACCTCAATGGTTCCCGTTCCGTTCAAGACGAACTCCCCACCGAATTGGGTGTCATGCCGGGAAGAGTCAATCAACCGCCCTGCGAACAGAGCCAGACCAATTCCGTGGAGCCGGTACGGTCCATTCTCGAATTGCTTGACCGGGTGCCGGAGGCGGATATGTAGTGGGCGCATATTCGACACCCACAGGGAAGGCTCGGCCATGGAAGTCCTGGAAGGGAAGACCGCAGAATTCGCTGAACTCCGGCGCAGGTTCCCGGCCGTTCAGCAACCCGACTGGCCCGACCCCGCCGCGTTGCGCGACGTCACCGACCGGCTCGCCGCCGACGCACCGCTGGTCACCGCCGGCGAGTGCGCCGACCTGCGGGGGCGCATGGCGGCCGTGGCCCGTGGTCAGGCGATCCTGCTGCAGGGAGGCGACTGCGCCGAGACCTTCGCGCAGGTGACCCCCGACTCCGTGCGCCGCAAGCTGAAGACGCTGCTGCAGATGGCCGTGGTCCTCACACACGCCACCGCCCTGCCGGTCGTCAAGGTCGGCAGGATGGCGGGCCAGTACGCCAAACCGCGCTCCAGCCCGATCGAGCGGCAGGGCGATCTGACCCTGCCGTCGTACCGCGGGGACGCGGTCAACGGTCTGGAGTTCACCGCCGGGGCCCGCAGACCTGACCCGGCCCGCCTGCGCACCATGTACGAGGCGTCGGCGCGCACACTCGACCTGGTCCGTTCCCTCACCACGGGCGGTTTCGCCGGCCTGAGCCAGGTGCACGCCTGGAACCAGGGGTTCGTCGCCCGCTCACGCGCCGGTGAGCGGTACGAGTCGCTCGCCGACGAGATAGGCCGCAGCCTGGCCTTCATGCACGCGTGCGGCATCGACACCCGGGAGCTCGGCACCGCCGAGTTCTATGTCAGCCACGAAGGGCTGCTCCTGGACTACGAGACGGCGCTCACCCGCACCGACCCGGCGACCGGCCAGGTCTACGCGGGCAGCGGCCACCTGCTGTGGATCGGTGAGCGCACCCGCCAACTCGACGGCGCCCACGTCGAGTTCTTCTCCCGCATCAGCAACCCGATCGCCGTCAAGCTCGGCCCGTCCGCCGCCCCGGACGATGTGCTGAAACTGATCGACCGCCTCGACCCGCATCGCGAGCCGGGCCGCCTCACGTTCGTGGTGCGGGCGGGAGCGGAGCGCGTACGTGACGTGCTGCCGGTCCTCGTCGAGAAGGTCGGCGCCGAGGGAGCCCAGGTCTGCTGGGTCAGCGACCCGATGCACGGCAACACGACAACGGCGCCCAGCGGCCACAAGACCCGCCGCTTCGAGACGGTGCTCGACGAGGTACGCGGCTTCGTGGAGGTCCACCGCGCCCTGGGCACCCACCCGGGCGGCATCCACGTCGAGTTGACCGGTGACGACGTCACGGAGTGCGTCGGCGGCGGCAACGCGCTCCTGGTGGAGGAACTGCCGGACCGGTACGAGACGGCTTGCGACCCGCGCCTGAACCACACGCAGTCGTTGGACCTCGCGTTCCTGCTGGCGGAGATGTACCGCGAACAGTGACCGGGCCGGCCGGGCTACGCGCCGTGTCGCGTCCCGGCCACCGTTTCGTACGGTGGATCCTGCTCCAGGTAGAAATGCCCTCCGGGCAGGGTCCGCAACTCGAACCGCCCCCGTGTGACCTCCCGCCAGGCTGCCGACTGATCGCCGGTCACCCGGGGGTCGTCGGCGCCGACCAGCGCCGTGACCGGGCAGGTGAGCGGCTCGGCGGGGCCACGCCCGTAACCGGCGAGCATCCGGAAGTCGGCACCGATGTACGGCAGGACCAGGTCCACGAACGCCCGGTTGCGCAGCAGTTCCGGGTCGGTGCCGCCCAGTTCGAGCAGGGTCCTGACGACCGCGGCCTCGTCCCAGGCGGTCGCCGCGGCGGCGTCCGGCACGTGCAGCTGCGGGGCGCGTGCGCCGGAGGCGAACAGATGGTCCACGGTGCGGCCCGCCGCCTCCAGGGCCCTGGCCACCTCGTAGGCCACGGTCGCGCCCATGCTGTGGCCGAACAGGGCGAGCGGGCGGGGGTCGTCGTCGGTCAGCAGTTCCGCCGCGATCCGCTGTGCCATCGGGGCGAGTTCGGTGGCGTACGGCTCACCGAAACGCTCGGCGCGCCCCGGATAGCACACCGCACGCACCTCGAACCCGTGCAGAGCCTTGCCCCAGCCACGGAAGAAGTAGGGAGAACCGCCGGCGTGCGGGAAGCACACCAGGCGCCGCTCGGCGAAGGGCCTCGGTTCCACGACCTGCGTCCACAGCATCCTGCCCCCAGGGGTCGTCAGTCGCTCCGGCACCCACCGGTGCCCGGGCGATGGTCTCGGGCCGCGCTGACACCCCGCTGACAAGGCGGTCCCGCCCCGGTGTCAGTCCCGTGTCAGGCCGGCGCGTCAGCATGAACCGCACGGGAGTGTTCGCCCGAAGAGGCTCATATCCGTCCGAAGAGTCTCCGCCTTCACCCCGGGAGCCCCGAGCCCGCCCACGATCCCAGGAGCACCATGCCTCCGGCCACCTCGACGTACCCCTCGATCACCGAGGCCACGATGATGCCGCGCCTCGTCCGGATCGACTCCAACCTCTACGGTGCCGTCTTCACCCTGATGAAGCTGCTTCCCGCCCACTACATCCTGCAACGCGCTCAGGAGAAGGGCGAGTTGGG
This sequence comes from Streptomyces sp. NPDC002680, assembly GCF_042889145.1. Classification (NCBI taxonomy): domain Bacteria; kingdom Bacillati; phylum Actinomycetota; class Actinomycetes; order Kitasatosporales; family Streptomycetaceae; genus Streptomyces; species Streptomyces sp. NPDC002680. The sequence continues at coordinate 62,927 of NZ_JBIAQP010000002.1, forward strand.
GCCGGACACGGTCATCGTCGAGACCACCTCCGGTACTTTCGGACTCGCCCTGGCCATGCAGGCCGCCCTGATGCGCCGGAAGCTGATCCTGGTCAGCGACCCGGCCATCGACGCCAACCTGTACCGCAGGCTCACCGACCTCGGTGCCCGCGTCGAGATCTGCCGGGAGCCCGCGCCGGTCGGCGGCTACCAGGCGGCCCGGCTCGACCGCCTCGCGGAGATCCGGGCCGAACTGCCCGACACCTTCTGCCCCGAGCAGTACAGCAACCCGGACAACCCGGGCTCGTACGGTACGGTCGCCGACCAGTTGCAGGGCACTCTCGGCACGGTCGACTGCCTGGTCGGCCCGGTCGGTTCGGGCGGCTCCATGTGCGGTACCACGCGCGCCCTGCGCGCCCGTACCCCGGACACCGTCGCGCTCGGCGTCGACACCCACCACAGCGTTCTGTTCGGCCAGCCGGACGGCCCGCGGGAGCTGCGCGGCCTCGGCAACAGCCTGTGGCCGGCCAACCTCGACCACGACGTCTTCGACGAGGTGCACTGGCTGTCCGCCGCGGAGGCGTACGCCAGCACCCGCGCGCTGCACGCCCGGCACGCTCTGTTCCAGGGCCCCACCAGCGGCGCCGCCTACCAGGTCGCCCGCTGGTGGGCCGCGCGCAACCCCGACCGGACCTGTGTCGTGATGCTCCCCGACGAGGGCTACCGCTACCAGGCCACGGTCTACGACGACGCCTGGCTCGCCGCCGGCGGCCACACGGCGGTGGACCGTCCGGCCGAGCCCTCCCTGGTCACCGGGCCCGGGGCGGCGGGGGACCGCTGGTCCCGGCTCGTCTGGCGACGGCGTTCCTACGACGCGGTGCCCGGCGCCGTCCCGCGCGCCCCGCTGGCCGAAGGAGCCCTGTCATGAGCCCCCGGAGCACGCACACCGGCCGCCTCACCGGCACCCTCGCCCCCCGTACCCGCCGCATCGTCTACGGCGAACAGAGCCCCGGTGAGATCCGCCGCGAGCTCGAACCCATCACCACCGTCGACCTCGCGCACGTGGTGATGCTCGCCGAGAGCGGACTGCTGCCGGCCGAGGCCGCGGCCCGGCTCATCGAGGCCGTACGGCGACTGCGTGCGAGCGGCTTTCGCGAACTGGAGGGCCTGGACGCCCCGCGCGGCGCCTACCTCATGTACGAGGGCCACCTCTCCGCCGAACTGGGGGCCGACGTCGGCGGCAAGCTGCACACCGCCCGCTCCCGAAACGACCTCAAGGCGACCGTCACGGCGATGCGACTGCGCGACGAACTGTCCGACCTCCACGGGCAGCTGATGCGCCTGCAAGGTGTCCTCCTGTCCCGGAGCCGCGCGCACGCCGACATCGTCATGCCCGTCTACACCCACTTCCAGCCAGCGATGCCCGTGACCTACGGCTACTACCTGGCGGGCGTCGCCGCCGCTCTGGACCGGGACCTCGCGGCACTGCGGCACACGGTCGACGAACTGGACCGCTGCCCCCTCGGGGCGGGCGCCGTCGCCGGTACCGACCTACAGGTCAACCCGGAGCGCACGGCCGTTCTGCTGGGCTTCACCGCGCCGCCGTTGCACGCGACCGACGCGGTCGCCGCCCGCGACACCCTGCTGCGCGGGCTCGCCGTGGTCGCGTCGGCCGCGGTCACCCTCAGCCGGCTCGCCACCGATCTCCAGCTGTGGAGCACACAGGAGTTCGGCTTCGTCGACTTTCCCGAAAGGCTCGTCGGGGGCAGCTCCGCGATGCCGCAGAAACGCAACGCGTTCCTGCTCGAACACGTCAAGGCGAAGGCGGCGATCGCCATCGGCGCCTGGACGGCGGCGGCCTCGGCGATGAAGTCGACCCCGTTCACCAACTCCATCGAGGTCGGCACGGAAGCCGTCTCGGTGGCCTGGCCCGCCCTGGCCGCCGTACGGGACGCGATCCTGCTCGGCCAGGTGCTGGTCTCCGGGGCCCGCCCGGTCGCCGAGCGGATGGAGGCCCGCGCCCATGAGGGCTTCGTGACAGCCACCGTGGTCGCCAACCGGATGGTCGCGCAAGGCGTCCCGTTCCGTGCGGCGCACCACGCCGTCGGCGCGGCCGTACGCCGGGCGGTCGAGTCCGGCTCCACCGAACTCGACGCGGCGGACCTGTCGCACGAGGGCCTGGGAACGCCGCTCCCCGAACTGCGCGAGGTGGTCGCGGAGCTGAACCGCGGCGGCGGCCCGGGGGAGTGCGACAAGGTGGTCGACTCCCTGCGGGGCCGGCTGCACGACCACGCGGAGTGGGCCACCGCCCACCACGCCCGTCTGCGGGAGGCACGCCGGCGACTGGACGCCGAGGCACAGGCGATCGTGGCGCGGCACACGCCGGGAGGCACCCGATGAGCGGCGCCTGGATGGCCTTCGTGGAGAGCAACACCACCGGTACGGGACGGGAGTTCTGCGCCGCCGCCCGCACCCGGGGCCTGCGTCCGGTGCTGCTCGCGCGCGACCCGGGACGGTATCCGTACGCCGTCGAGGACGCCGTCGACACCCGGACCCTGGACACCACCGACCCGGACGCGGTGCTGCGTACCCTGACCGGCCTGGCCGCGGCCGGCGGCCTCGCGGGAGTCACCTCCAGCTCCGAGTACTACGTCGCGGCAGCGGCCCGCGCCGCCGCGGTGCTCGGTCTGCCGGGTCCCGACGGTGACGCGGTGGCGGCCTGCCGCGCCAAGGACGTGCAGCGGGAGCGGCACCGCGCGGCCGGGGTGCCGGTGCCGGGGTTCGAGGCCGTCGCGGACGCCGCGGCGGCCGTCGCCGCGGCCGAGTCCCTCGGATACCCCGTCGTGCTCAAGCCGGTCAGCGGCTCGGGCTCGGTCGGCGTACGCCTGTGCCGGAACGCGGACGACACCAGTGACTGGGCCCACCGGCTCCTGGACGACGGCGCGAACACCCGCATCCTGGTGGAGGAGGCGGTGGCCGGACCGGAGTTCTCGGTCGAGACGTTCGACGGCCGGGTCGTCACCGTGGTCGCCAAACACGTGGGCCCGGTCCCGTACTTCGTGGAGACCGGCCATGACATCCCTGCCACCACCCCCGGGCCCACGGCCCGCGCCCTGGGCGAGACGGCCGTGCGAGCCCTGTCCGCGCTGGGCCTCGGCTGGGGCGCGGCCCACACCGAACTGCGCTGGTCCGCCGGCGGCCCGGTCGTCATCGAGGTCAACCCGCGCCTGGCGGGCGGCATGATCCCGGTCGCGGTACGAGCCGCTCTGGGCGTGGACCTGGTGGACGCCGTGGTGGCCCGTGCCGCGGGCCTCCCGGCGGCGGCGCCGGCCCCCGGCGCGGGCCACGCCGCGGTGCGCTTCGTCCGGGCGACCCGCGAGGGCCGCGTGACAGCGGTACGCGGGCTGCCCGAGGCCGCCGCGGCCCCCGGCGTCCTGGCCGTGCGGGCGACCACCGCACCCGGCCACGACATCCGCATCACCCACTCGTTCCAGGACCGGCTGGCCTGCGTGGTGGCCGTGGCGCCCGACCCGCTGAAGGCGGCCCGCCGCGCCCTGGCGGCCGCGGACCTCATCGAGGTCGACCTGGATCCCGTACCCGCCCCGCACCCATCACGAGAGAGGGCCGCGACCAGATGACCGCGACGAGCCTTTCCGGCCGGGCACACCAGGACCGTCCCCGGCACACGGGTCCCGGGGACGGACGCCCGCCCGAGCCCTCCACCGCCGGGTTCACCGCCACCGTCCCCCGCTGGCGCGCCCCGCACGCGGGCGGTCCCGGCGCCGGCACACACCGGACCACACTCCCTCCCGGCCTGGCCGACGACCTGGAGCGCACCGCACGCGCGCTCGGCACCGACCTGCCCGGCCTCCTGCTCACCGCGCACGCCCGGGTCCTGGCCACGCTCACCTCCGAACGCGGCGTCGTCTCCGGTTACGTGCCGCCGCCGAGGGGGTCCGCACCGCGCGCGCTGCGCCTGACCGTCGACCCCTCCACCTGGGCCGAGCTGGCCGAAGCCGTCTCCCTCGCGCCGGAGACGGCGCCCGGCGCGACCGACACCGTGCTCGACCTGTCCGGCCTCACGACCGGCACCCCCGGCCACGGTCCGGGCGCCGTGGTGCGGTTCGCGTGGGCTCAGGACCCGGACGGCCTCGCACTGCACGTGACGTACGACCTCGGAGCCTTCGACGGCGACCACGCCGCACGCCTCGCCGGATACCAACTGGCCGCCCTGCGCCTGCTCGCCGAGGACCCGTCGGCCCGTCACGACCGCCGGAGCCTGCTGTCACCCCAGGAGACCGCGACCCAGCTCTACGGGCTCGCCGGTCCGCGCGACGACCCGCCCGGACTCACCTTCGTGGACCTGTTCCGGCAACGGGCACGGGAACGCCCCGGCGCCCCCGCCGCCGCCCACGGCGACCGGACCTGGACCTATCGGGAGCTCGACGAACGCTCCGACCATGTCGCCCGTGCCCTGATCGCGGCGGGAGCGGGCGCCGAAGACGTGGTCGCGGTCGTCATGGACCGCACCCTCGACTGGATCGCGAGCGCCATCGGCGTCCTCAAGGCGGGGGCCGTGTACCTCCCGATGCCACGCGACCTGCCCGTGGAACGCGTGGCCGTCCAACTCGAGGAAGCCGTCTGCGTACTGGCCCTCACCGACCACCACTGCGAGTCCCTGGTCCGCGAGGCAGCCGCCGAACTCGAGGGCGGGCTCCCCGTTCTGACGCTCGACCACATGAGTGACGTCTCCCGGGAACGCTCCCTCCCAAGTCCTCCCGCTCCCGCCCAGGCCGCCTACATCTACTTCACGTCGGGCTCCACCGGCACCCCCAAGGGCGCCCTGTGCGAGCACGCGGGCCTGGTCAACCACCTCTACGCGAAGATCGACGACATGGGGCTCGCGCCGGGTCACGGGCAGGTGGTGGCGCAGACCGCGTCCGTGGGATTCGACATCTCACTGTGGCAGTTCGCCGCGCCGCTGCTGGCCGGCGCGACCACCCGCATCATCGACACCGACGTGATGCTCGACGTCTCCGGGTTCCTCGGCGAACTCGTCGACCACGACGTGACCGTCGCGCAGACCGTGCCCTCCTATCTCGACGTCCTGCTGCGCCACCTGGAGCGCCACCCGCGCGACCTCGGCGCCCTGCACACCCTCTCCGTCACCGGCGAGGTCCTCGGCCTCGAAGCGGTCCGCCGCTGGTTCGCCGCCCACCCCGGCATCCGCCTCGTCAACGCCTACGGCGCCACCGAGGTGTGCGACGACACCATGCACGAGATCCTGGACGGCGTTCCGGAGCGCGGCTTCGTGCCGCTCGGGCGGTCCCTGCGGAACGTCACCACGTATGTGCTCGACCACAATCTGGAGCTCGTCCCCCTCGGCACGACCGGCGAGATCGCCTTCTCCGGCGTCTGCGTGGGCCGCGGCTACATCAACGACGAGGAACGCACCCGGCAGGCCTTCGTCCCCGACCCGTTCCGCGCCCACACCCGCATGTACCGCAGCGGCGACTTCGGCCGCTGGCTGCCCGACGGCCGCCTCGAGTTCCTGGGCCGCCACGACGAACAGGTGAAGATCCGCGGCTACCGGATCGAACTCGGAGAGATCGAGCACCAGTTGGCGACCATGGCGGGTGTGCGGGACGTGGCGGTCGTCATCGACGGCGACCTCGGTGCCACCCGCACCCTCGTCGCCTTCCTCACCACGGACGAGACGGACACCGCCGCCCCCGACACCGCGGCACGGGCACGCGACTTCCTCGCGGCCCGGCTGCCCGACTACATGGTGCCCACCTACTGCCACCGGCTCGACCACCTCCCGCTGACCGCCAACGGCAAGGTCGACAAGGCGGCGCTGGCCGGACTCGCCGGCACTCTCGGCCACGGCGGAGTCACCCGCACCGCCCCGGCCACACCCGACGAGCGGCGCCTCGCCGTGGCCTGGGCCGAAGTGCTCGGCGTCCCCCTGGAACGCATCGGCAAGGACGACAGCTTCTTCGCGCTCGGCGGCACCTCCCTGGCCGCCGCCCGGCTCATCGCCCACCTCGGCCGCCGCCTGACCGTCGCCGACCTGGTCGCCCATCCGGTCCTCGCCGACCTGGCCCGCGTCCTGACCCGCCGCCGCGACGGTGGGCCCCGCCGACCGCACCGCCACCGGCTGCTGCATCCGCTGCTTCCGGTGCGCAGCCCGCACCACACCCTGGTCTGCTTCCCGTACGCCTCCGGGAACGCCGTCAACTACCGGGCGCTCGCACAGGAGTTGGAGCGCGACGGCATCGCCGTGTACGGGGCCGAACCGCCCGGCCACGACTTCGCCGCCCCCGACGAACCCCTGCTGGACGTGCCCGAGCTGGCCCGCCGCGCCAGGGACGAGATCCTCGCCCACCTCACCACGCCCGTCCTGCTGTGGGGCCACTGCGCCGGCGCCGCGGCCGCCCTGGAGACCGCCCGGCTCCTGGAGGCGGCGGGCCGACCCGTCGAACGGGTCTTTCTCGGCGCCCAACTGCTCCCGGACGCCGAGGCGTTGAGAACCGAACTGGCCGAGCTCGCGGTCGTGGACCGGCGTACCCTGCTGGGCCGGCTGCGCGGCGGCCACGCCTACGTGGAGCTGGACGCGTACCAGCCGGAGCGGGCCGAGGTCGCCGACCGCGCCTACCGGCACGACGTCGACACCTCCCACCGGCACCTCATCCGGCTCCAGGAACAGCCGCACCCGCGCCGCCTGGCCGCCCCGGTGGACGTCGTCGTCGCCCGGGACGACCCGCAGACCGCGGACGCGGCCCGTGCGGTCGGCGCATGGCGGACCCTCGCCGAGCGCGTCACGCTCCACGAACTGGACGACGGCGGCCACTACTTCATCGGTACCAGGCCGGCCCTCAGCGCGGCCCGCGTACGAGAGGCGACCACCCGGACACCCGCGCAGAGCGGACCCGTACAGGACAGGAGTCGCACGTGACCACGACCGACTACCGCCAGGTGGCGGCCACCGGGGTCAGCACGGCCTTCGGCACCTTCGGTGAACTGCTCCAGGGCGTGCTGCCCGAGGAGGACGGAGACTTCCTGGTCACCCTGCCGGTGGCCCGCTGGTCCACGGCACGCTTCGTACTCGCCGCGGACCAGGCGGAGGTGGTCGTCGAACCGGCCCACAAGAAGAAGGCGCTGCGGCTGGCCGGGATGATCCTGGAGGACGCCGGAGGACCCGGCGGCGGGGCGCTGGTCATCGACAGCACCCTGCCCGAGGGCAAGGGCCTCGCCAGTTCGTCCGCCGACCTGGTGGCCACGGCGCGGGCCGTCGCCAACGCCCTCGGCGAACCCATGCCGCCGCGTCGTATCGAGTCGTACCTGGCCCGCATCGAACCCACCGACGGCGTCCTGTACCCGGCGATCGTCGCCTTCCACCACCGCAGCGTGCGGCTGCGCGCGAAACTCGGTTCACTGCCTCCGATGACGGTCGTCGGCATCGACGAGGGAGGCGCGGTCGACACGGTCGCCTTCAACGCCATCCCGAAACCGTTCACCACGGCCGACCGGCGGACGTACGCCGGTCTCCTGGACCGCATCACGCGCGCCGTGGCCCGCGGAGACCTGGCCGAGGTCGGCCGGGTGGCCACCGAAAGCGCCCGGATGAACCAGGTGCTGCGCCACAAGAGGTCGCTGGAGCCGATGATCCGCGTCTGCGAGGAGGTCGGCGGTCTCGGTGTCGTCATCGGCCACAGCGGCACCTCGCTCGGGATCCTCCTGGACACCACGGCGCCCGACAGCGGGAGCCGGCTCGCCGCCGCCGCGCAGCGGTGCCAGGAACTGGAGGGCAACGTGACGGTTTTCCACACCCTCAGCTTCCACTGAACCGGACGGGGGTCCACCAGTCGGTGGACCCCAAGTTCAACCGGTCGCCGCTGTCGGCACCGCACCCCCGACGAAGAGCATGGACGACATGAAGAATCTTCCCGTACGCATGGCTCGTTGGAGCGCCGTCCACCCCTGGCGGGGCATCGTCGGCTGGTTCGTGTTCGTCGTCCTGTGCCTCGGTATCGGCATCTCCGTCGGCACCAACGCGGCGACCACCGAGGACTTCCGCATCGGAGAGGCGGGACGCGGCGAGACGATCGCCGCGGAGGGCGGGTTACAGCAGCGCCCCGTCGAACACGTCCTGATCACCGCGAAGCCGGGCACCGGAAAGCTCGACATCGCCGCGGCCGACGCGGCCGCCGCCGACGTCGCCGCCCGGATGCGCAAGCTGCCCGAGGTGCTCTCCGTCACCGACCCGGTACGCGCCGCGGACAACACGGCGGTGCGGGTCACCGTCACCATGAAGGGCCCGGAACTGGAGGGCAAGGAGCACGTCGACCCACTGCTCGAGCAGAGCGCGGCCGTACAGAAGGCCAACCCCGGGCTGCGCGTCGAGGAGACCGGATCGCCTTCCATCAGCAAGGGCGTCGACAAGCTGCGCGGTGACGATCTCGCGCGCACCGAGATGATCGCCCTGCCGGTCACCCTCATCACCCTGCTGCTGGTCTTCAGCTCCGTGGCGATGGCCCTCGTACCGCTGTTGCTCGCCCTGTCCTCGATCGCCGCGGCCGTCGGCCTGACCATGGTGGCCTCGCACGTCTTCCCCGACAACGGCATCAGCACCAACATCATCCTGCTCATCGGCCTCGCGGTCGGCGTCGACTACACGCTCTTCTACCTCAAGCGCGAACGTGAGGAACGGGCCCGCGCCGGCGGCAAACTGAGCCCGCAGGCCGTCGTCGAACTCGCCGCCGCGACATCCGGCCGGGCCGTTGTCGTCTCCGGCCTCGCGGTCGCCGTCTCCAGCGCCACCCTCTACCTCGCCGACGACGTCATCTTCTCGTCCATCGCCACCGGCGCGATCCTGGTCACCCTCGTCGCCGTCATCAGCTCCCTGACCGTGCTGCCCGCTCTCCTCGCCAAACTGGGCATGCGCGCCGAGCGCCGGGCGGCCCGCGGGCTCGCGCCGAAGAAGCGCAAGACGCACAACACCGGCCCCGGCCGCCTGACCGCGGCGGTGCTGCGCCCCGTCGCCAAACACCCCGTCGCCACGCTCACCGTCACCGTTGTCGCGCTGCTCGCCCTCGCCGCCCCGGTCCTCGGCATCAAGCTCACCGACATGGGCCGTGAGACCCACTCCCGCTCCATCGAAGCCATGCAGGTCTACGACCGGCTCAACGAGGCCTACCCGGAGCTGAAGTCCATGCACCAGGTCGTCGTCCGCGCCGACGCCGACCGTTCGCCCGAGGTGACCGCCGCCCTGCGTGAACTCGCCGCCGACGTCAAGGACGACCCGCGCCTGAGCGGCACCTCCCAGCTGACAGTGTCGCCCGACAAGCGGATCAGCATGCTCCAGCTACAGGTCCCGCACTACGTGAGCAGCGACGAGGCCCAGTCGTCGCTCAAGGACATCCGCGACACGTACCTCCCTGAGACCGTCGGCCAGGTGAAGGGTGCCGACTACGCGGTGACCGGTGACGTCGCCCGCTACACCGACTACCCGGCCCACCAGGAACAGAAGCTGCCCCTCATCATCGGGGCGCTGCTCCTGGTCACCTTCGCCATGACCGTCTGGGCGTTCCGCTCCGTGGTCCTCGGCCTGGTCGGCATCATCCTCAACCTCCTCTCCGCCGCCGCCTCGCTCGGCATCCTCGTCATGGTCTTCCAGCACACCTGGGCCGAAGGCCTGGTCGACTTCACCTCCACCGGGTCGATCGGCACCCGTGTCCCGCTGTTCCTCTTCGTGATCCTGTTCGGCCTGTCGATGGACTACCAGGTCTTCGTGATCAGCCGCATCCGGGAGGCCGCCCTGCGCGGAGTCCCGACCCGCAAGGCCGTGATCGAGGGCATCGGCAGCTCGGCGGGCGTGGTGACCAGCGCGGCCGCGGTCATGGTCACGGTCTTCGCCAGCTTCGCGGCCCTGCACCTGATCGAGATGAAGCAGATCGGCTTCAGCCTCGCGGTCGCCGTCCTCCTGGACGCCTTCGTCATCCGCATGCTGGTTCTGCCGGCCATGATGCTCCTGCTCGGCGAGGCCAACTGGTGGCCCTCCCGTGGAGTGCGCCGTGCCCGCCCCAGCACCGAACAGGCCTCCCGCCCGCTGGAATCGGTAGGCTGACCGACTCGACCGCCGGGCCCTCAACTCCCTTACGAACGAGGTGAATCAGCGTGAGTCAGTGGCAGCAGCAGCCGGGTGACCGGCTCACCCCGGACCGTATCCGTCGCTGGAACTCGGCAGGCTGGATCCTGTTCGGGCTGCTGCCCCCGGCCCTCGCCGTGTTCGACGCGTCGCCGGCCCGGAGGTACTGGCTGCTCGGTCTGCTCGCCCTGATCGCGCTGTGTCACACCGTCGTTCTCGTCCGGCCGGACAACCCTGTCCTGCGTCCCCGTACCTACCTCGCCGTCCTCGTCCTCGTCCTGGGCGCGACGGCCTACCTCCTGGACGGCGGGGCCGCCTTCTACATGGTGTCCCTGCCGCAGTTCTGGCTCTTCGCCCGCGCCCCGCGGGACGCGATCACGCTCAGCGGGGCCGCCGCGGCCCTCACCGTGTCCGGCGGCATGCTCGGCCAGGGCTGGAGCTCCCAGTTCCTCACGGGGAACGTCGTGCTCACCGTCGTCGCCTACGCCGCAGGTGTGGGCCTGGGGCTGTGGGTGCACCGCTTCGTCGGTCAGAGCAACGAGCGGCAGGAACAACTGACCGCGGAACTGACCCTGACCCAGGAGGAGTTGGCGACCGTGTATCAGCGGCAGGGCGCGGCCGAGGAGCGCGAACGGCTCGCCCGGGAGATCCACGACACCCTCGCCCAGGGATTCGCCTCCATCGTGGTGCTCGCGGAGGCCGCCCGCGCCGCCGCCGTCACCGACCCCGTGCGCTGCGTCGAGCAGCTCACCTCCATCGAGCAGACCGCGCGCGAGAACCTGGCCGAGGCCCGGGTGCTCGTCGGCTCCGCCCCCGAGAGCGGCGTCGCACCCGGCTCGCTGGCCACCACCCTGCGCAGAACCCTGGACCGCTTCGTCCAGGACACCGGCCTCACCGTCACCGCCGAACTGCCCGACATGGACCTGGACCAGCGCACCCGCGTCGCCCTGCTGCGCTGCACCCAGGAGTCCCTCGCCAACGTGCGCAAACACTCGGGCGCCTCCACCGTCGGCGTCGTCCTCACCGAACTCGCGGGCGGAGTCGAGCTGGAGATCACTGACGACGGCCGCGGCTTCGTCGTCGAGGATTCCCAGGGTTTCGGCCTCGACGGCATGCGCCGACGGCTGGCCGAGCTCGACGGTGAACTCGCCGTCACCAGCTCCCTCGGGGACGGCACCCGTGTCCTCGCCAGCCTTCCCACGCAGAGTCAGGACTGACCATGACCGACACCGCAAAAGGCCGGATCCGCGTGGTCGTGGTCGACGACCACGCCGTGATGCGCGCCGGAGTCATCGCCCTGCTGGCCAACGAGCCCACGATGGAGATCGTCGGTGAAGCGAGCGACGGCCGTGAGGGCGTCGACCTCGTCGAGCGGCTCGCTCCCGACGTGGCCCTCCTCGACCTGCGCATGCCGGTGCTCGACGGCGTGGCCGCCACCACCGAGATCGTCGCCCTGCCGGTGGCCACCCGGGTGCTGATCCTCACCACGTACGACACGGACGTCGAGATCGAACGAGCCGTGGAGGCCGGCGCCGTCGGCTACCTCCTCAAGGACACCACCCGCGAGCAGCTCGCCGACGCCATCCGCTCGGCCGCGCGCGGTGAGACGGTCCTCGCGCCCAAGGTCGCGGAGCGTCTGGTGGCCCGGATGCGCCGCCCCGAGCCGGTCGTGCTCACCGCCCGCGAGCGGGATGTGCTGGACGCGGTCGCCGACGGCCTGTCCAACGCCGAGATCGGCCGTCGCCTGGTCATCGGCGAAGCCACGGTGAAGACGCACCTTCTGCGGGTCTTCGCGAAACTCGACGTCAGCGACCGCACCCGCGCCGTCGTCGTCGCCCTGGAACAGGGGCTGCTCGCGCGCTCCTGAACCCGGGGTGCCCCACCGCCCCCGAGGCGCCGCTGTCCTCCGCCGACCCGGTCCGCCGGGCAAGCGCTTGCTACGCAGCCGCCTGCCGCGCCGTAATCCTTACGTGACCCACATCCTGCTCGCTTATGCTCCGCACGGGGACGGGGCTGTGCGAGAGGGGATTCACACATGACGTATCGACGCCCAGGCTCGCACGAGGCGGCCGAGGACGCCTGGCAGCCGGACGAACTGCTCGCCAGGAGTGGCAACATCCCTGCACCCCGGCTGGGCCGGCTAGTTCTGCTCGCGGCGCTGTTGTGCTACTTCAGCATCACCTTGCTCAACATCCTGAGCTCACACTCCTCGGCCGTCCCTGTGACCGTGGCGGTCGTGTGTCTCCTCGGGATCCTCGGACTGCAGTTACTGCACTCCAGACCCGGTGCGCACCTCGCGTCCACCGGCTGCAAGATCCTCACTCTGAGCGCCCAGGCACTTCTGACCTACCTTCCCCTTCTCGTCTTCAAGGCGCAGTGGGGCTCGATGGCGGGTTTCCTCGCGGGCTCCTTACTGCTGCTCCTGCCCCCACGCCAGGGCTGGCTCCTGTACGGGGTGACGGGCGCCTCGATGCTCGCCCCGCCCCTGCTTCGAGGCCTGCCTGTGGTGGAGACGTTCTACTACGTCCAGTCCACCCTGCTGACCGGCCTCGTGATCTTCGGCCTCACCCGGCTCGCCGACGTGATCCGCGTCCTGCACGAGACCCGCGGTGAACTCACCCGCGTCGCGGTCACCCAGGAACGCCTCCGCTTCGCACGAGACCTGCACGACCTGCTCGGTTACAGCCTCTCGGCGATCACGCTCAAGGGCGAGCTCATCCACCGCCTGCTGCCCGCGCATCCCGGCCGGGCCAAGGCCGAGGTCGAGGACGTGCTCACCATGTCCCGCCAGTCGCTGGCCGACGTGCGCAGTGTGGCCAGCGGTTACCGTGACATGTCCTTCAAGGACGAGATCGGCTCGGCCCAGTCCGTGCTCAGCGCCGCCGACGTGCGCGTCACCGCGCGCGTGCGCATCGGGCAGCTGGAGCGGGAGCTGGACACCGTGTTCGCGACGGTGCTCCGCGAGGCCGTCACCAACGTACTGCGCCACAGCCGCGCGACCTACTGCGAGATCGCCGCGGAGGGAACCGCCGGGCAGGTACGGCTGACCATCGTCAACGACGGTGTGGTGAAGGGCTATCGGGACACGTCCCCGCACAGCGGAAGCGGCCTCGGCAACTTGCAGACGCGACTGAGCGCGGTCGACGGCAGCCTGGGCGTGGAGCAGAACGACGGAACGTTCCGGGTGGTGGCCCAAGCCCCCGAACAGCGAAATCCGGACAGCACCGCCGACGCGGACCGGTACCGCGCGGACGACAGCAAGTCGGCAGCCTGACCTTGAACTGCCCACCTGGGTATGCCAGTTGATACCCTGGCAGTCGTATGCCGCTGTGCCAACGGGGGGTGAGCGCTGCGATGATTCGGATATTGCTCGCAGAAGACATGAACATGGTCCGGGGAGCGCTGGTGGCGCTTCTGAACATGGAGAGAGATCTCGAAGTCGTCAGTGAACTGGAGCGTGGGGACGAGATCATCGACGCGGCCCTCGCGGTCAGACCCGACATCGCGGTGATCGACATCGACCTGCCGGGCCTGGACGGCCTGAGCGCCGCCGTCCAGCTTCACGAACGTCTGCCCAGCTGCAAGACGCTGATGCTCACCAGCCTCGGTCGCCCCGGCACCCTGCGCCGGGCGCTCAACGCGAAGGTGCACGGTTATCTCCTCAAGGACGAGTCACCGGCCGAACTGGCCCACGCCATCAGACGGGTCGTCGCCGGGCATCTGGTCATCGACTCCAAGCTGGCCCTCGCCTCGTGGAGCGGTGCGCAAAGCCCCCTGACCGAGCGCGAGACGGAGGTGCTGCGCCTCGTCGCGGAGGGCTCGGAGGCCAAGGAGATCGCCTCCGCTCTGCACCTGTCCACCGGGACCGTGCGCAACTACCTCACGACGGTGGTCGCCAAGCTGAACGCCCGCAACAGGGTCGACGCGATCCGCATCGCCCGGGACGCCGGCTGGCTGGTCTGATCGAGGGGACCGGTCAGGAGTCCCCGAAGGAGAAGGACACGGGCGGTACAGGAGGCCGGTGGTTCAGACGTCGTCGTACGCGTCGTCGTCCACGGGCGACGCCATTCCTGCCGCTGCCAGATAGCGGATGATGCCCTCCGTCATCTGCAGCGGCAGCGGCAGCGCTGCCTTCGCCCTGTCCGGAGTGACCGGCCAGGCCAGCATCGCCATGACGAGCGCGGCCTCGGGCCGGTGCAGCACGACCCGGTGCGGACTGTCCTCGGCCTCCAGCGAGAGCCCGGAGTCGAGCACGGTCAGAACCATCCCGCGGGGCAGCCGCAGGGCCCGCCGGTCCGGCAGTAGGACCAGGGTGAAGAGTGCGTCCTGTGCCACCGGGAACACCGACAGCAGCGGGCCCCTGAGGTCGCCGACGCCGAGCGTGTGCACCACCAGATGGGACAGCTTGTCCAGCACCGGGATCAGCACCGCGTTCAGGTCGACGTGTTGATCAGCGGCGTTGGCGAGGACCACGGGCCCCAGCTCCATCCGTCGCAAAGCCTCCCGGACCTCGGGCCCGGGCCGCTCCAGACGGTCCGTGCCCCAACGGCTCCTGATCACCACCTGGTCGCGCCCTTCGTCGTGTTCGACGCTCACGTCCTCGGACAACGACCAGAGGCGGACCGTGACGACGTCAGCAGGAGTGTGTGACATGGCCTGCCCTCCTTTCGAGGGGACCTGACGTCGGTCAGAACGCGGTCAGGGTACGGACCCGGGCATCGAGGAGCGGTTCACCGGCCAGTACCCAGCGGTGCAGCTCCTGAAGCCGCCGCGACGGCTCGATCCCCAGCTCCCGCACGGACTCCGCACGCAGCCTCCGGAACGCCTCCAGCGCCTGTGAGGAACGCCCACTGCGATGGAGCGCGACGATGAACTGAGCGTGCAGATGCTCCTGAAGCGGATGCAGGGCGGTGAGCGCCGTCAACTCGCTCACCAGATGCACATGGCGACCGAGCCGCAGGTCGGCGTCGATACGCGACTGGACAGCTGCGAGCCGTACCTCGTCCAGTCGCAGCGCCTCGGCCCGCAGGACCCCCGACATCCGTACGTCGCTCAGGGCCTGCCCACGCCACAGGGCGAGCCCCTCGGACAGCAGTTGGACACCCTGCTCGTCCTCGCCACGGTTGACGGCCTGCTCGCCCTGTCGTACGAGACTCTCGAACTCCCGGGCGTCCACCCGCACTTCGGGCATGTCGAGCCGGTAGCCGCTGTGCCCGCGACTGAGCACCTCCTTGGGATCGACAGCCGGAGTGAGCCGGGAGACAGCGGTGGCGATCCGCTGCCGCAGTTGCTTCACGTACGTCTGCACGGCGGCCGACGGGCCGGCCGGAGGGCACCCCTCCCACAGCTCCTCGGCGATGACGGCCATGCTGATCTCGCGTCCGCAGCCGACCGCGAGCAGCGCGAGCAGCCTGCGCTGCTTGGCCGCGCTGGGGACGATGGACGCACCGCCCACCGAGGCCGTGAACGATCCGAGCAGCCCAATGTCCAGATAAGCCATGCCAGTTCCCTTCTCTCCGGATGGCGCGAGCCTGGCACGCGGCGTCGGGAGGACAACAGTGAGGACGCCACGAGAAGGGGGTGAAGGCTGAGAGCCCACGGGTATGAAATCTTCATACGGCGCAGGTGGCGGCGGTTGCGGCACTCGAGAAGGTGCCGGTTGGACACCGGTCATGGGCGCACTGCGGCGCGACGCTCAGACTTGCTCTTGTGTTTCCCAACGGAGAAGGGACGGCAAGCATGGCGAGCAGCGCACTTCTGGTGATGGACGTTCAACGGGACATCGTGGCCGTCGCCGACGACGGTTCCGGATATCTGCCGCGGTTGCGCCGGGCGATCGACGGTGCCCGGGCTGCCGGCATCCCTGTGATCTACGTGGTGATCGGGTTACGGCCGGGCGATCCGGAAGTCAGCCCTCGCAACAGGGTGATGACGAACGCCGTGCGGGCAGGCCTGTTCACCGAGGGTGCCGCTGGTACCGAGATCCATGACGACGTCGCGCCCCAGCAGGGCGACGTCGTGGTTACCAAGAGGCGGGGGAGCGCGTTCTCGGGCAGCGACCTCGACTTGATACTCAGAGCTCGCGATATCGACAGCCTTGTTCTCACCGGCATCGCCACCAGCGCTGTAGTGCTGTCCACCCTGTGGCACGCCATCGACCTGGACTTCGGCCTCACCGTCCTGGCGGATGCCTGCCTCGACACCGACCCCGAGGTGCACACGATGCTGACCGAAAAGCTGTTCCCCCAGTGGGCAGATGTCCTCGCCGTCGAGGACTGGCTCAAAGCCATCGCACCGCAATAGCGGGAGGCCGTCCGGACCTTCCCCGTCGGAGACCTGACGGACACGCAGGTCGAAAGGGGCCGGGCTCTCAGGAGTCGGGCCCCTTTGGCGACGCCGGCTCGGGTGGTGTCGTCGGGAGGATGCGGTCCTCCCACCAGGACAGGCCCATGACGGTGGCGAGGAGGACGAAGGGGCGCGAGAGGTGATCGGCGCTGCCGGGGGCCGGGGCCGCACTGTGCCCGCTAGTCCTCGCCGAACCCCCTGGACAGACGGCAAGTGGCCATCCGCCGCCGGCCTGTTCGGTTCCGGGTCTTCGTACCGCGGTGGCGGGCGCTGTTTGAAGGAGGGCTGTCCGGGGACCCGGCCGACGTGCTTCGGACCGGAGGTACGCCCAGCGGTCCGCCGGCTCCCCCGGTGGGTGACGCCACCGATGAGGGAGAGACATGTCGATGCCGGACGTACGGCCGCAGGGTTCACGAGGCGCGCACCGATACGACGGCGCGCTCGACACCGTCGCGGTGTTCCGCCGTATCGCCGCGCTGCCGGACGGTCAGGAGAGGTCCGTGCTGCGGCAGGAGATGGTGTCCGCCTGGACGCCGATGGCCCTGCGCCTCGCCCGGCGTTTCCGCCATCGCGGCGAGACCTTCGAGGACCTCGGGCAGGTCGCCCGGTCGGGTCTGGTCAAGGCGGTGTGCCGCTTCGATCCCGATCGCGGCACCGCCTTCCCGGACTTCGCCGTCCCGACGATCCTCGGCGAGGTGAAGCGGCACTTCCGCGACGACCTCCGGGAGAGCCTCGCCGCCGTGCCCGTGGACGTCCTGGCCGTCGATCGTGAGGCGCTGCGCCCGCTGCTGCGGGCCCTGCCCGAAGGTGACCGGCGGATTCTGTACATGCGGTTCTTCTGCGAGATGACACAGGCCCGCATCGGCCTGCAGCTCGGTGTCTCACAGACGCACGTCTCCCGTCTGATCGCCCGTATCCGGGCCCGCCTGCACGACCAGGTGACGGCCGACACCCACGCTCTGAGGAGGCCGTCGTGACGACATCCCGGATACCCGGGCGGCATCGGTCCGCCAGGCCCGGTACCAGTGGTTCCGCCGAGAGACAGACCCTGACCGCCGCCGGACAGGCGGGCTTCGCCGCGCGAGGCGTGGTGTACGTCCTGATCGGTGTGCTGGCCGTCCGGATCGCCCTCGGCAGCGGCGGCGAGTCGGCGGACCGCCAGGGAGCGCTGGCCCAGATCGCGGAGCAGCCCTTCGGCAAGGCGATGCTGTGGGCACTGGTCGTCGGGTTCGGCTGCATGGCGTTGTGGCGGGGCTCCCGCGCGGTCCTCGGCAGGGGGCCCCGGCGCAAGGCGGCCTCGCGCGTGCTCGACGGCGGACGGGCGCTCTTCTACGCCGCCGTCTGCTGGGCCACGGCGGTGTACGCGGCCGGCGGCGGCCAGGGTTCCAGTGGCAACGAGCAGTCGCAGGACTGGACGGCGTCGGCGCTCGAACTGCCCTACGGCCGGGTGCTGGTGGGTGCCGCGGGCTGTCTCCTGATCGGCATCGGCGGGGTACTCGCCGTCCGGGCGGCCCTGCGGCGCTTCCTGCGGCAGCTGGACACCGGCGCCATGAGCCGGCGTACGAAGCAGGTGGTCACCGCCCTGGGCGTCGGCGGCGGCGTGGCACGTGGTGCGGTGTTCGCCGCGGCCGGGATCTTCGTCGTGGCGGCGGCCGTCCGCTTCGACCCGCAGGAGGCCAAGGGCATGGACGCCACGCTCCGCAGCTTCACGCGGACACCGGTGGGGCCGTGGCTCCTGGTCGCCGTCGCGGTCGGGCTGATCCTCTTCGGTGTCTTTTCCTTCGCCTCGGCTCGCTGGCGCCGTCTGTAGAACGGCCCGGCCCGCCGCGGCCGTCGGGTCAGACCGCCAGTCCGGGGAGGGGTTCGGAGCTGTCGATGAAGGCGCGGGCCACATCGGACAGCCGGCGGTTGTGCGCACGGGCGTAGGTGCGCAGGGCGGTGAACGCCTGCTCCATGTCGATGCCCTGGCGTTCGGCGAGTTTCCCCTTGGCCTGTTCGATCAGCACACGGCTGTTCAGCGCGTTCTGCAACTGTTCGTTGAGGACGGTGCTGCGATGCGCGGAGCGCTGCTGGAGCAGGCTGATGGTGGCGACGTCGGCCAGGGCCTGGGCGACCAGTGTGCCGACCGGGTCGAAGGGGCCGGGGGCGGCGTGGAAGAGGTTCAGGGCACCGACGGTCTCGTCCCGCAGCCGCATGGGCAGGGCCTGGACGGCTCCGAAGCCGCTGCGGTGGGCCGCGGCGACGAAGCGCGGCCAGCGGCCGATCTCCCGGGTCAGGTCGGTGACCGCCACGGGTGCGCCGGTGCGGAAGCATTCGAGGCAGGGGCCCTCGTCGTTCTGGAGCTGGAAGAGCTCCAGCAGGCGCACCCGTTCGTCGGAGGCGGCCATGACGCGCAGTTCGCCGTCACGGTCGGCGAGCAGTACGCCCGCGGCGCTCGCGTCGAGCATGCCCACGCAGCGGTCGGTCAGCAGACGCAGGAAGTCGATGAGGTCGAAGTCGGCGACCAGGTTGTCGGCCAGCTCGACGAAGGTCTTGGCCAGGAGCTGCTGATTCATCGTGACACCCTCGATTGAGACTAGTCCCGCCGGGAGCGGGCTGGAAGCGCAGCGCGTTCATCGGCCGGCATAGGTGCATCAGGTTTCCCCATCGGTTTGTTGGGGTTCGGTGTCGGGGGAGAAGCGGAGCCGGCGGGCCACCACGTCCGCGGCCACGTCGGCGAGCCGTCGTCCCTGCGCGTAGGCGTGGGCGCGGAGCCGGACGAAGGCCTCGTCGATACCGACGCCGAGCTGGACCGTGAGCATGCCGGTGGCCTGGTCGATCTCCGCCCGGTATCCGCCCAGGTTCTCGGAGCCCCGGTCCTTCGGCGCTCTGCCGACCGGTGCGCTCGTCTCCTCGATCCGTGCGTCGAGCAGGAGCAGCGTCGCGAGATCGGCGAACGCCTGTGCGTCGGCCAGCTCCCCGGGGTCCAGCACGGTCGGTACGTCGGCGTACAGGTCCAGGACTCCCGGGCTGATCGCCCCCATCTGCAGGGGGAGTGCGAAGACCGCGCGTGCCCCGGCTTCCAGGGCCGCGTCGGCGAACACGGTCCAGCGGTCCCGCGCTTCGCCGGCCAGCAGATCGGGCACGAGGACGGCGGAACCGTGGGCGAAGGCGTCCACACAGGGGCCCTCGCCCAGGGTGAGCTGGAGTTCCTCCAGCTGCTCGCTGATGTCGTCGGTGCTGCACAGCGGATGGCTCGGCGCGGTCCGGGACATCGCCGACACCCCGGCCCCGCGGACCGGCAGCGCGGCCACCGCCGCCGTGCACACGTCCACCACTCCGACCCGGGCACCACGCAGCGCCGCCTGCCCGGCGGCCAGCACCTGGATCCTGGCCGACCGGCTGCCGGGCATCACCCGGGCCACCGGGTCCGGGCATCGTGCGCGAGACCTTCCGGCCGGGCCGTCATCGCACCTCGCGCGGGAGGGCGGAGGCGAGGGGAACAGGCCGGGGCGGCGGGGTTTGGGCCGCCGGGGCGGGGACACCTTCGAGAAGAGGCGGCAACCGCCCGAACGGAATGCCGAGCAACAGGAACCCGGAGCCGGTGAGTTCGAGCACGAGGGCCAGCATCGCCGGCGGGTTGTGCAGTCGCAGGGCTCCGCCCGCCTCCGTGGTCCGCTGCGCGGCGTACAGGAAGACGTTGAGGCCGCTGCAGTCGCAGAAGGTGACGAGGGTGAGGTCGATGTCGATGGTGCGTATGCCGTCGTGCAGACACTCCGCCAGTACCGTGCGCACCAGCGGCGCCGATTCCAGGTCGATCTCACCGGCCAGGGTGACCAGCGCCCGTTCCCTTCGGTCATGTCGGTAGACGGTGAGCTGTGGAATGGGCATGACGCCTCGGTTCACGGGACTGTCCGGCAGCGCACGCGGTGACGCCGGATTTCCCGGCCCTCCGGGCGCGCTCTCGGCAGGGGCATTCGTTCGGAGAAGGCGGAGGAGCGCCGGTCCGGCAGTCTGTACGAGAGGACAGTGGACCCGTCCAGCTCCCTCCAGGGATGCGCCGGGTGACGGACGGAAGATCCGCTCCCCACAGCCATCTGTGTCAAGCAACCACAGGTCGCCGAGGTCTGGGACGTCCTTCACGCAGCATAGCCCTCCGCCCGCTCCGACGGACGGCCGGAAGCCGCCGATTCCCGGGCGTGGACAGGGTCTTCGAACAGCGACCGACCGTCAGCCGCCCTGGCCCTCCGGCCCGACGAACTGCATGTCCAGGTGGATCTTGACCACGTCGCTGAGCAACCCGGTGCCGAAGTCCAGGCCGTAGTCGCCGCGCCGGATCTCGCCCGTCGCCTCGAAGCCGGCGTGGTTGCGCCGGTCCAGGGGGAAGACCGCGACCCCGCCCAGTTCGACGGCGAACGTGATCGGGCGGGACACCTCCCCGATGGTCAGGTCGCCCTCCATCGTCCAGTTCTCGTCCGCCCCGGACACGCGGGTCGAGCGGAACGTCATCGTCGGGCGCTTCGCCACGTCGAGCAGCTCGGCCGAGCGGGTGTGCGCGTCTCGGTCGGGGTTGCCGGTGTCGATGGAGGCCAGGGCGATCTCGGCGCTCACCCGCACGTCGGCGGCCGTCTCGCCGACGTACAGGGCCGCCTTCAGATCGGTGAAACGGCCGCGCACCTTGGTGATCCCGAGGTGGCGGATGGTGAAGTTGGCGGCCGAGTGGAGAGGGTCGAGCTCCCAGTCGCCGGGGGAGAGGGGCAGCCCGGCGAGGGAGGAAGTGACGGAAGTGGCAGTGGTGTCCGTGGAGTTGTCGTCGCTCATGGCCTCAGCGTGTGGGCCCCGCGACGGGAGAGGGAGGCCGGGCGAAGGGTGGTAGTGGCAGGGCCATCCTCCGCGGCGGCACTGGTTGTACGTTCGACAGGTGAGCGCCAACGAGCTGGGCACCTTCCTGCGCACCCGCCGCGAAGCCGTCACCCCCGCCGAGGTGGGGCTGCCCCCGGGCTCCCGCCGTCGTACGCCCGGGCTGCGCCGGGCCGAGCTGGCCACCCTCGCCGGTATCAGCGTCGAGTACCTCACCCGGCTCGAACAGGGCCGGGACCGCAACCCGTCGCTCCAGGTCCTCGCCTCGATCGGCGAGGTCCTGCGGCTGCCGAAGGCGGACCGTCTTCTGCTGCACCGCCTGGCCAAGGAACACGGAGAGGGCCAGTCGGTGTGCCACACGGTCACCGCACCGCCGGTGCGCACGGTCCGCCCCACCCTCCGCGCGCTCCTCGACGGGCTGGAGCCCGCACCGGCCGCCCTGCTCAACTGGATGGGCGACATCGTGGCGTACACCGAGGGCTACGAGCGGTACGCCCGCCCGCTGGGCCTGCTCGACGGCGACCCGCCCAACGTCCTGCGGTACCTGTTCACCGACGACCGGGCCCGCGCGGTGTACCCCGGATGGGACCGCCAGGCCGACGAACAGATCGCCCACATGCGCGACGAGACCTCGCTGAACGACCCCCATGTGACCGCCCTGGCCGAGGAACTGGCGGCGGCCGGGGCGCCGTTCGGGGACCGGCTCGCCGCCGTGCCGGTCACGCCCGCCCGGTTCGGGACCGAGCTGGTGGACCACCCCGAGGCGGGCCGCCTGCGGCTGTCGTACGAGACGCTCGTACTCCGCGACGAGGGCCAGCGTCTGGTGGTGCACATCCCGGCCGACGAGGCCACGGCGACCGCCCTCGACCGCCTCAACGGCCGCAGGCCCGGAGCACTGCGGGCGGTGAGCGGCTGAACCCCGGTCGGCGGCTCGCCTACCAGGGGCTTTATTCGGCCCTGTGAAGGCGTACGCCACCCCGAGGAAGCCGCGCTCCCTCTAGGCTGCTCCCCGAGCTTGTGAACAGTTGGGGCAGTGAGCGGACAGCGGTCAAAAGGGGGCTGACCTCATGAGCAGGGTCTGGTTCATCACCGGTGCGAGCAGTGGCTTGGGGCGGGCCGTCGCCGAGGCGGCGGTCGCCGCGGGCGATGTGGTCGTCGGTGCCGCACGGCGTACGGGCGCCTTGGACGCCTTTGTGGCCGCCCATCCCAAACAGGTCCAGGCACTGCGCCTGGACGTCACGGACAAGGCCGCGATCCGGACCGCGGTGGAGGACACGGTCGCCTGGCACGGGCGGATCGACGTGCTCGTCAACAACGCGGGGCGTACGCACGTTGGTGCCTTCGAGGAGACCACCGACGCCGAACTGCGTGCCCTGTTCGACCTGCATGTGTTCGGGCCCGCCGCGCTCGTCCGGGCCGTGCTGCCGCACATGCGGCAACGGGGCTCGGGCACGATCGTGCAGATGAGCAGCGCGGGCGGACAGGTGTCCACGCCGGGCTTCGCGGCGTACAGCGGGACGAAGTTCGCGCTGGAGGGCATGTCCGAGGCGCTCGCGGCGGAGGTCCGCGGCTTCGGGATCAAGGTGCTGATCGTCGAACCGGGCGTCTTCAGGACCGAGTTGTTCGACAGCGCCCGGGCGGGCACCAGCCGGGACCTCGGCGCCTACACCGCCACGGTCGGCGCGGTCCGCCGCATGGTCGCCGAGAACGACGGCGCCCAGCAGGGCGACCCGGCGAAGGCGGCGGCCCTGATCCTCGCCGCCGTCGACGCCGAACACACCCCGCTGCGCCTGCCCCTCGGCGACGACGCGGTCACCGCCGTGCTCGACCATCTCGAAGGCGTACGGGGTGATGTCGCCGCCTGGGAGAAGCGGACGCGGGCGACGGCGTTCGACGAGGCCTGAGACGGGGAAACGGATGGTCAGGCGGGCGCCAGGCCCGTCTTGAGCCCCGCCCCGCACAACGGCACCACCGCCGTTCGCGCCCCGAGCGCCCCCTCCCGCACCGCCGCCCAGCAGGCCACGCCGGTCGACTCCACGTACAGGCCCTGTGACGCCAAGTCCCTTTGCGCGTGCCGGATCTGATCCTCCGTCACCGTGAGGAACGTGCCGCCCGAGTCGCGTACCGCGCGCAGGATCTGCCGGGCGCGGGGCGGGTTGGGGATCGCGATGCCCTCCGCGAGCGTGGGGGCGGGCGGGGGCGGGGCGCTGCCGGTGAGGTCGGTGGCGCCCTCGGCCCAGGCGTGCGCCAGCGGGGCGACCGCGGCGGCCTGTACGGCGTACAGGGCGGGGCGCCGGTCGATGAGCCCCGCCCCGTGCAGCTCGGCGACGGCGAGGGCCGCGCCCAGCAGCAGGGTGCCGTTGCCGACCGGGACGACGATCACCTCGGGGAGCCGGCCGCCCATGTCCTCCCACAGCTCGTGGACGTACGTCTTCGTGCCGTGCAGGAAGTACGGGTTGTAGACGTGGGAGGCGTAGAAGGTGCCCGGGGCGTCGGCCGCCGTGCGGGCCGCTGCCGCGGCGGCGTCCCGGTTCCCGTCGACGACGTGGACCCGGGCCCCGTGCGCCTCGATCTGCTCCAGCTTCTTCGCGGAGGTGCCGTCGGGGACGTACACCGTGCAGGGGAGGAGGGCGCGGGCGCAGTACGCGGCGATCGCCGTGCCCGCGTTGCCGCTGCTGTCGGCGACGACCTGCTGGGGGCTGAGGCGGAGGGCGAGTTCGGCGAGGAGCACGGCACCCCGGTCCTTGAAGGAGAGGGTCGGCATCAGGAAGTCGAGCTTGGCGGAGATGCCGGGGCGGAGTTCGACGAGGGGGGTGCGGCCCTCTCCGAGGGTTGTGGTGGGGGTGGAGAGGGGGAGGATTTCGGCGTACCGCCAGAGGGAGTTCACTCTGCCGGTGAGGGATTTGAGGGAGGCCGGGGTGGGCGCGAAGTCGAGGTCCAGGGGCCCTTGGCAGAGGGGGCAGCGCCAGGTGAGGGAGCCCGCGGGGACACGGGTGCCGTCCGCGGGGCAGTAACAGTCCGGCAGTGGGGTCATGCACGCAGAGTAGTTGCGCGCCCGCCCGGTTTGTCCTCGCCCCCGCCGCCCCCCGCTCCTCAAACGCCGGAGGGGCTGACTACCAGCCCGTCCGGCGTTTGAGGACGAGGCCGTTCAGGCCGACAGCGGGGGTCTGGGGGCGCAGCCCCCAGGGATGGGAACGGGTAGGGGCGGCGGGGGCGAAAAACCCCTAACATGCGCCAAGTCGTACGTCAGTTCCCACCACCCCGACGAGGAGCCCCCCGCTCGTGGCCATACCCCCGCCCCCTGGACCCGGCCAGCCGCAGCATCCCCAGTACCCCCAGGGGCCCTACTCCCCGTACCAGGGCTACCCCCAAGCCCCTTACGCCCCCTGGGCCCAGGGCTACTCCCCGTACAACCGGCCCACCCCCGTCAACGGCGTAGCCATCGCCTCCCTCGTCCTCGGCATCCTCTGCTTCCTGCCCGCCCTCGGCCTCGTCCTCGGCATCATCGCCCTCGTACAGATCCGCAAGAGGGGCGAGCGCGGCAAGGGCATGGCGATCGCCGGGTCCGTGCTCTCGACCGTCGGGCTCGCCCTCTGGGCGCTGCTCCTCGGCACCGGAGGCCTCTCCGAGGCCTGGGACGGGTTCAAGGACGCCGCCGAGGACAGCAACAGCACCTTCTCCCTCGCCAAGGGCGACTGCTTCAACTCCCTGGACGGCTCCCTGGAGGGCTACGCGTACGACGTCGACACCGTGCCCTGCTCCCGCGCCCACGACGGCGAGGTCTTCGCCAGCTTCCAGCTCCCGGCCGGCTCCTATCCCGGCGACGACCGCGTCACCGAGATCGCCGACGACAAGTGCTACGCCCTTGAGGACAGTTACGCGATGGACACGTGGGCCGTGCCCGACGACGTCGACGTCTACTACCTCACCCCGACCCGCCAGAGCTGGCGCCTCGGCGACCACGAGGTCACCTGCGTGTTCGGCAGCGTCGAGACGGACGGCACCCTCACCGGCTCGCTGCGCAAGGACGCGACGACGCTCGACGCCGACCAACTGACGTATCTGAAGGCGGCCCAGGTCCTCAACAAGGCGATGGACTCGGAGCCCGTGGAGGAGTACGTCGAGGACGACCTGCCGGGGCACAAGGAGTGGGCGGGGCGGATGACGGACGCGCTCGACGAGCAGATCCGCATGCTCACCGGACACCGGTTCGCCGCCACGGCCTCGCCCAGCGTCACCGCGCTCGTGAAGGACCTGCGCAGCGCGCGCGTGGAGTGGGCGAAGGCGGCCGTGGCCACCGACGCGGACACCTTCTACGTCCACTACGACACCGGCTACTCGCTGCTCGACGCCGACCGCACGGTCACCGCGCGCAAGGCTCTCGGCCTCGCGACGACCCCGCCCGACTACGACACGGAGGGCACCGGCGAGGACAGCGGCGGGGACACCGGCATCGATGTGTGACGACGGCCGGAGCGGGGAGAACGTGCCTGCGCGGCGCGCCCGCGCAGGCACTCGCCCGCGCCTCCCGCCATGCCTCCCGGCGGTGCAAGTCATCACATCGAGTGATTCCCTGGCCTTTGCTTGCATGTCGCAACCCATGGTTGCCAGGCTGTCGCTGTCTGTACAACCTGATGGGAGCGGCCCGTGACATTCGGTGAGCAGCCGGCCTACCTGCGTGTCGCGGGTGATCTACGACAGAAGATCGTCGACGGTTCGCTGCCACCGCACACCCGCCTCCCCTCCCAGGCCAGGATCAGGGAGGAGTACGGCGTCTCGGACACGGTCGCGCTGGAGGCGCGCAAGGTGCTGATGGCCGAGGGGCTGGTCGAGGGCCGTTCCGGGTCGGGCACGTATGTGCGCGAGCGTCCTGTGCCGCGCCGGATCGCCCGCTCGGGCTTCCGTCCGGACGGCGGTGCGACACCGTTCCGGCAGGAGCAGTCCGACGCGGAGGCGCGCGGCACCTGGGAGTCCAGCAGTGCGCAGGCCGAGGCGAGCGGTGCCATCGCCGAGCGGCTCTCGCTGCGGCCCGGTGACCGCGTGATGTGCACGAAGTACGTCTTCCGGGACGCCGGCGAGGTGATGATGCTGTCCACCTCCTGGGAGCCCCTCGCGGTCACCGGCCGTACGCCGGTGATGCTGCCCGAGGAGGGCCCGCTCGGCGGGATGGGTGTCGTCGAGCGCATGGCGGCCATCGACGTGATCGTGGACAACGTCA
Source organism: Streptomyces sp. NPDC002680 (assembly GCF_042889145.1). Lineage (NCBI taxonomy): Bacteria > Bacillati > Actinomycetota > Actinomycetes > Kitasatosporales > Streptomycetaceae > Streptomyces > Streptomyces sp. NPDC002680. The sequence goes on from NZ_JBIAQP010000002.1 coordinate 89,458, forward strand.
CGGAGGAGGTCGGCGCCCGCCCCGGCCTCGCCGAGGAACTGCAGGCCCTGGGCGGTGTCCCCGGGCATGTGGTGCTCGTCGTGCACCGCACCTACTACGCCTCGGGGCGCCCGGTCGAGACGGCCGACGTCGTGATCCCCGCGGACCGCTACCGGGTCGCGTACCACCTGCCAGTGAAGTAGCCCACACGCAGGGGCGGTTGACTTCTCGAACGCTCCCCCCTTCACCGCTGCCCCGCCAACCACCGCCGCCCGCCCGGCCGTTGGATTCTGGCCGTTCTCGCAGGTCGTCCCGTGGGGCACGGTGTGCCGCTGACCGGACACACCATGCCCTTTCGACGGCGCGTTCGATGTCGTGCGCCCCCTGGGCCCTGGCCGGTTGCGTACCTCTTTGTGAAATTCCGTATTCGCTGCGTAAAGGTTAGGCGTAGGCTCGGGCATATGCGGATTGCGGTTTCCTTAGCGGGCGGGGCGCGGCGCAAGCCGGGGGCGGGAAGTGGAGGGGCTCCATGAGCGACGGGACGATCACTCTTCCCTGGCTCGTCATAAGGCAGGACGACAACGGCAATCGCTACCGCGTGGGCCGGTACGCGACCCGTGCGGAAGCCCAGAAGATCGCCGACAGTCTCGACGACCGCGGCCACAAGCAGCTCTACTGGGTCGAGCGGATCGGGCAGAACGGAACCAGGTGATCCCGCTCCCGTAGGCTCCGGCCCATGACGGAACGGACACAGCCGACCGCGCGGATCGTCGTGGTCGGCGCCGCCCTGCTGCGCGACGGCCGGCTGCTCGCCGCCCGCCGCAGCGCGCCCCCCGAACTGGCCGGCCGCTGGGAACTGCCCGGCGGCAAGGTCGAGCCCGGTGAGACGCCTGAGGACGCCCTCGTACGCGAACTGCGCGAGGAACTGGGCGTCGACGCGGAACCCGTCGAGCGCATCCCGGGGGAGTGGCCCCTGAAGCCGCCGTACGTCCTGTGGGTCTGGACCGCGCGGCTCCCGGCCGGCTCGACCGAGCCGAAGCCCCTCCAGGACCACGACGAACTGCGCTGGCTGACTCCGGCCGAGATCTGGGACGTGGACTGGCTGGATCAGGACGTTCCGGCGGTCCGGGAAGCGGTCGCCCGGCTGGGGTGACGCCGGCGGGGTGCCGTCGAGGGCGTGGAGGTGTGGGCGGCGTCGAAGGCGCCCGGTGCGCACGCCCCGTACGCCGTTCGTGCCACAGTGCGCCCTCGGAGGCGGTACTGGGTCGTGAATATCGGGTATGTGCCCATTAACCCCACGAAACCGGACATGGGTGGGTCGCTGGCCTGGGAAGTGATCGGCGTGATCGACACCGAAGGCGACTGCGCCGAGTGGAGCTTTCCCGCAGAGCCCGGCGCCGTGCGCGGAGCCCGTGCGGTCGTGCGCGGACAGTTGCGCAGCTGGGGGCTGGACGCCCTCGGTGACATCGCCGCCCTGCTGGTCAGCGAGCTGGTGACCAACTCCCTGAGGCATGCCACGGGCCCCATCGGCGTACGGCTGGTACGGCCCGCCGGGATGTCCGCCGCGCTCCTGGTCGAGGTCTCCGACCCGCTGCCCGACCTGCCCTGCGAGCGCGCCGCCCGGCCCGACGAGGAGGGCGGGCGGGGCCTCCAGCTGGTCGCCCGCTCCTCCAGCCGCTGGGGCACCCGCCCCGCCGACGCGGGCAAGACGGTGTGGTTCGAGCTGTCGGTGCCGGGCTGAGCGAGGGCGGAGCGCGCCCGTGCACGGAGAGCGACGAACCGTGCGCCGGGGTGAACATCGGCTGTACGTCCGCCCCTGTCATGTCGACCCTGTGGTTCAGGCCACTGGCAGTTGTCGTCGATCGGGGTTCGACGGGTACTTCCCTGGTTAGAAGACTGGGAGTGTTGTCGCGGGCCGGTCCGAAAAGCATCGGGATCGGCCTGTGATCGTGAACACCGTGTTGTGGGGCGCCGTAGTGCTGGATACTGCGGGCAGCCGCCCCCGGTGACTGGTGCCGGACGCGGTGAGCTGGAGGGGACGGTTCGCGTGAGCGAGATACCAGCGAAGGCCACGGAGTCCAAGGACCCGTCGGGCGGCGCGAGTGCGGGGGTCGTGGGTGATGCCGCGGCCGGTGCGCCACGTCGTGCGACGGGTGTCAGGAGTTCCGCGGGCGGTGACGCGATACGCGATGCGACACGTGAAACCACGCGTGGCACCATGGGCGGGCCGGTGCGCGATACGACACGTGACACCGCGCAGGACCACGCGCGTGACGTGACAGGTGACCCCATGTGGCAGAGCAGCCCGCCCGGCTCGATCTACGACTACATCAAGGTGGCGTCGTTCTCCATCGGCCCCGACGGCCTCGTCGACCAGTGGAGCCTGCGTGCCGAGAGGATCTTCGGCATCCCCGCCGGGCGGGCCGTGGGCATGGACCCCATCGAGGCGTTCATCGACCCCGATCTGCGTGAGCGCGGTCAGCGGAAGATGGCGGAGATCCTCGACGGCCGGGAGTGGACCGGAGTCGTGCCGTTCCGTGTCCGCGAGTCACGGCCGGGCGAGGACGGCCCGCGCGAGGGCCTCGCCGAGGTCTATGTGATGCCGACGCGGACGGAGGAGGGCGAGAAGGCCGCCGTCTGCATCGTGGTCGACGTCCGGACGCTGCGTCAGATCGAGACCGACCTAGCCGCTTCGCAGGCGATATTCGGTCAATCTCCGTTCGGCTTTCTGCTCATCGACACCGATCTCCGCATCCGGCGCGCCAACCAGCGCTTCGCCTCGATCTACGGCGGCACGGTCGACGACCACCGGGGCCGCGGTGTCTACGACTACCTGCGCTCTCCCGAGGCCGAGCGGGTCTCCGCGACGCTGCGTCGCGTCCTGGAGACAGGCGACTCGATAACGGACATGCACATCACCGGCTTCGTGCCCGGCTCCGACGAGCGCCGGCACTGGTCGGTCAACCTGTACCGCGTGCACAGCGGCACCGGCCGCCCCATCGGTGTCGCCTGGCTCGCCCTCGACATCACCGCCCGCCGCGCCGCCGCCCGCGAGGCCGCCGCAGCGCGGCGCAATCTCGCCCTTCTGAACGAGGCCGGCTCCCGCATCGGGAACTCCCTGGATCTGGAAACGACCGCGCGCGAACTCCTCGACGTCGTCGTCCCCGGCTTCTGCGACCTCGCGACCGTCGACCTCTACCAGGGCCTGCTGGCCGGCGACGAGACCCCGCCCGGGCTCGCCGACGGCAGCGCGGAACTCCGCCGCGTCGCCTTCGCCAGCGCCGTCTCCGACGCGCCCTTCGCGGGCGGCGGAGCCCCGGTGGCCGTCGGCGCCGTCCACCACTTCCCGTTCAACTCGCCCTGCGCGGACGCCCTGCGCACCGCCCGCCCGCAACTCGTCCCCGCCGAGGACAACGGCGCCATCCAGTCCACCCTGGCCGTCCCGATGGTCGCCCACGACACCGTCGTGGGCCTCGCGCAGTTCTCCCGTACGAAGGGCAGCGAGCCGTTCGGGGAGCGGGACCGGGCGCTGGCCTGGGAGTTGGCGGCACGGGCGGCCGTCTGTATCGACAACGCCCGCCTGTACCGGCGTGAGCACGAGCGCGCCCTGATCCTCCAGCGCTCCCTGCTGCCCCCGGGCGACCCGGAGGCCTCGGGCCTGGACATCGCCTGCCGGTACCTCCCCGGCAACGCGGCGACCGAGGTCGGCGGCGACTGGTTCGACGTCATCGAACTCCCCGGCAACCGCACCGCGTTGGTGGTCGGCGACGTGATGGGCCGGGGGCTGCGTGCCGCCGTGGCCATGGGCGAACTCCGTACGGCGGTCCGCACCTTGGCCCTCCTGGACCTCGAACCGGCGGAGGTGTTGTCGGCGTTGGACGAGATCGCACGCGGCCTCGGCACCCCCGGCGGCGTCCAGCAGGCCACCCGCGCCGCCCGCCAGCCCCGTGACGCCGACCTCTCCGAGGTGTACCTCGCGACCTGTATCTACGCGGTCTACGACTCGGTGACCCGCAGGTGCACCTTCGCCAACGCCGGCCATCTGCCGCCCGTCATCCTCGAACCGGGCGAGGACGCGATGATGCTCGACGTACCGCCGGGCATGCCGCTCGGCGTCGGCGGGGAACCCTTCGAGGAGGTGGAGGTCGAACTACCCGAAGGTTCCCTATTGGCGCTCTACACGGATGGACTGGTCGAATCCCGCGACCACCCCCTCGACGAGGGCCTGCAAGCCTTCGTGGGCGCCCTCAGTGACCCCTCCCAGCCGCTGGAGGACGTCTGCGACCACGTCCTCAGCACCCTCGACACCCACCACGGCGAGGACGACATCGCCCTGCTGATGGCACGTGTCCAGGGGCTGCCCGCCGATTCCGTCGGCGACTGGACCCTGCCGCGCGAACCGCGCAGCGTGGGCCGCGCCCGTGAGTACACCCGCACCCAGCTCACCGCCTGGGGCCTCGAACCCCTCATCGACACCACGGAGTTGCTGGTCAGCGAGCTGGTCACCAACGCGCTGCGCTACGGCGAGGGCGAGATCCGGCTCCGCCTGCTCCTTGACCGGATGCTGGTGTGCGAGGTCTGGGACGCGGGGTTGGTCCAGCCGCGCCGCCGCCGGGCCCGCGACACGGACGAGGGTGGACGCGGCCTCCAGTTGGTCGGCCTGCTCAGCGCGGCGTGGGGCTCCCGCAGGACCCCCCGGGGGAAGACGGTGTGGTTCGAGCTGCCGCTCCCCGACGGGGGGACGGTCCTCGCGGACCCGGCGGAGGCGCTGCTGAGTCTGTTCTGACGGACAGACGCGCTCTTACGGAGTTCACGGAGAGTTCTTACGGGGCGCCGGGCCGGGTGCCCGCGCTGGGCCGAGCGCGCACTGTCCTGCCTCGGTGTG
>NZ_JBIAQP010000002.1:94417-186643 GCF_042889145.1 Streptomyces sp. NPDC002680
TGTGTCGTCGTGCGGCTGCGGGTCCGCCGTGACTGGTCGCGCAGTTCCCCGCGCCCCTTTGGGGGCGCTAGCCCCGCCGTGCCCGTTAGGTGAGCGCGCACTGTCCTGCCTTGGTGTGTCGTCGTGCGGCTGCGGGTCCGCCGTGACTGGTCGCGCAGTTCCCCGCGCCCCTTTGGGGGCGCTAGCCCCGCCGTGCCCGTTAGGTGAGCGCCCGCCGTCCTGCCTTGGTGTGTCGTCTTGCGGCTGTGGGGCCGTTGTGGCTGGTCGCGCAGTTCCCCGCGCCCCTTTGGGGCACGGCCCTTTGGGGGCGCTAGCCCCGCCTTGCCCGTGTTGCCGGGCCGCCGAACGAAGCCGGGGTGCCGCCTGTCAGGGCGTCGTCCTTTGCGTCCGGTAGGTCGCCGAGGAGGATTCCGCCCAGGACTGCTCCGGCGACGCCGTTCGTGTGTTCGGGGCGGCCGCCGTACGGGTTTCCGTGGGCGCGGATGTCCCGTTCGGCCAGTTCTCGGGACTGGTGGGCGAAGGTGTCGGCCTCCGTCGGGGCCCGGTCCAGCAGGCGGCGGGCCTCCGCGAGGCGGGTGCGGGCCTCGGCGCCCACCGCGCCCCGGTGGGTGCCGATCAGGCCGTCCGCGTCGGCTGTGGCACCGCGCGCGACGAGGCGGACGGCGCCGGGGACCGCCGCCAGGGGTGCGGTCACCTCCGCGACCCTGCGCAGGGCCTCCAGGGGGTCGTAGGGCCCGGCGGCGGCCTCTTCCCGCACGGCGGCCAGCGTGGCCTCGGCGCGCCGGACATGGCCCTCCAGGGCGCCGACGGGCTCCGCCGGCCGCTCCCGTGCCTCCACGACCGCCGCCTCCGCCTCGTCCAGGGCCTCCGGCAGCGCCTGTGCGGCGGCGGCCAGTGCGGAGGCGAGGCGGTCGACGCCGTCCACGAACACCTCGGCCTGGGCGATCGCGCCCTCGGCGGCACGCAGGTGCGATACCGCCCGGTCCGTCTCGCCCAGGTCGGCCGACTGGCGGGCCCTGTTGAGGCCGGTCGTGGCGAACACCAGCCGGTCCTTCGCCTGTTCGACCTGGGCGGAGGCGGAGAAGGACGCGGTGGGTGCGTATCGCTCACCCAGGGCGGCCAGGGTCGATCCGGCGGCTCCCGTACGGCCGTTCAGCTCACGGAAGCGCACCTCGGCGTGTCTCAGGGCGCCGCTCATGTCCTGTTCCAGGGCGCGCAGTTGGTCGAAGCCGGCGGCCTCCGCGTCCAGGCGCCGGCCCGCGTCCACACACCGCGCGACGATCTCGTCGAGGGTGTCACGGGAGGCGTCCGTCGGGTTGTCGTCGTACGTCTGGCGCAGCTGGAAGGCAGCCGCCAGCTCGGCCTCGGCGTAGCGCACGGCCTCCGTGAAGGGCACGACCGCCTCGGCCCCGAACAGCCCCTCCACGAAGCCGAGTTCCTCACGGCTGGTGCGTACGCAGTCGTCGGCCGTGACCAGCGATCTGCGGGCCTGCCGGTCGAGTTCCGGGGCCGGGGGCGGGACCTGGGCGGGCGCGGCGCCGGGAGTCGCGGGGGTGTGGGTCCGGGCCCGGCGTCTGCGGCGGGCGTAGGCGTACGCGGCCACCGCGGTCGCCGTGCCCGCCGCCACGAGGGGCAGGACCAGATCGCCCGTGGAGGTCTCGTCCTCCTGGGCCACGGTCCCGCGCGCGCTGCCGACCGCCGACACGGGCGCCTCGTGACGCTCGTGGTCCGCCGTCACTCCGGGCAGCACCAGCCACATCACCCCGATCGCGCCGCCCAGCGCGGCATGCGCCAGGCGCACGGGTATGTGGGAGGCGGCTCGCAGTGGCCGGCCCCTGGTAAGAGAGGGCGTCACATTTGTGAGCGTATGGGGGTGATCGCGGTCCCGCGACCGGGGTGGGGCAGGGGTGGTGGAAGGGGGGAAATGGGTAGGGTTTCCGGAGGCGTGTTCGAAGGTTCGAGGGGGCGGGGATGGACGCGTACGTGTTGGGGACGGCCGCACTGCTGGCGAGCGGTCTGTTCGTGTGCGGTGCGGTGGCGGTCCGCACCTACTGGCTGCTGCCGTGGCTGCGGAGCCGTACCGTACGCCCCGAGATGTGGGGCTACGGAGCGATGCTCTCCAGCGCGGGCCTGCTCCTGCAGATGACGTACGGGCCGGTGACCGTGTTCCACAACTCGGAGACCGTCGACTCCGCCGCGTTCATCACCGGCATGCTGCTGATGATCGCGGGCGCCTGGTTCCAGCTGCTTGCCTCGCGCCACCCCCTCGGCAAATGACCGGCCCGACCCACGGGAGACTCATGAACTCTCCGAACGCCTCCTGATCTTCGAACCCAGCCACACCAGCGGGTCGTATTTGCGGTCAACGGCCCGTTCCTTCAAGGGGATCAGCGCGTTGTCCGTGATGTGGATGCCCTCCGGGCACACCTCGGTGCAGCACTTGGTGATGTTGCAGTAGCCGAGGCCGTGCTCGTCCTGGGCGGTCTTCTTGCGGTCCAGGCCGGACTCCGCCGCCGCGTCCAGAGGGTGCATGTCTAGCTCCGCGACGCGCATCAGGAAGCGCGGGCCCGCGAAGGCGGGCTTGTTCTCCTCGTGGTCGCGGACCACATGGCAGGTGTCCTGGCACAGGAAGCACTCGATGCACTTGCGGAACTCCTGCGGCCGGTCCACGTCCTCCTGCATCATCCGGTACTCACCGGGGCCCAGTCCGTCCGGTGGCACGAAGGACGGCACCTCGCGGGCCTTGGCGTAGTTGAAGCCGACGTCGGTGACGAGATCCCGGACAACGGGGAAGGCCCGCAAGGGAGTCACCGTGATCGTCTCCTCACGGCTGAACACCGACATCCGGGTCATGCACAGCAGCCGGGGACGCCCGTTGATCTCCGCCGAGCACGAACCGCACTTGCCCGCCTTGCAGTTCCAGCGGACGGCGAGGTCGGGGGCCTGGGTCGCCTGGAGCCGGTGGATGATGTCGAGGACGACCTCGCCCTCGTTCACCTCGACCGCGAAGTCCTTCAGCCCGCCGCCCTGCACATCGCCGCGCCACACCTTGAAGCGGGCCTCGTAACTGCTGCTCACTCGTACAGCTCCTCGTCGGTGAGGTACTTGACCAGCTCCTCTTTCTCGAAGAGGGCGAGCAGGTCGGGGCGGACGGGTTCGGTGGTCTCGCGGGTGAGGACGACCAGGCCGTTCACCGGGTCCGTGGCCGCCAACCCGGCGGCGGGATCGGCGAGTTCGCACAGTAGGTTCACGTTGCGCCACTCGCGGTCCATCGTCGGATGGTCCTCACGGGTGTGGCCGCCGCGCGACTCGGTGCGCTCCAGCGCCGCCCGGGCCACGCATTCGCTGACCAGCAGCATGTTCCGCAGGTCGAGGGCGAGATGCCAGCCCGGATTGAACTGGCGGTGGCCCTCGACACCGGCCCGGTGGGCCCGTACCCGCAGCTCGGCCAGCTTCTCCAGCGCCTGCGCCATCTCGCCCTCGCGGCGGATGATGCCGACCAGGTCGTTCATGGTCTGCTGGAGCTCCTGGTGGAGGGTGTACGGGTTCTCCGCCGGGCGTCCCTCGTCCTTGCCGGGGGCCGGGCTCTCCGCGGAGAAGGGGCGCAGGGCCTCGGCCGCCGCCTCGTCTATCTGGGGCTCGTCCACGCGTGGGCGGGCGGCGAGCGTGTTGGCGTACTCGGCCGCGTGCAGGCCCGCCCGGCGGCCGAACACCAGCAGGTCGGAGAGGGAGTTGCCGCCGAGCCGGTTGGAGCCGTGCATCCCGCCCGCGACCTCACCGGCCGCGAAGAGGCCCTGCACGTTGCGCGCCGCCGCGGTGTCGGACTCGACCGCGATACCGCCCATGACGTAGTGGCAGGTGGGCCCGACCTCCATCGCCTCGGCGGTGATGTCGACGTCCGCCAGCTCCTTGAACTGGTGGTACATGGACGGCAGTCGGCGTCGGATGACATCGGCGGGCATGCGGGTGGACACGTCCAGGAACACTCCGCCGTGCGGAGTGCCACGGCCCGCCTTCACCTCCGAGTTGATGGCGCGGGCGACCTCGTCCCGGGGGAGCAGTTCGGGGGGCCGGCGGTTGTTGTCGGGGTCCTCGTACCAGCGGTCGCCCTCGGCCTCCGACTCGGCGTACTTCTCCTTGAAGACGTCCGGGATGTAGTCGAACATGAAGCGTTTTCCGTCGGAGTTGCGCAGCACACCACCGTCGCCACGGACTGACTCCGTGACGAGGATGCCCTTGACCGACGGCGGCCAGACCATCCCCGTCGGATGGAACTGCACGAACTCCATGTTCAGCAGCGGCGCCCCGGCGAGCAGTGCCAGCGCGTGGCCGTCGCCCGTGTACTCCCACGAGTTCGACGTCACCTTGAAGGACTTGCCGATGCCGCCGGTCGCGATGACGACGGAAGGGGCTTCGAGGACGAAGAAACGGCCGGTCTCGCGCTCGTAGGCGAAGACACCGGAGACCCGGTTGCCGTCCTTGAGGACGCGGGTGACCGTGCACTCCTGGAAGACCTTCAGCCGGGACTCGTAGTCGCCGGTCTCCTTCTTGTCCTGCTGCTGGAGGGAGACGATCTTCTGCTGAAGGGTGCGGATGAGCTCCAGGCCCGTGCGGTCGCCGACGTGCGCGAGGCGCGGGTACTCGTGGCCGCCGAAGTTGCGCTGGGAGATCCGGCCGTCCTTCGTACGGTCGAAGAGGGCGCCCCAGGTCTCCAACTCCCAGACCCGGTCCGGGGCTTCCTGCGCGTGCAGCTCCGCCATCCGCCACTGGTTGAGGAACTTGCCGCCGCGCATGGTGTCGCGGAAGTGGACCTGCCAGTTGTCGTGGCTGTTCACGTTGGCCATGGCGGCGGCGATCCCGCCCTCGGCCATCACCGTGTGCGCCTTGCCGAAGAGGGACTTGCAGATCACCGCCGTACGGGCGCCGCGCTCGCGTGCCTCGATGGCGGCGCGCAAGCCCGCGCCGCCCGCGCCGACCACGACAACGTCCCATTCCTGCCGGTCGACCACGGACATCAGAAGAACCTCGGATCATCGAAAGCGCCGGAGGCGACCAGGTACACGTAGAAGTCGGCGAGCGCCACGCTCACCAACGACGCCCAGGCGAGCTGCATATGACGGGCGTTCAGCTTCCCGACCCACTGCCAGGCGCGGTAGCGCACGGGATGCTTGGAGAAGTGCTTGAGCTTGCCGCCGACGATGTGCCGGCAGGAGTGGCAGGAGAGCGTGTACGCCCAGATCAGCGTGATGTTGAGCAGGAAGACCAGCGAACCGAGGCCCATGTGGCCCCAGTTGTAGTGCTCGTCACGGAAGGCCAGGACGGTGTCGTAGGTGAGGATCCCGGCGACCACGAGGGCCGCGTAGAAGAAGTACCGGTGCATGTTCTGGAAGACCAGCGGGAAGCGGGTCTCACCCGTGTACTTCTTGTGCGGTTCCGCGACCGCGCAGGCCGGGGGGCTCGCCCAGAAGCCCCGGTAGTAGGCCTTGCGGTAGTAGTAGCAGGTCAGGCGGAAGCCCAGCGGGAAGATCAGGATGATGATCGCGGGGGAGATGCCCCACCAGCTGCCGAAGAGGTCGGCGTTGGGGCCGTGCCGCATGGGCGCGCAGTTGTCCGCCAGACAGGGCGAGTAGAACGGCGAGACGTACGGGGCCGCGTAGTAGTCGGCGTTCGCGAACGCCCGCCAGGTCGAGTACACGATGAACGCCAGCAGACCGGCGGCCGTGGCGGCGGGCGCCAGCCACCAGCGGTCGGTCCGCAGGTGCGGGGCGTCGATGGCGGCGCGTGTACGGGTGCGTACACCGCCGCCTTGAGGATGGGGTTCCGTATCGGTGGCCAAGGAGAACTCCGGTCGGATTCTCAGGGGGCGTGACGGTCGTGGGCGCCGAGTCCTTCGTCGTCCGAGTCCGTCCAGAGGGTGTTGTCGTACGGGGTGTCGGAGATGGACACGAGGTCGGGGCGCCGGGGCTGTGCGAGCCCGGGAGCGGCCTCGCGGAGCAGTGCGAGGCTTTCGCGCAGGTGGTTGGCGTCGCTGCGGAGGCGGCGCAGTTCCAGGCCGCCCTTGCCGATCTGCTGTTCCAGGCGACCCATGGAGCGGAACAGGTCGTCGAGGCAGCGCTGGATGGACGTCAGTTCGTCGTTCACGGACATGACGTGACCTCACTTCCGTAGGCCGGGGGCCTTGGACGGCAACGTTCATGCGCCTGCGAGTGTTGCGCGTCACACCTGTCGGTGGGAAGGGATGTGCACCGATTGGCCGAGGCGTATGGGTGCATCCCTGGGTGCGCTGCGCCGCACGGGTGGGCTTCCCGGCTGTCGTCGCCGTGTCGCCGTCCGTTGCCGAACCCTTTCCTCTTCAGTGGCCGGATACATGCGATCAGCTCCATATACCGCCAAAAGTGATCATAACGCCCGCGGCCCTCGGAGGTAAGCAGAGATGTCCCACCACGGCGTCGGACTGCGCGCGGTCACGCGCTCGGTCGCCTTTCTCACGGCCGGCGTGCTCGCCGTGCCCCTGCTCACCGCGTGCGGCGGTGACGAGGACGAGGCGAGCAAGCCGCTCGCCGGGCAGGACATCGCCCCCGCCGCCCGCTCCCTGCTCGCCGACGGTGGCACCCTGCGCTGGGCCGTGGACTCCGTACCGGAGACCCTCAACACCTTCCAGGCGGACGCCGACGCGACGACCACCCGGGTGGCGCAGGCCGTGCTGCCGTCGATGTTCCGGCTCGACGCGAACGGGCGGCCGGTGCGCAACGCCGACTTCCTGGAGTCCGCGAAGGTCGTCGACACCGAGCCCCGCCAGGTCGTCCTCTACAAGCTGCACCAGCAGGCCGTCTGGAGCGACGGCCGGGAGATCGGCGCCGCCGACTTCGCCGCCCAGTGGCGTGCCCTGTCCGGCAAGAACTCGGCGTACTGGACCGCCCGCAACGCCGGGTACGACCGCATCGAGAAGGTGCAGCGCGGGGCGAACGATCTCGAGGTCAAGGTGACCTTCAGCCGTCCCTACGCCGACTGGAAGTCCCTCTTCTCGCCGCTGTACCCCAAGGAGGTCATGGGGACCCCGGACTCCTTCAACGACGGGGCCAGGCGGAAGCTCAAGGTCACCGCGGGGCCGTTCAGCCTCAAGAAGGTCGCCAAGGCGGACGGCGACGTCGTCCTCGTGCGCAGCCCGCGCTGGTGGGGGAGTACCCCCAAGCTCGACGGCATCGTGCTGCACGCCGTACCGCGCGACAAGCGCGCCTGGGCGCTCGCCGTCGGCAAGGTCGACATCGCCGAGATCGACCCCGCCGAGGCCGAGCGCATCGTGCTCGCCGCACGCGGCAAGTCGACCCCGCTCCAGGGCCCCGGCGCCGCGGACACCCCGGGCCGCGCCCTGCGTTCCTGGGCCGTCGCGCACGGCTCCGACGAGGAGGCCGCCGAGGAGGAGACCGTCGCGCGGAGCAAGGAGCGGGCGGCGAGCGCCAAGTACGCCGAACAGCAGGAGTCGCTGCGCGGGTTCGAAGTGCGCAAGTCCCTCGAACCCGCCTACACCCAGCTCGCCCTCAACGGCGCCGACGGCCCCCTCGCCGACGAGCGGGTGCGCCGCGCCGTCGCCCGCGCACTGGACCGGAAGGCGCTCGCCGGCCTCGTACTCAAGCCGCTGGGGCTGCCCGCCGTACCGGTCGGCAGTCATCTCGCGCTCTCCGGGCAGGCCGCCTACGCCGACAACAGCGGCGCGCTCGGCGGCCAGGACACCGACGAGGCCGAGGCCCTCCTCGCCGACGCCGGCTGGGTGCAGGGCGGCCCGCTCGGCAAGCCGAAGAAGAAGGACGGCGAGAAGGTCGCCGGGGGCGAGGGCAAGCAGGCCGCCTCGCCCACCGCCTCCCCGAAGGCCGCCAAGAGCAGCGGCGGTGACGAGGACGGGAACTACATCGTCGGCGACGACGACAAGCCGTACGGCGAGCCCGTCCGCGAGGATCATCAGGACCCCCGCGACTACCAGGGGACGAAGAACCTCGCCCAGGACGGCAAGCAGTCACTCCACAAGCACCCGGACCAGGGCGGTGCGCCCGCCGGTGCCTACGCGCCCAAGGGCACGCCCGCTCCCGCCGGGGCCGCCGCCGGGGCGCTCGCGAAGGACGGCAAGCCGCTGACCCTGCGGTTCGTGCTGCCCTCGGGGCCCGGCTCCGCCACGCTGCGGGCCGTGGGCGACCGGATCGCGCGGATGCTGGACCGGGTCGGCATCCGTACCGCCGTCACCAAGGTGTCCGACGACAGCTACTTCAAGGACCACATCGCCTCCGGGCAGTACGACCTGGCCCTGTACTCGTGGCCCGCGTCCGCCTTCCCCGCCACCGACGCGCGGCCCATCTACGCCAAGCCGGTACCCGCCGCCGACGGCTCGCTCAACGTCGAGCAGAACTACACCCGCGTCGGCACCGACCGGGTCGACCAGCTCTTCGACCAGGCCATCGCCACCCTCGACGAGGGCAAGTCGGCCTCGCTGGTCCGCAAGGCCGACGCCCGGATCTGGGCGGCGGGCGGATCCATTCCGCTCTTCCAGCGGCCCCAGCTCCTGGCCGTGCGGAAGAACGCCGCCAACCTGGGCGCCTTCGGCTTCCAGACGCCGGTCTACGAGGACATGGGCTTCCTGAAGAAGGGCGTCACGCCGGGCGGCAAGGCCTCGCCCCGATCGTGACGGTCGCCTCACCCGGACGGCCCGGCGAGCCCCCGCGCTCCCGGGCCCGTACCATGGGGTAAGGCCGTGGCATGTTCAGCCCGGCAGGGTCCGCGTAACACAGACGTACGCGCAGGCCATCCACTCAAGCCGGGAGTACGCCGCAATATGGCCACGCGCCACGACATCCGCAACGTCGCCATCGTCGCCCACGTCGACCACGGGAAGACGACACTGGTCGACGCCATGCTGAAGCAGGCCGGTGCCTTCGCCGCGCACGCCGCCGAGTCGCTCGACGACCGCATGATGGACTCGAACGACCTGGAACGTGAGAAGGGCATCACGATCCTCGCCAAGAACACGGCGGTGAAGTACCACCCGAAGGACGGGGGGGACGTCATCACCATCAACATCATCGACACCCCGGGCCACGCCGACTTCGGCGGCGAGGTCGAGCGCGGTCTGTCGATGGTGGACGCCGTCGTTCTGCTCGTCGACGCCTCCGAGGGGCCGTTGCCGCAGACCCGTTTCGTGCTGCGCAAGGCGCTCCAGCAGCGTCTGCCGGTCATCCTGTGCATCAACAAGACCGACCGCCCGGACTCCCGGATCGACGAGGTCGTCAACGAGACCTACGACCTCTTCCTGGACCTGGACGCGGACGAGGAGCAGATCGAGTTCCCCATCGTCTACGCGTGTGCGCGTGACGGTGTCGCCTCGCTGACCAAGCCGGAGGACGGCACGGTCCCGGCCGACAGCAACAGCCTGGAGCCGTTCTTCTCCACGATCCTGTCGCACGTCCCGGCCCCGTCGTACGACGAGGAGGCCCCGCTCCAGGCGCACGTCACCAACCTGGACGCGGACAACTTCCTCGGCCGTATCGCGCTGCTCCGCGTCGAGCAGGGCGAGCTGCGCAAGGGCCAGACCGTCACGTGGATCAAGCGCGACGGGTCCATGTCCAGCGTGCGCATCACCGAGCTGCTGATGACCGAGGCGCTCACCCGCAAGCCGGCCGAGATGGCGGGCCCCGGTGACATCTGTGCCGTCGCCGGTATCGCGGACATCATGATCGGCGAGACTCTCGCCGACCCCGAGAACCCGATCGCGCTGCCGCTCATCACGGTCGACGAGCCGGCGATCTCCATGACCATCGGTACGAACACCTCGCCGATGGTCGGCCGCGGCGGCACCGGCAAGGGTGCCGAGAACAAGGCCGTGGTCAAGGACCGCAAGGTCACCGCCCGTCAGGTCAAGGACCGTCTCGACCGCGAGCTGATCGGTAACGTCAGCCTCCGTGTCCTCGACACCGAGCGTCCCGACGCCTGGGAGGTCCAGGGCCGTGGTGAGCTGGCGCTCGCCATCCTGGTCGAGCAGATGCGCCGTGAGGGCTTCGAGCTGACCATCGGCAAGCCGCAGGTGGTCACCCAGGAGATCGACGGCAAGGTCCACGAGCCCGTCGAGCGCATGACGATCGACGTGCCCGAGGAGCACATGGGCGCCGTCACACAGCTCATGGGCGTCCGCAAGGGCCGGATGGACAACATGTCCAACCACGGCTCCGGTTGGGTCCGCATGGAGTTCGTCGTGCCCTCGCGCGGGCTCATCGGCTTCCGTACGGAGTTCCTGACCGGCACGCGCGGCACCGGTATCGCGCACTCCATCCACGAGGGCCACGAGCCCTGGTTCGGTGTGCTGGCGACCCGTAACAACGGTTCGCTGGTGGCCGACCGGGCCGGCGCCGTCACCGCGTTCGCGATGACGAACCTCCAGGAGCGCGGTGTGCTGTTCACCGACCCCGGCACCGAGGTGTACGAGGGCATGATCGTCGGCGAGAACTCGCGCTCCGACGACATGGACGTGAACATCACCAAGGAGAAGAAGCTCACCAACATGCGGTCGTCCTCGGCCGACTCGTTCGAGGCGATCGTCCCGCCGCGCAAGCTCTCCCTGGAGCAGTCCCTGGAGTTCTGCCGCGACGACGAGTGTGTCGAGGTCACCCCGGAGGCGGTTCGCATCCGCAAGGTGAACCTGGACGCCCGCGAGCGCGCCCGCTCCGCGAGCCGCGCCAAGCACGGCTGATCCGACGTCACGAGGACCCGGCCCCCACCTGGTGGGGACCGGGCCTTCGGCGTGTCCGCATATACCGGGTCGGAAACAGTTTCGGCCCCCTGCCGACATCTCTGTCCGTGGGCTGTGGAACGCTGTTCGGATACCGGTGAACCAACGATCAAGTTTCGGACATGTAAACAGAAAACGATCCCAGTATGTCCGTTTGGTGGATTTACTGTTCGACGTGTCAAGCGCGCGCAGGTGTCAATCTTTGCAATTTTTGCTCAAAATATCGACGGTAGGGAGATCCCTATGCCTTCCGGCCTTGACGCGCGTTGACTTACTTGGCGAAAGTTCCCCCAAACCACAGAACCCGCCGGTATCTGTGCTGCGCTCAACTCTCCAACCCCCCGGGGGAAGAACACACATGACCAGTCCAGCCAAGGCTGAAGGCTCCGGGCCCTCGATCGCCTTGGACCCCGAGCTCGACACGAACCCCGAGCCCGCCAAGGGCGAGAAGAGCCTTGAGGGCCGTTCTCCCGGCCAGTTGATGTGGCAGCGCTTCAAGCGTGACCGTACCGGTGTCATCTGCGCCTGCGTAGTGATTTTCTACTTCGTCATCGCGCTCGCGGCTCCGCTGCTCACCAAGCTCAGCGGGACCAACCCCTACACGCTGTACGGCCAGGACCCCACGTACGCGGAAGCCAATCCGGTCCTGGACGACTTCGGGCTGCCGCTCGGCTACTTCGGCGGTGTCTCGGGGGACCACTGGTTCGGTGTGGAGCCGCAGTTGGGCCGTGACCTGTTCGCCATGCTGATGTACGGCATGCGCACCTCGCTGTTCATGGCGGTGGGTGTGACCGTGCTGGTGATGTTCACCGGCGTCCTCATCGGTCTGATCGGCGGCTACGCCGGCGGCAGGACCGACTACTGGGTCGGCCGGGTCACCGACTTCTTCCTCTCGTTCCCCACGCAGCTCTTCTTCATCGCGTTCATGCCGGTGGTCACCTCGTTCTTCGTCGACCCGCGGGAGGAGACCCCCACGTACTTCCGCGCGCTGGCCATCCTGATCGTGCTCTGGGTGCTCGGCTGGATGGGTATGGCCCGGCTGATCCGCTCCACGGTGCTGTCGCTGCGTGAGCGGGAGTTCGTGGAGGCCGCGAAGGTCTCGGGTGCCTCGCCCTGGCGGATCGTCCGCAAGGAGATCCTGCCGAACGTCGTCTCCCCGATCCTGGTGCAGTTCACGTTCCAGCTGCCCAGCACCATTCTCACCATCGCGTTCCTCTCCTTCGCGGGTGTCGGCTTCGTCGAGCCCACCCCCGACTGGGGGCGCCTCTTCGCCGCCGCGTCCAATTACGCCGAGCAGGACCCGGCGTTCATGTTCTTCCCGGGCTTGGCACTCGTGATCTTCATCCTGTGCTTCAACCTCCTCGGAGACTCCGTACGGGATGCGTTCGACCCCAAGTCCGGGCGCTGAACCGTCCATTGGTGGGGGGTGACTGCCGCCCCCGCGTGGCCTGCCGGTCACGTCAGGCAGTACTCATGGATATCAACTGACAGGTAGGTGCATTCACCACATGAAGTCGCTCAACTCGCGCAGAACGCGGGCCATCGTGGTCGCCATCGCGGCCGGCTCCCTTGCTCTCACCGGTTGCTCCGAGAACAAGGGCGGCAGCTCCGGCAAGGACTCCAAGAAGGACCAGGCGGAGGCCGCCGAGCAGTCGAAGCCGGTTGTCTACGGCGACGCCGCCGCGTCGACCGGCCCCGCCGAGGAGGTGGCCGGCGCGAAGAGCGGCGGCACCATCCAGGTCTACCAGGAGTCGGGCCTGACCCACCTGGACCCGGGCCAGATCTACGTCTCGGACGCCGGCCAGGTCGCCAACCTGCTCTACCGCGGTCTGACCAACTTCGAGGAGGACGGCAAGGGCGGAGTCTCCGTCGTCGGAGACCTCGCGACCGACTCCGGCAAGTCCTCGGACGGCGGCAAGACCTGGACGTACACGCTCAAGGACGGCATCAAGGACCAGAATGGCAACGCCATCACGTCCGCCGACATCCGTCACACCATCGAGCGCCAGTACGCCGAGTTCATCTTCGACGGCCCGACCTACCTGCAGAACTGGCTGAGCGGCGCGGACTACCGCAAGGCGCTGCCGGACGGCGGCTTCGGTTCCAAGCACCTGCCGTCCACGGTCCTGGACACCCCGGACGCCAAGACGGTCGTCTTCCACTTCGACACGGCGCGTCCGGACCTTCCGCAGACGCTCGCCATGCCGGGCTACTCCGTCGTTCCGGAGAAGACCGACACCAAGGCGAAGTACGACACGGCCCCGGTCTCGACCGGCCCGTACAAGATCGCCGAGTACAAGGTCGGCAAGTCCATGAAGCTCGTCAAGAACGAGAACTGGGACCCGAAGACCGACTCGGTGCGTCACCAGTACGTGGACGGCTTCAACTTCGACTTCGGTGTCACCGAGTCGACCCAGACGAGCCGTCTGATCGCCGACCAGGGTGACTCCAAGAACGCCATCCAGCTCACTGGTGGCATCGAGGCGACCCAGATCCAGAAGGTCATCAGTGACCCCGCGGTGAACAAGCGCACGATCAAGGGCTACCAGCCCTACGTCATGACGCTGACGTTCAACCTGGACCGGGTGAAGAACAAGGCCGTCCGCGACGCGATCACCTACGGCGTCAACTCCAAGTCCCTCATCGCCGGTGAGGGTGGCGCCTACGGTGGCGACGCGGCCGCGAACCTCTTCGCCCCGACCCTGCCGGGCTACGAGGCCGCGTACGACCCCTACGGCCGTCTGAAGACGCCGGCGGGCAACATCGCGAAGGCCAAGGAACTCCTCAAGGACGTTCCGGCCGCCGAGAAGAAGCTCGTCTTCGCCTACTCCAACAGCGAGGCCGGTCAGAAGCGCAAGGTCGCCATCGAGGACGCGCTGACCAAGATCGGCATCGACGTGGTCGCCAAGGAGATCGACTCCGCGAGCTACTACGAGCAGATCGGCAAGGTCAAGAACCCGTACGACATGTACATCACGGGCTGGGGCCAGGACTGGCCGTCGCCGGGCACCGTCATCACGCCCATCTACGACGGTGACCAGGTCGCGGACGGTTCCTCGAACTACTCGCACATCAACGACCCGAAGGTCCAGGAGCTCATCAAGAAGGCCCTGACCCAGGAGCCGACCGAGGCTGCCGTGACCTGGAGGGAAGCGCAGCACTACATCCTGGAGAAGGTCAACCCGGCCGCTCCGCTCTGGTACACCAAGCAGTTCCAGCTCTACGGTTCGAACATCGGCGGTGCCCGCTACAGCACCGAGTCGAGCTACATCGACATCACCCGACTGTTCCTGACGTCGTAACTCGCTACGGCTGATCGCGGGGGTGCGCACCAGGCGGAGCGCACCCCCGCGGTTCCGTGAACCCGGTCCCATCCCGACTCCGCACGTCTCCGCAGAGAGCAGCCCCCCGCCATGTTTCAGTTCATCCTCCGGCGCACGGTCGGTGCCGTCGTCACTCTGTTCCTGATCGGCGCCGCCACGTTCTTCCTGTTCGTCGCCGCGCCCTCCGACTACGCCTCACTGGCCTGTGGCAAGGACTGCTCGCCCGCGAGACTCGAAGACATCCGCCAGGCCCTCGGCCTCAACCTGCCCATCGCGCAGCAGTTCTGGGACTTCATGTCCGGCATCGTGATGGGCCGTGACTTCCCGGAGGGCCACTGCAGTGCACCCTGCCTCGGCCAGTCGTTCTACTACAACGACATGGTCTGGAACCTCATCAAGGACCGCTTCCCGCTGACCCTGTCGCTGACGGTCGGCGCGCTGGTCGTCTTCCTGGTCGTGGGCATCGGCGCCGGCATGATCTCCGCCTACAAGCGCGGCTCACTGGTCGACAAGGTCGCCACCGGTTCGTCCATGGTGCTCAGCTCGTTCCAGATCTACTTCCTCGGCCCGATCGCGCTGACGGTCCTCGTCTACCAGACCGGCTGGATGGAAGACCCGAAGTACGTGCCGTTCACCGACGACCCGGTCGGCTGGCTCGTCGGACTGTCCATCCCGATGGTCGTCATGGCCACCATCTTCACCGCGCAGTACACACGTATGGCGCGCGCCTCGATGATCGAGCAGCTCGCCGAGGAACACGTCCGCACCGCACGCGCCAAGGGCATGTCACAGAAGTACGTCTTCTTCCGCTACGCCTGGCGCGGTTCGCTGATCCCGATCGTCACCGTGCTCGGTATCGACATCAGCGCACTGCTCGGCGGCGGTGTCGTCACCGAACTGACCTTCTCCCTTCAGGGAATCGGCCGCCTCGCGGTGGACGGCGCGAGCCAAAAGGACCTCCCGCTGACGATGGGCGTCATGTTGTTCGGGGCCTTTTTCATCCTGATCCTGAACATTCTTACCGACATCGTGTACGCCTACATCGACCCGCGCGTCCGGCTCTCCTAGGAAGAAACGAACCACCGTGACCACACTGACCAAGCCCGAGGGCGCACCGGCCCCGACCGGTCCGGACAGCTTCCTCTCGGTCCGCGATCTCAAGGTGCAGTTCTCCACCGAGGACGGCATCGTCAAGGCGGTCGACGGGCTCTCCTTCGACGTCGAGCGCGGCAAGACCCTGGGCATCGTGGGCGAGTCCGGATCGGGCAAGTCCGTCACGAACCTGACGATCCTCGGTCTGCACAACCCGAGGAGCACCACCGTCGACGGCGAGATCGTCCTCGACGGCAAGGAACTCGTCACCGCCACGGAGAAGGAGCTGGAGCAGCTCCGCGGCAACAAGATGGCGATGATCTTCCAGGACCCGCTGACCGCGCTCTCCCCGTACTACACGGTGGGCCGCCAGCTGTCCGAGCCGTTCATGAAGCACCGGGGCGCCTCCAAGAAGGAGGCCAAGGACCGGGCCGTACAGATGCTGGAGAAGGTCGGCATCCCGCAGCCCAAGACGCGCTTTGACGACTACCCCCACCAGTTCTCCGGCGGTATGCGCCAGCGCGCGATGATCGCCATGGCGCTGATGTGCGACCCCGACCTGCTGATCGCCGACGAGCCCACCACCGCGCTGGATGTGACGGTGCAGGCCCAGATCCTGGACCTGCTCAAGGACCTCCAGCAGGAGTTCGGCTCCGCGATCATCTTCATCACGCACGACCTCGGCGTCATCTCGAACATGGCCGACGACCTGCTGGTGATGTACGCCGGCCGGGCCGTGGAGCGCGGCACCGTCAAGGAGGTCCTGCGCACGCCGCAGCACCCGTACGCCTGGGGCCTGCTCAGCTCCATGCCCCGCCTGGACGGTGACATCGACGAGGCGCTGACGCCGATCCCCGGCTCGCCGCCCTCGCTGCTCAACCCGCCCTCGGGCTGCCCCTTCCACCCGCGCTGCGCCTTCACCGGCGAGGTCTCGGGCAGCCTCTGCACCGACGTACGGCCGTCGCTGGCGGACGGGCGCGCCTCCGCGTGCCATCTGTCGGCGGAGCAGAAGCAGACCATCTTCATCGACAAGATCCAGCCCCGGCTGCGCTAGGGAGCACCGCGACATGAGCGACAATCTCACCCTCCCCGCACAGCAGGGTTCCACCGGTACGTCGACCGAGGAACTGCTCAAGGTCGAGGGCCTCACGAAGCACTTTCCGATCTACGGCGGCTTCCCGATCAAACGAAAAGTCGGCGCCGTGCAGGCGGTCGACGGCATCGATCTGACCATCGGCGTCGCCGAGAGCGTCGGCATGGTGGGCGAGTCCGGCTGCGGCAAGTCGACCGCGGGCCGGCTCATCACCCGGCTCCTGGAGCCCACCGGCGGCAAGATCACGTACTCGGGCCAGGACATCACGCACGCCTCGCGCAAGCAGCTGGCGCCGGTCCGCTCCGAGATCCAGATGATCTTCCAGGACCCGTACAGCTCCCTGAACCCGCGCCAGACCGTCGGTACGATCATCAAGTCGCCGATGGAGGTCAACGGGATCGAGCCGACGGGCGGTCGGGAGAAGAAGGTCCGGGAGCTGCTGGAGCTGGTCGGGCTGAACCCCGAGCACTACAACCGCTTCCCGCACGAGTTCTCCGGCGGTCAGCGTCAGCGCATCGGGGTGGCCCGCGCGCTCGCCCTCCAGCCGAAGCTGATCGTGGCGGACGAGCCGGTCTCCGCGCTCGACGTGTCCATCCAGGCCCAGGTGGTGAACCTCCTCAAGAAGGTCCAGGAGGAGATGGGCATCGCGTTCCTGTTCATCGCCCACGACCTGGCGATCGTCCGGCACTTCTCGCAGCGCGTCGCGGTGATGTACCTCGGCAAGATCGTCGAGGTCGGCGACCGGGACTCGATCTACAACCGCCCGCGTCACCCGTACACGCACGCCCTCCTCTCCGCCGTCCCCGAGGTGGCGATGGACGACGAGACGGAGGCCCGCGAGCGCATCCGCCTCGCCGGTGACGTCCCGTCGCCGATCCATCCGCCGTCCGGCTGCCGCTTCCGCACCCGCTGCTGGAAGGCGCAGGACAAGTGCGCGAGCGAGGAGCCCCCGCTGGTCCAGATCTCCGGCAACCGCGAGAACCACCTGACGGCCTGCCACTTCCCGGAGGACCCGACAACAGAGGCCCGCGACGCGGACGTGGTCCTGGACCCGGCCCTGAAGGCGCTTGAGGCGGAGGACACGGCGGGCAAGTAGTTGGCGAGACGGGGGCGCGGGGCCAGTGGGCTCCCGCCCCTGGCGGAGGGCGCCTGAGGGGCACCCCGGAGGCCTGCCCAGGGGAGGGTGCCTCAGGGGGCGCCCCTGAGGCGTTTCCGGGGCGGGGGAGACGCTTTCACGCGGGTGGGGGGAACGCGCTTTCACGGGGGTACGGGAAGGCGCCTTTGGGGGAGACACAGGGCGGCGCCCTCCCAGGGGCGCGAGGGCGCGCTGTCCAAGGGGGTTCGCGCAGCCCGGCGCCAACGGGGTGCCGCCTGCGCCCACCCGTGCCGCCCCTAGCGGCACGCATGCCCGCAGCCAGGGCTAGGCGGGCCTGCTTGTAGCTTCTAGGGGCACGGGGAACTGCGCAACAAGCCCCCACCGGGCCGGGTTTTCAGGGGCACGGGGAACTGCGCAACAAGCCCCCACCGGCCCGGGCTTTAGGGGCGCGGGGAACTGCGCGACCAGCCCCCACCGGCCGGCAGCCGACATCGAACCGCCGTACCCCGCCCCCGCCCCCGACGCCGGCGCCTCAGGCACGCCGGGAGGGGGTCTCCCAGGGGCGCGAGGAACTGCGCGACCAGCCCCCACCGGCCGTCAGCCAGCACTCAGCGGTCGAACCCCGAACCTCGCCCCCTCAGCCCGCATATTCGCTCGACTTCCGCCCCCGCGTCCGGGACGCTCACACGCGACGTCCCTCACAAGGCCCGGAGGTCGGCTTGTCCTTCTCCACGATCCACAGCATCACCTTCGACTGCACCAACGACCCCTACGACCTAGGCCTGTTCTGGAGCCGGCTGCTCGGCCGCCCCCTCGCCGACGACGACAAACCCGGCGACCCCGAGGCCCTGATCGCCGACCCGGCCGGCGGCCCCAGGCTGCTCTTCGTGCGGGTCCCGGAGGGCAAGACCGCCAAGAACCGCGTCCACCTCGACGTACAGCCCCACGGCCGCACCAGGGACGAGGAGGTCGAACGCGCGATCTCCCTCGGTGCCCGGCTCGTCGCGGACCACCGCAGGCCCGACGGCGGCGGCTGGGCCCTCATGGCCGACCCCGAGGGCAACGAATTCTGCGTGGAGCGCGGCGAGTTGGGCTGATCAACATCAGCCACATCAGCCCGACTCCGCGGTGACGTAGTCGGCGTGGTACTCCACGCGCTGCGCCGACGTCAGATGACAGGCCGCGCCATGCCCGGCGGTACGGGGCAGATCGGGGCGCCGACTCGCACAGCGCCCCGCCGGCACCTGCTCCCGGAACGCGCAACGTGGCTCGAAGCGGCAGCCCGGGGGCGGGTCCAGGAGCGACGGGGGCGTCCCCGGGATCGGGGACAGTGGCACGTCCACCGGGGCGCTCAGGGTGGGCATCGAGCCCAGCAGGCCCCAGGTGTACGGGTGTTGGGGCGACCGCAGCACCTCGCGCCGGGTGCCGCGTTCCACCGCCCGGCCCGCGTACATCACCAGGATGTCGTCCGCCATACGGGAGATGACGCCCAGGTCGTGCGTGATGAAGACGATCGACGTGCCGAACTCCTGCTGAAGGTCCCCCAGCAGGTCCATGATCTGGGCCTGGACCGTGACGTCCAGGGCCGTCGTCGGTTCGTCGGCGATCAGGAGTTCCGGGTCGCACACCAACGCCATGGCGATCATCACGCGTTGGCGCATACCCCCGGAGAACTGATGGGGATAGTCGTCCGCGCGGAGCACCGGCTGGGGTATGCCCACCCGCCTCAGCATCTCCACCGCCCGCGCCTTGGACTCCCTCCTGGACGCGCCCGTGTGCTTCGCGTACGTCTCCGCGATCTGCCTGCCCACCGTGTGGTACGGCGACAGGGACGCCAGCGCGTCCTGGAAGATCATCGCCATCTTGCTGCCCCGGAGCCGCTCCAGCTCCCGTTCCCGCGCCGTCAGCAACTCCTTGCCGTCCAGCACGATCTCCCCGGCCAGCGTCGTGCGCGCACGGTCGTGCAGGCCCAGGATCGCCAGGTTCGTCACCGACTTGCCCGAGCCGGACTCGCCGACGATGCCCAGGGTCCGGCCCCGCTCGACGTCGAAGGAGAGCCCGTCGACCGCCCGTACGACAGCGTCGTCGGTGGCGAAGTGGACGCGCAGATCCCGTACGGAGAGGAAGGGGCCGGCAGCCGACTCGGCCATGGAGGTCACCAGGTCCCCTCTATGCCAGCCTGATCCGCGGGTCGATCAGCGCGTACACCGCGTCCACCACGATGTTCGCGACGACGATGGCGGCGGCGGCGACCAGGACCACCCCCAGCAGCAGCGGCAGGTCGTTGTCGCGCACCGCCTTGATGGACAGGGCGCCGATGCCGTGCAGGCCGAAGGTCTCCTCCGTGATGATCGCGCCGCCGAGCAGATAGCCGATGTCGAGGCCCAGGATCGTGACGATCGGGCCCATCGCACCCCGCCAGGCGAACCGGAAGAACACCGTACGGCGGGACAGGCCCTTGGCGCAGGCCGTACGGACGTAGTCCTCGGCGAGGGTCTCCACGAGCTGGGAGCGGGTCATCCGGGTGTAGTTGGCGGTGAAGATGATCGCGAGGACGAACCAGGGCAGCAGCAGGCCCTTGAACCAGGCCGCCGGGTCCTGGGTGAAGCCGACGCTGTCCTGGGGGCGGGGGAGGATGCCCCACTGGTCGGAGAGGTAGTACATGGCGACCACGCCGACGATGTAGATCTGCAGCGACGAGCCGACCAGCGAGATCGACGACGCGATCTTGTCGAGGGCCCGGCCCTGCTTCACCGCCGCCAGCATGCCCGTACCGACACCGAGGACCACGAACACCACCGAGCTGCCGAGGGCGAGGGACAGGGTGGTGGGGAAGCGGTTCGTGATGAGGCCGAGGACCGGCTCGTGGTTGGTGAAGGAGTAGCCGAGGCAGGGCGCCGCACAGTGCCCGAGGCCGGCGTAGTCACGGCCCACGAACACGCCCGCGAGCCAGTGCCAGTACTGCACCGGCAGCGGATCGTCGATGCCCAGGTTGCGCCGGACGAGCGCGAGCGTCTCCGGCGTACAGAGCTTGCCGCACGCGCTGCGGGCCGGGTCGCGCGGAGCGACGTAGAAGAGGACGAAGGTGATCGCACTGATGACGAGAAGAATCATCAGCGCACTGAACGTCCGGCGGAGTATGAAGCGGAACATGGCGATCGGTTTCCCTGGCGGAAACCCCGACACCGGCCCCTGGTGGGTGGGGCTGGTGCCGGGGTGGTCGGGTGTGCGGGGCGGGGAGGGGCGCCCCGCTAGGGGCCGCCCCTAAGGGGCGCGGGGAACTGCGCGACCAGCCCCCACCGGCCCGCAGCGAACGACGAACGACCTACGACTTCGCGAACAACTTGTAAAGCACGAACGACGAGTTCAGCGGGTCGTACTCCGCCCCGCCAACCTTGGTCCCGTACAGATAGAACCGCCGCTGATAGGTCTCCGGAATGATCGGCGCCTCCTTCTCCATCAGCTCCTTGTCCAGCGCCGCCCACGCCGCGTTCGCCTTCGTCTGGTCGGTCAGCGCCGCGGCCTTGTCGATCGCCGCGTCTACCCAACTCACCTTCAGCTGCGAGACGTTGTTCGCCCCGTTGGCGATCGTCCGGCCGTCGAAGAGCGGCTGGAGCATGGTGTAGCCGGTGGGCCAGTCCGGGGACCAGCCGAACCACATCACGTCGAAGGAGTTGTCGATCTGCTGGACCTGGTCGTAGTAGCTGGTCGACTCGACCGGCTTCACGACCGGGTCGAAGCCCGCCTCCTTGAGGGCGTTGGCGATGACGACCTTCGTCTTCTCGTAGGCGTCGTTGCCGCCCTGCGGGTAGGTGTAGACGATCTTCTGGCCGAGCTTGCCGGCCTCCTTGAGCAGCGCCTTGGCCTTCGCGGTGTCGCCCTGCGGCTTGGCCAGCTTGCCGTAGATGTCGAACTTCACCCGGCCGGCCATGTCGGGGCCGAGGATCGTGGTCGCGTAGTCGCCTGCGGACGGGCCGCCGTAGATGGTCCGGATCTGCTGCAACGGCCAGGCGTAGTTGAGCGCCTGACGGACCTTCAGGTCGGGGATCCGCTTGCAGTTGATGGCGTAGTAGTACAGGCCGGTGAGCAGTCCGTCGACGGTACGGCTCTTCAGCGCGGGCGTCGTCAGCACCTTCTGGATGCGCTCGGCCGGCACCCCGCTGTACGCCATCACCGCGTACTGGTCGGTCCCGGAGTCCGCGATCAGCCGGTCGGTGGTCTGGAGTGCCTCGGGGCCGAACTCGAAGGCGAACGAGTCCGGGTAGGCGTTGCGGATCGGGTCGGTCGCCGGGTCCCAGTGGGTGTTGCGGACCATCGTCAGAGACTTGTCGACGGAGTGCTGGGAGAGCCGGTAGGGCCCGCAGGAGAACGGGTCCTTGTCGTACTTCTCCTTGGTGTCGTGCTTCGCGGACACCGCTCCGTACGACTGCATCGCCAGCGTCCAGTTGAGGTCCGGGCGGGCCGTCTTGAGGTGGAAGGTGATCGTCTTCTTCGCGGTGTCCGTGACGACCGAGTCGAGGTGCTTGCCGTCGTACGGGCCCTTGTAGACCGAGCGGAAGTCGTTGCTGCCGGTCAGCGCGGCCTGGAGGTAGGTGGCGCCCTCGGTGGTGAAGCTGGCGAAGCCGCGCTCGATGCCGTGCCGTACGTCCTCGACGGTCAGCTCGCTGCCGTCCTCCCACTTCAGCCCGTCCTTCAGGGTGAAGGTCCAGGTCTTGCCGCCGTCCGCCATGGTGCCGGTGTCGGTGGCGAGGTCGCCGACGAGCTTCATCGCGCCGCCGTCGATGCGGTAGCCGGTCAGACAGCGGATGTAGAGGTTGCCGACCTCGGAGTTCCACGAGTAGTAGATGCGCTGCGGGTCGAGGTGCGAGAAGTCCTGCGGGCCGATCGGCCGGATCGTGCCGCCCTTCTTCGCGCCGGGGATCTCCGGCGCGGGCCCCGTGGAGTCCTCCTTGGTGCCGATGGTGACCGACGAGTACTTGTTCGTCCCGGCCGCGCCGCCCCCCGACGTACCGCCACCGCCTCCCCCGCCGCTGCTGCACGCGGACAGGACCATGGAGCCGCCGGCGGCTACCGAGGTGGCGATGACGAAGTTTCTGCGGGAGAGAGACATGGGGTGTCCTGCCTGAATCAGGGAGAAGGGGTGTTTCCCGGGGTTTCCGGATTTTTGTGCGGGGCCGGTGCGGGGCGGTGCGGGGGAGGGACGGCGCCGGAGCTCAGCGCCTCGTCTTCGGGTCCAGTGCGTCGCGCACCGAGTCGCCGAGGAGGTTGAAGGCGATCACGAAGATCACCATCGACAGACCGGGGAAGAGCATGTACGTGATGTCGTTCTGGTAGACCTGCGCCCCGCGCTGGATCATCACGCCCCAGTCGGGTGTGGGGTCGCTGAGCCCGACCCCGAGGAAGGCGAGCGCCGCCTCGGTGGTGACGTACATGGGCAGCGCGAGGGTCGCCTGGATGAGGACCGGGGTCCACAGGTTGGGCAGCAGTTCCTTGAAGATGATCCGGGACGGGGAGGCCCCGGTGACCTTGGCGGACTCCACGAACTCCCGCTCGCGCAGGGCGAGCACCTCACCGCGCAGCAGCCGGGCGATGGGCGCCCAGCCGAACGCGGTCATCACGGAGATCAGACTGACGACGGTCAGCCAGGTCGGGGTGTTCTCCTCCGGTGACACGAAGATCGAGATCATCACCGGCCAGAAGGCGATGAAGAACAGTGTGGAGGGGAACGCCAGCAGGATGTCGATGACCCGGCCGACGAAGCCGTCGATCCGCCCGCCCATGTAGCCGGCCGTGATGCCGACGACGATGCCGAGCAGGGTGACCAGCACGGTCGTCACCGTGGCGATGAGCAGCGAGTTGCGGATGCCGTACAGCAGCAGGGTGAAGACGTCCCGGCCGAGCTGGGGCTCGACGCCGAACCAGAAGTCGCCGCTGATGCCGCCGTTGGGTCTGATCGGGAAACCGAACTCGTTGAGCAGCCCGGTGCCGTTCTGGCCGTACGTCGTGTACGGGTCCTTGCCGTAGACCTTGGAGATCAGCGGGGCGGCGATGCCCGCGACGAAGAACAGCACGACCACGACGGCCGAGACGAGTCCGGTCCGGTCGCGGCGGAAGCGCAGCCAGGCGATCCGCCCCGGCGAGCGGCCGGTGCCGCCACGGGCCGGCGCGGTGGGCGTCGGCGGTACGGCACCGGAATCGGCCGCCACCCGGGGTGTGGTGGCGGAAGGCATAGACGAGGTCACATTGGGGACTTTTCTGCGCCGGTTCAGTCGCCGTCAATGTTTTGTTGACGCCTTTGATCTGGACTTTTGCCCTTTGACCCAGGGCAGGGCCAGCACTTGGTTCGGCTTTGGACGGCCATGACCAAAGCGGGAGGGAGACCCGTACGGGTCGCCCAGGCGTGCGTTATGGGTGCTGTGCGCCGATATTGACCGATAACGGTATGGCGCACTGAACAGGAGGCACTCCATGCGTGGAGCCACGCACGTCCGATGGGCCGCATGCGCGGTGGCGGTGGCCCTCGCGGCGACCGCCTGCGGGAGCGACGACAGCGACAGCGACAGCGGCGGCAGTGGCAGCGGTGACGGTTCCGGAGTGCTCAGCTCCTCCTGGGGCGACCCGCAGAACCCGTTGGAGCCCGCCAACACCAACGAGGTGCAGGGCGGCAAGGTCCTCGACATGGTCTTCCGCGGACTGAAGCGGTACGACGCCAAGACCGGCAAGGCCAACGACATGATGGCCGAGAGCATCGAGACGACCGACTCGCAGAACTTCACCGTCACCATCAAGGACGGCTGGAAGTTCAGCAACGGCGAGGCCGTCACCGCCAAGTCGTTCGTCGACGCCTGGAACTACGGCGCCAGCCTCAAGAACAACCAGAAGAACGCCTACTTCTTCGGCTACATCGACGGCTACGACAAGGTCCACCCCGAGGACGGCAGCAAGCAGACCGCCGACACCCTCTCCGGGCTCAAGGTGACCGGCACCAACACGTTCACCGTCAAGCTCAACCAGAAGTTCTCGACGTTCCCCGACACCCTCGGCTACTCGGCCTTCTCGCCGCTGCCGCAGTCCTTCTTCACGGACCACACGGCCTGGCTGAGCAAGCCCGTCGGCAACGGCCCGTACACGATCAAGTCGTACACCAAGGGCTCCCAGATGTCCCTGCGGAAGTGGGACGCCTACTCGGGCACCGACAAGGCGCAGAACGGCGGTGTCGACCTCAAGGTCTACACCGACAACAACACCGCCTACACCGACCTGATGGCCGGCAACCTCGACCTCGTCGACGACGTGCCCGCCTCCCAGCTCACCAACGTCAAGGCCGACCTCGGCGACCGGTACATCAACACGCCCGCCGGCATCATCCAGACCCTCGCCTTCCCGTTCTACGACAAGGACTGGGACAAGCCCGGCATGGAGAAGGTCCGCACCGGTCTCTCCCGCGCGATCAACCGCGAGCAGATCACCGACACGATCTTCCAGAAGACCCGCACCCCCGCCACCGACTGGACCTCACCCGTCCTCGGCGAGGAGGGCGGCTACAAGGCAGGCCTGTGCGGCGACGCCTGCGAGTACGACCCCGAGGAGGCCAAGAAGCTCATCGAGGAGGGCGGCGGTTTCCCCGGCGGCCAGGTCAAGATCTCGTACAACGCGGACACCGGCTCGCACAAGCAGTGGGTCGACGCGGTCTGCAACAGCGTCAACAACGCGCTCGACAACGACAAGGCCTGCGTCGGCAACCCGGTCGGCACCTTCGCCGACTTCCGCAACCAGATCACCCAGTCCAAGATGTCGGGCCCGTTCCGCGCGGGCTGGCAGATGGACTACCCGCTGATCCAGAACTTCCTCCAGCCGCTCTACTACACCAACGCCTCCTCCAACGACGGCAAGTGGACCAACAAGGAGTTCGACAAGCTCGTCAACGAGGCCAACGCGGAGACCGACCAGGCCAAGGCCGTCGAGCTGTTCCAGCAGGCCGAGGAGGTCCTGCGGGACGACATGGGCGCCATCCCGCTCTGGTACCAGAACGGCAGCGCCGGCTACTCGGAACGCCTCTCGAACGTGGCCCTGAACCCGTTCAGCCTGCCCGTGTACAGCGAGATCAAGGTCAGCTGAGCCGCCGGGACAGCCGTTCCCGGGCGGCTGTCCCACTACCTCCGGAGCCCTCATGGGACGGTACGTGATCCGGCGTCTGCTGCAGATGATCCCGGTCTTCATCGGCGCCACCCTGCTGATCTTCCTGATGGTGAACGTGATGGGCGACCCCATCGCGGGCCTCTGCGGCGACCGGCAGTGCGACCCGGCCACGTCCGCCCAGCTCCGCAAGGAGTTCGGCCTCGACAAGCCCGTCTGGCAGCAATACCTGACCTACATGGGCAACGTCTTCACCGGCGACTTCGGCACCGCCTTCAACGGCCAGGAGGTCACCGAGCTGATGTCGACGGCGTTCCCCGTCACCATCCGGCTCACGATCGTGGCGATCTTCTTCGAGATCGTCATCGGCATCACCCTGGGCGTGGTGACCGGCCTGCGCCGGGGCAAGCCGGTCGACACGGGCGTCCTCCTGGGCACCTTGGTCGTCATCTCGGTCCCGACCTTCGTCACCGGTCTGCTACTGCAACTCCTGCTGGGCGTCGAGTGGGCCTGGATCAAACCGTCGGTGTCGACGGACGCCACCTTCGACGAACTGATCGTCCCGGGCCTGGTCCTGGCCTCGGTCTCCCTGGCCTACGTGACCCGTCTGACCCGCACCTCGATCGCGGAGAACCGACGCTCCGACTACGTCCGTACAGCGGTCGCCAAGGGCCTCCCCAGGCGCCGCGTGATCACCCGCCACCTGCTCCGCAACTCACTCATCCCCGTGGTCACCTTCATCGGCACGGACGTCGGCGCGCTGATGGGCGGCGCGATCGTCACCGAGCGGATCTTCAACATCCACGGCGTCGGCTACCAGCTCTACCAGGGCATTCTCCGCCAGAACACCCAGACGGTGGTCGGCTTCGTGACCGTCCTCGTCCTCGTCTTCCTGGTCGCCAACCTGCTCGTCGACCTCCTGTACGCCGTACTCGACCCGAGGATCCGCTATGCCTGAGCAGCCGTACGAACCGGAGGGCGCCATCGCCGCGACCGGCATGGGCGGCGCCATGGACCTCGCGATGAGCGAGGCGGAGACGCTGGAGAAGCGCCCGGACGGCGACGGCGGCGGTCCGACCGAGAAACCGCGCTCCCTCTGGTCGGACGCCTGGCACGACCTGCGCCGCAACCCCGTCTTCATCATCGCCGGGCTGGTCATCCTCTTCCTGGTCGTCATCTCCATCTGGCCCTCGTCGATCGCCTCCGGCAACCCCCTCAAGTGCGACCTCGCCAACGCCCAGAAGGGCTCGGAGCCGGGCCATCCCTTCGGATTCGACGGCCAGGGCTGCGACGTCTACACGCGCACGGTCTACGGCGCCCGTACGTCCGTCACGGTCGGCGTCTGCGCCACGCTCGGGGTCGCGATCCTCGGGTCGGTCCTCGGCGGGTTCGCCGGGTTCTTCGGCGGGGTCTGGGACTCGGTCCTGTCCCGGATCACCGACGTGTTCTTCGCGATCCCGGTCGTCCTCGGCGGCCTCGTCCTGCTCTCCGTGGTGACCAGCTCGACGGTCTGGCCGGTCATCGGGTTCATGGTGCTGCTCGGCTGGCCGCAGATCTCCCGGATCGCCCGCGGCTCGGTCATCACCGCCAAACAGAACGACTACGTCCAGGCGGCCCGCGCCCTCGGCGCCTCCAACTCCCGCATGCTGCTACGGCACATCACACCCAACGCGGTCGCCCCGGTGATCGTCGTGGCGACCATCGCACTCGGCACGTACATCGCCCTGGAGGCGACCCTGTCCTACCTGGGCGTGGGCCTGAAGCCCCCCACCGTCTCCTGGGGCATCGACATCAGCGCGGCCTCCCCGTACATCCGCAACGCCCCGCACGCCCTCCTCTGGCCCTCCGGAGCGCTCGCGGTCACCGTCCTCGCGTTCATCATGCTCGGCGACGCGGTGCGCGACGCCCTCGACCCGAAGCTGAGGTGACCGGCGCCATGCTCCTCGAAGTACGCGACCTCCACGTGGAGTTCAGAACCCGGGACGGGGTCGCCAAGGCCGTCAACGGCGTCACCTACAGCGTGGACGCGGGCGAGACGCTCGCCGTGCTCGGCGAGTCCGGCTCCGGCAAGTCGGTGACGGCCCAGGCGGTGATGGGCATCCTCGACATCCCGCCGGGGAAGATCACCGGGGGCGAGATCCTGTTCCAGGGCCAGGACCTGCTCACCTTCAAGGAGGAGGAGCGCCGCAAGGTCCGGGGCGCCCGGATGGCGATGATCTTCCAGGACGCGCTGTCGTCCCTGAACCCGGTGCTCAGCGTGGGCGACCAGCTCGGCGAGATGTTCACCGTGCACCGCGGAATGTCCCGAAAGGACGCCCGCACCAAGGCGATTGAGCTGATGGAACGGGTCCGCATCCCGGGCGCCGCCCAGCGCGTACGGGACTATCCGCACCAGTTCTCCGGAGGCATGCGCCAGCGCATCATGATCGCCATGGCGCTGGCCCTGGAACCGGACCTGATCATCGCCGACGAACCGACGACGGCCCTCGACGTGACCGTCCAGGCCCAAGTCATGGACCTGCTCGCGGAGTTGCAGCGCGAACTGAACATGGGCCTGATCCTCATCACCCACGACCTCGGGGTCGTCGCGGACGTCGCCGACAAGATCGCCGTCATGTACGCGGGCCGGATCGTCGAGTCGGCGCCGGTCCACGACATCTACAAGGCGCCCGCCCACCCGTACACCAAGGGCCTGTTGGAGTCGATCCCGCGCCTCGACCAGAAGGGCCGCGAGCTGTACGCCATCAAGGGCCTCCCGCCGAACCTGATGAACATCCCGCCGGGCTGCGCCTTCAACCCGCGCTGCCCGATGGCGCAGGACATCTGCCGCGCGGAGGTACCGCCCCTCGCCGAGGTCGACGAGGACCGCAGAAGCGCCTGCTTCTTCTGGAGGGAGACGCTAGATGCCCACAACAACTGAGCCGATCCTCGAAGTGACCGGGCTGGTCAAGCACTACCCGCTCACCCAGGGCATCCTCTTCAAGAAGCAGGTGGGCGCCGTCCGGGCCGTCGACGGCGTCGACTTCGCGCTGGGCGCGGGCGAAACCCTGGGCATCGTGGGGGAGTCGGGCTGCGGCAAGTCGACGGTCGCCAAGATGCTGGTCAACCTGGAGAAGCCGACGGCCGGGACGATCAAGTACAAGGGCGAGGACATCACCAAGATGTCGGGGCGGGCGCTGAAGGCCGTACGCCGGAACATCCAGATGGTCTTCCAGGACCCGTACACCTCCCTCAACCCCCGGATGACGGTCGGCGACATCATCGGGGAGCCCTACGAGATCCACCCCGAGGTCGCGCCCAAGGGCGACCGGCGGCAGAAGGTCCAGGATCTGCTGGATGTGGTCGGTCTCAACCCCGAGTACATCAACCGCTATCCGCACCAGTTCTCCGGCGGCCAGCGCCAACGCATCGGTATCGCACGGGGGTTGGCGCTGCGCCCCGAGATCATCGTCGCCGACGAACCGGTGTCGGCGCTCGACGTGTCGGTGCAGGCGCAGGTGATCAACCTGATGGACCGCCTCCAGAGCGAGTTCGGGCTGGCGTACATCTTCATCGCGCACGACCTGTCGATCGTGCGGCACATCTCGGACCGGGTCGGGGTGATGTACCTCGGGCGGATCGTGGAGATCGGCCGGGACGCCGAGATCTACGACCACCCCACGCACCCCTACACCCAGGCACTCCTCTCCGCGGTGCCCGTCCCCGACCCCGAGGCCCGCGAGCACCGGGAGCGGATCATCCTCACCGGTGATGTGCCCTCCCCGACGAACATCCCCTCCGGCTGCCGCTTCCGCACCCGCTGCTGGAAGGCCCAGGAACGGTGCGAGCTGGAGGTGCCGCTGCTGGCGGTACCGGCGGAGTTCCGGCTGACGACGGGGCCGGCGGCGCATGACTCGGCGTGCCACTTCGCGGAGGAGAAGCACGTGGTGCCGACGGAGGCGCCGCCGACAGAGGCTGTGGACGATCATGGAGACGGGCTGAAATAGCAGTATAAATACACACGAACCGCGTTAACACGCAGGCAACTTGGCTGACCCGATCTCGATATATGGACAAGCCACTCTGAGGAACGTACGGCCGTGCGGGTGCCGTAAACGGGCCGGGGCTCGCCATGTAGCCCCGGCCCGTTGCCGTGCCCGGCCTGCCTAGTGGGTCAGCCTCAACGCCCGCTTCAGGAAGTCCACCTGAAGCAGCAGCAGGTTCTCTGCGACCTGCTCCTGCGGGGTCATGTGCGTGACGCCCGACAGGGGGAGCACCTCGTGCGGGCGGCCGGCGGCCAGCAGGGCCGAGGACAGCCGCAGGGCGTGGGCGAATACGACGTTGTCGTCGGCGGTGCCGTGCACGACCATCAGGGGCCGGTGCGGCTCGGCGGGAGCGGACAGCCCGTCGTCCGTCACGAGGGAACTGTTGGCGTACGCCTCCGGGGTCGCGCCCGGGTCGCCGAGATACCGCTCCGTGTAGTGCGTGTCGTACAGCCGCCAGTCCGTCACCGGGGCGCCCGCGATGCCCGCGTGGAAGACGTCGGGCCGCCGCAGCACGGCAAGACCCGCGAGCCAACCGCCGTACGACCAGCCGCGGATGGCCACTCGTGAGAGATCGAGCGGGTGGCGCTCGGCGAGGTCGTGCAGGGCCTCGATCTGATCGTCCAGGGAGACGGTGAAGTCCCCGTGGACCGCCTTCTCCCAGGCCGGCGACCGTCCCGGGGTCCCTCGCCCGTCGGCGACGACCACCGCGAAACCCTGGTCGGCGAACCACTGCGAGGTGAGGTGGGCGTTGTGCGCGGCGACCACTCGGGGGCCGTGCGGACCGCCGTAGGGGTCCATGAGGACGGGGAGGGGAGTGACGCCGTCGTAGTCGTTCGGCATAAGCAGGGCGCATGGAATTCGGCGTGCGCCCCCCTGGGTCAGAGTCACGCGCGGGGACAAACCGGGATCTTCAGCGTACGAGGTGACAGTCGCGGCACGCTTCCCGTCGCGCAGCACCTGCACCTGGGCCCCCGGCCGGTCCGGCACCGCCGACACGAGTACGGTCACGCCCCCGGCGCGAACCGCCGAGTGCACGCCGGGCTCTTGCGAGACGCGCTCCAGCCCGAGTTCGTTCACTCGATAGACGTGAACTTCGCCGATCTCGCTGCCGACGGCCTCCTCCCCGGCGGAGGCCGACACAAGAACATCGTCGGCGGAGACGTCCAGCACCGCCCGTACGTGCAACTGCGCCCCGGTGAGCGGCCGTTC
This sequence comes from Streptomyces sp. NPDC002680, assembly GCF_042889145.1. Classification (NCBI taxonomy): domain Bacteria; kingdom Bacillati; phylum Actinomycetota; class Actinomycetes; order Kitasatosporales; family Streptomycetaceae; genus Streptomyces; species Streptomyces sp. NPDC002680. Next base: position 125,160 of record NZ_JBIAQP010000002.1, read on the forward strand.
CCCGACGGCGAGCACGCGCGCGCCACCCTCGTCGGCGATACGGACGAGCTGTCCGGAGGGGCTCCAACAAGGCACCCCAGGGAAAAGATCAAGCCAATGTGGATCTTCCTCCGCGTGCACCATCCGGGTCGCCCCGGTGTCCGGGTCCACGGCCAGGAAGAGCTGCCCGCGCTGGTCCCGCGACTGCACGAGAACCAGCGGCGCACCGGCCGCTGACCAGTGCACACGAGCCAGATACGGATACTTGGCCCGGTCCCAGACGACCTCCGTGCGCACGCCCTCAAGGCTGAACACGAAGAGCCGCACTTCGGCGTTCGGGGTGCCGGCCGCCGGATAGGCGACGCGCTGCGGCTCGCGTTCCGGATGTGCCGGATCGGAGATCCACCAGCGGCCGACGGGCGCGTCGTCGGCCCGTGCGACGAGCAGCCGGTCGGACTCCGGGGACCACCAGAAGCCGCGCGAACGGTCCATCTCCTCGGCCGCGATGAACTCGGCGAGCCCGTAGGTCACGGTCTCCGACTCGGGCTCGGCGATCGTGTCGGCCCGCTCACCGGCCAGGTCGGCGACGTGCAGAGCACCGCCCACGACGTAGGCGACGAGCCGCCCGTCGGGGGAGGGTCGGGGATCGATGACGGACCCCGTCACGGGGATCTCCCGCACTGTCCCGGCTTGCAGCTCGGCCACGAAGAGCCGCCCGGACAGGGCGAAGGCGGCCAGTTCGACGGCGGAGTCGGTGGCGTAGGAGACGATCCCGGCGCCCCCCTCACGACTCCGCTCCCGGCGTGCGCGCTCCTCGGCGGACAACTCCTCGTCGGCCCCGCCGAGAAGGGCGAACGGGTCGGCGGCGACCCGTTCCGTACCCTCGGGGAGATCAAGCACCCACAACTTGTTGGCCCGGTCCGTACCGGAGGAGGACCGCAGGTAGGCGACCCGTGAACCGTCGGGCGCCACGGTGAACGCGCGGGGCGCGCCGAGCGTGAATCGCTGGGTACGGGCGTGTCGGCGGGGGAAGGAGACAGGCTCGGTCGTCATGCCCCGACCATATTGGCCATGCGCCCCCTTGTGCGGCCGTGCGCCGACCGATGCGCGCGGACGAATAGATATGATCACTGGCGGCAAGTGGGTATGAACCTGCTGGCCACTGTATGGATTTACTGCCCCCATAGTCCGACCCCCCGCGTCCCTGGGCCCCTTGGAGGTGAGCCGCCGTGGCACTCTCGATTTCGGCGGTCGTGCTGCTGGCGATCATCGTCTTCTTGCTGATCAAGAAGTCAGGACTCAAGGGAGGTCATGCGGTGGTGTGCATGCTCCTCGGGTTCTACATGGCCTCGTCGACCTTCGCCCCGACGATCAGCGACCTGACGACAAGCATCGCGGGCATGATCGGCGACCTCAAGTTCTGACGCCCCGAAGGGCTCCGGAAGGTGTGTGACCGGAGCCCTGCCCTGCTACCGGCGGAGCGTCTTCACTCGATCTCGCCTGCGACGAGCGGGGTGATCCGCAGAGTCCGGACCGCCTCGTCGACCAGCTCCGTGATCTCCTCCGTGCGGGCGACCGTCTCCCACGTCGCCGTCACGACGATGAGACTCTCCATTCCGGGCGGGAAGACGGCAAACTTGATGAATTCGGCCGATTTCCGCCTGAAGCCGAACATGCGCTTCGCCTCAATCCTCGACTGCACACGCACGGCCGGCCCGGCAGGCAGCTCCAGATATGTCACCTGCGGCTCGCCCTTGGGCTTGGCGTTCCCCCACTCCAGGAGCAGCGGCTGGACCTCTTCCCGGGTGGGACGGGCGACACCCTCGTCGCCGTAGGAGTCGACCATGAGATTGGCGAGGGCCTCGCCGTTCTCGGCGTAGTACGCCGCCGCGAGGACCGGGATGTCGTCGTTCAGGTCCACGGCCCGCTCGACCAGGTCGTCGTAGACCGCGCTCTTCTCGATCTCCAGCGCCAGTGGAGAGAGCGTGTCGACAACTTCCCTGGCCAGCACCTCGGCTTCGGCCTTCGTGCCCTCTTTGAGCGTCAGGTCGATCCATCCGGGCCGAAAGTCGAATCGGCACTCGAAGGCCTCGACCAGGGGAGCGCCGTCGTCCGGTGTGGTCATGTCGTCTCTTCCAGCCCGCCTTGTGAATCGGTCGCGTACTACGACCGTACGCAACGACGGATGCCTCGTACCGGAACGCGGTCCAGCCCCGGATCCCGGCCCCCTGGGTCCCGGTGCGACCGGCGCTCTTTCCAAAGGAACATCTGGGGGAAAGGACCCTCACCAAGCCCCACCCCTCCCGCCCGCCGCGCAAACTCACTCGCGCGAGTGAACATCGCCAACTCGGCTGGATTCGCGACCGGTTGCCTGCCCTACGCTCAGCGCAGCAGCACCAACACCACAGACAACCGCAGACATGCGACGGCCCTCGCCGGGATTGCACTCCCAATGCGAGGGCCTGACCACCGAGGAAGAGGAAAGCTTCCCGATGGATACGCAAGACCCTAGCGTGCCCTCGCACGCCCAAGCCCGTAGCGCGGGCAAAAACCACTCTCCCCGGCGGCCCGATTCAGGCGTTTCCGGCGTCGTCCACGACAACGCCCGTCACACCACCCGCTTCACGGTGATCGGCAACCACCTCGCCCAGCACCGCGAGCTGTCGCTCCTCGCCATCGGGCTGGCCGTGCACATCCAGTCGCTGCCCACGGGCGCCCGCGTCGACATCAAGACCCTCGCCAGGAAGTTCCCGGAGGGCCCGGACCGTATCGCCGCCGCCCTGCGTGAACTGGAGGCACATGGCTACCTGCGCAGGCCCCGCGAACGCACCTCAAGCGGCCACATCGTCACCCGCACGGTCTCCTGCAACCGCCCCGGCCACCACACCGAGCGCCCTGCGGACACCGACGCCGGGCCCGACCGCCGTACCGACCACGGCTCCACCCCGCACCCCACGGGCTCCGCGCACCCGATCGCCCCGGCCCCGCCCAGGAAGCGCACCCCACGCAAGCCCCTCCCCGCCGTACCGCAGCCCTCGTACAAGGGGCCGGGACTCCTCCAGGCCGCCACCGAACTCCTCGCCGACCTGCGCCACCACCCCGGCCTGCTTCTGTCCGCCTGCGACACGGCCCACCTGGCCCCCGGTGTCGCCGCCTGGCTGGAGCGTGACGTCAGCGCCGGCGCCGTACTGCACGCGCTGACCAGCGACCTCCCACCCGAGGGAGTGCACCGCCCGGCCGCCTTCCTGGCCCACCGTCTCACCGCTCAGTTGCCACCCGTGCCACCGCTCCGCGCGCCTGCCTCGCCCCCAGCCGTCCGGCATCCGCTCCAGAACTGCGGCGGTTGTGAGCGTGCGTTCCGTGCCCCTGTGCCCGGTCGCTGCCGCGACTGCCGATCCGATCTCCTGGAGGCCGCCTAGCATGAAAGCGACGATCCTTGCCCCCGGGCACAGACGACGAGGAGCGAGCGCCATGACCATCGCCCCGGACGACGCGCGACAGGGCGCCTCCCGCCTGTACCGGACCATGCGGGACTTCGTTCAGTCGATGGACGACACCCTTCCCGGGAAGTTCGAGATCACCAAGGAAGGGATCGTGCACGACATGATGTCGCCGGGAGGGCCCCACGAGGTGACGGCAGCGCACGTCAGCCGCCGTCTGGAGAAGTCCATGCCGGACGAGTTGCTGGCCCACAGTGGCACGCCCGATGTGGAGGACGAGCCCGAGGGCATCATGCGCCACCCCGACGTCATGGTGATCGCGTGGGCCGATCTGAACGTCGAGGGCTCCATCGATCCCCGTACGGTCATCGCCGCCGTCGAAGTGGTCTCCAGGTCCAACCCCGAGAACGACTGGGTCACCAAGATGCGCGACTACCCCCTGATCGGCATCCCGGTCTACGCGATCTTCGACCCCCGCACCGGCACCGGCGCCGTCCTCACCGACATCCACCCCACCCCCGGCGGCCCCCGCTACGCCACCCGCAAGGACTTCGTCTACGGCGAGGACGTCACCATCGCCGACTGGACGATCCCGACGACCGGCCTGCCCCGCTACCGGGACGAGGACTCCTAGGAGGGCGCCGCAGGTCAATCCCCCGGGCCTCGTAGGCTGGGCCCATGAAGGAACTGCCCGACCGGCGTCTGCTTCTGGTGCACGCGCATCCGGACGACGAGTCGATCAACAACGGCGCGACCATGGCCAGGTATGCGGCCGAGGGCGCCCTGGTGACGCTGGTCACCTGCACCCTCGGTGAGCGTGGCGAGGTCATTCCGCCCGAGCTTGCCCATCTCGGTGGTGCCGCCCTCGGTGAGTACCGGCTGGGGGAGCTGGGCGCTGCCATGCGTGCCCTCGGTGTTGACGATCACCGGCTGCTCGGCGGGCCCGGGCGGTTCGGTGACTCCGGGATGATGGGGCTCGCCGACAACGACGACCCCGGGTGCTTCTGGCAGGCGGATGTCGACGAGGCCGCCGGGTACCTCGTCGAGGTGATTCTCGAAGTCCGGCCCCAGGTCGTGGTGACGTACGACCCGGACGGGGGGTACGGGCACCCCGATCACATCCAGGCCCACCGCGTCGCCATGCGCGCCGTCGAGCTGGCCGCCGAGGCCGGCTGGAGCGTCCCCAAGGTCTACTGGAACCGCGTGCCCCGGCCGGTCGCCGAGGAGGGCTTCGCGCGTCTTCGGGAGGCGCTGCCCGGGTTGCCGTTCGCCAAGGCCGCCGCCATCGACGACGTACCGGGGGTTGTGGGCGACGAGCGCGTCACCACCTTCATCGACGGCACCGCCCACGCCTCCGCCAAGGCCGCCGCCATGCGTGCCCACGCCACCCAGATCGAGGTGGCGGAGCCCTGGTTCGCCCTCTCCAACCAACAGGCCCAGCCGCTCTTCACCGATGAGTACTACGAGTTGGTGCGTGGTGAGCGAGTTGGGGGTGGTGAGCGTACTTCTGTACGTGAGACCGATCTGTTCGACGGGATCGCAGTGACTGCGGAGGGTGGTGCGCGATGAGTGCGAACGGGAAGGCGCCCGCGGGTGGACCCCGTGGCAAGGCGGCTACCGGGGCGGCCGGCGCGGGGGGCGGTGGCGGCAGTCTGCTGGCTCAGCCGCTTGTCGGGCCCTCTCTCGGGCGTTCGGTGGCCTATCTGGCGCTCTTCGTCCTCGGGGCCGTCGTGGGGGCCGCAGGCGGGCTCGTGCAGGCCGCCTGGTTCCCGGGTGGGCTGCTGCTCGCCCTCGGTGGAGCGGCCGGGTTGTTCCTCGGCGGGGCGCGTGCCGTGGGCAGTCGCGCCGGGGCGGTCGCGCCGGCGGCCGGGTGGATGGTCTCCGTCATCCTGCTCACCGCGAGCCGTCCGGAGGGGGACTTCCTGTTCGCCGCCGGAGTCGGCTCGTACCTCTTCCTCCTCGGTGGGATGGCTGTCGCTGTGATGTGCGCCACCCTCGGTCAGGGGCGGCAACCGGACGGGTCCGCCGTCCGACTTGGCAAGTGATGCAGCACTTCGCCGCCGCAACCGCGTGGGGGTCCCGTGATGGTTTCCCCGGCGGTCGTGGGATTCGTGCCAGGAGTGGCCAGTATGGTGGTGCGCGCCGCCGAGCTGCCCGCGTGAGGTCGCGTCGGGCGGCGGAGCCAACCGGGAGAACCTGCCTTGAGTCGTGAAACTGACAGTCCGTCCTCCGGGCCCAACGGGCGCGGGGGTGCCGCCTACCCCTCGGGGACACCGCCGTACGGCACGCCCATGGCGTCCGACGGCGGTACGGACGCGGGCCGTTCGGCCGCGGAGCCCGACGGGCCCAAGACCGAGACCACGCTGACGACCCGGATCCGGATCAACATCCCCGGATCCCGGCCCATTCCGCCGGTCGTCGTCCGGACGCCCGTCGCGGACACCGAGTCCCCGTCGTACTCGTCCTCCGAGGAGACCGGGTCCCACGCGCTGCCGAGAACGGGCGGCGGAGGCGACGGCAGAACGCCGGGCGCGGCCGCGTCCAACGGCGCCGCCGCGCCGTCCGCCGACGCCCCGGCCCAGCCCGGCGAGAAGACCAGCGACTGGTTCGCGCCGCGCAAGTCCGGTGCGCCCAAGGGCGGTCCGGGCGGCGGCGCGTCCAACGGCGCGGGTCTGCCCGGTGGTTCGGGTCCCGCACCCGGTGGCGCCCGTCCCGGCGGCCCCAACGGCACAGGCCCGGCGGGCGCTTCCCGTCCCGGCGGTCCCAACGGCGGCGGTTCCACGGGGTCTTCGCGCCCCGGCCTGGGGGTCATGGGCGCCGCGGGCAACGCGGGCGGCCCACGCGCCGCAGGAGGCGGTACGAAGGGTGCCGGGCTCCCCGGTGCCACCGGCGCCGGTCCCGTCGCGCCGGGGCACGGCGGCGGCACCGGTTCCTTCGACGTGTCCGCACTGGCGGCCGGGGCGGGCCCGCTGAGCACGTCCCCCTACCCGCCGGCCGGCGGCCCCGGGGCCGGTCCCCGGCCCGCAGACGGCCGAGGCGAGCCGCGCCGCGACGACCTGCCGTACTTCGCGGAGAACGGGCAGGGCGGGCAGAACGGACAAGGCGGGCGTGGCCCTCAGGGCGGCGGCCTCAACGGTCAGGCCGGCGGACCCAATGGCCAGGCCGGCGGTCCCAACGGGCAGGCCGGTGGCTTCGGCCCCCAGCACGACTTCGCCGCCCAGAACGACTTCACGGCGCCCAACGACTTCGGCGACTTCGGTGCCGCCCAGGCCGACTTCGGCGGCCCGAACGGTCCGAACGGCCAGAACGGCTTCGGACCCGGTGGTCCCGGCGGCCCGGGCGGACGCGGCCCCGCCGGCCCGACCGGCGGCCCCGTCACCGGCGACGGCCCGGTCGTCCCGCCCGTCGTCGGCGGCGCGTCCGGCGCCCCCGGTGTCTCCGGCACGGGACGCCTCGGCGGCGGCCTCAGCGACGACACCGCGATCCTCACCCCGCAGAAGCAGGCCCCCGAACCGGGCGCCGACGGCTACGGCGGGTACGGCGGCTCCGTGGACAACGTCTCCAGCTCCACCCTCACCAGCGGCATGCCCGTCGTCCCGGCCGACCGCAACTCCCCGTTCGGGCCGGGCTCGCACGCCGACGGCCCGCTGCCGCACACCCCGCCGAAGCTGCCCGAGCCGGTGTCACCGAGCACGCCCGCCGCTGCCGCCTCCAAGGGCAAGAAGGCGAAGAAGAAGGGCCGCAGCAAGCTGACGCTGCTCATCGTCGCCGTCTTCTTCATCGCCGGTGCCGTGTACGGCGCCGGGCTGCTGATGAACCACTCCGACGTGCCCAAGGGCACCACCGTGTTCGGCGTCGACATCGGCGGCGGCACCCGGGACGACGCCGTCAAGAAACTCGACGACGCCTTCGACAAGCGGATGACCCAGGCGCTGAAGCTGTCCGTCGACGGCAAGACGGTCGAGCTGAAGCCCGACCAGGCCGGCCTCCAGTTCGACACCCAGGCCACGGTCCGGGCGGCGGCCGTCAGCGACTACAACCCGGTGTCGGTGATCGGCTCGCTCTTCGGCCAGCAGCGGGTCGTCGACCCCGTCATGCCGGTCGACGAGGAGAAGCTGACCGCCGCGCTCCAGCGGGTGGCCGGCGGATCCGGCTCGGCCAGCGACGGCACGATCAGGTTCGAGTCCGGCAAGGCCGTCGCCGTCTACGGCAAGGCCGGCAAGGGCATCGACGCAGCCGCTGCCGCCGAGTCCGTCGAGAACGCCTATCGCAGCCAGGTGGAGAGCGGCACGAGTACGCCGGTCCAGGTCCCCACCAAGACGCAGGAACCGACGATCTCGAACGCCGAGGTCGACCGCATGATGAAGGCGTTTGCCGAGCCGGCCATGTCGGGCATTGTCAGGATCGAGGCGGGTGGGTTGGAGGTCAAGTTCAGCCCCCAGAACTCCCTGTGGAGAGTCCTCGCCGTCAAGCCGGTCGGTGGCAAGCTGGTCGAGTACTACGACAGGGCGGCGCTGAAGGAGCTGTATGGCGGCGCCTGGGACGGCGTGCTGATCACCCGGGGCAACGGCAGTAAGACCGCCGTGACGCCCGAAGACGTCGTCGGCGCCATGCGCAAGGCCCTGCTCGGCAAGACGGAGGCGGACCGCGTCGGTGTGATCGAGACCAACCCGAGTTAGTGGCGAGCGGTTCGAGAGGGCGCGCCCGCCCGGCTGCCGTGGCTCGGCGTGGCGCACTCGGCCAATGAGCGGCGCTACGGGGTGACCGACCCCGAAACCGTGCGCGTGTACGGCTGTCACCTGGCCCCGCCGGTCGGTGTGACCGCCGCGCAACTGGCCGAGGAGGCGCGGCAGGAGAAGAAGCGCAAGGCCCTCATGACGGATGCGGTCACCAAGGCCTGCATCGGCAGTGACGCGGCGGCGACCGGATCGGAGATCACGGGCGGCTGCCGCGGCACGGCACTGAAGCAACTCGGCATGCTCCGGAAGGACGCGTTGACCGCCGTCGACCCGGCGCAGCAGCAGGGCTGGAAACGTACGGAGGCGGACAGCCGGGCCAAGGCCGTGAACGCCAAGTGGAGTGCCCGTCAGGTGGACTACGTGACGGTCTGGCAGTCCGTCGAGACCACCTACCAGAACAAGATCATCAAGGCCAACGGGCAGGAACTCGAAGACGTTCGGCAGAGGTGGCGGAACGCTCTGCGGAAGGCGGCCCAGGCCCCTCCGCTGAGCTGAGCCGGCGGCCGGCCGCCGCCGTGGGGCACCATGACATCTGTCATCCCCGAGTCAGGACCGTCGGCACTGCCGGGCGGACCGGCCCCGCGGCCACGATGGATGCCATGGACCCCATGGAAACCACCCCGGTGGTCGCGTTCGACCAGGTCACCAAGAGCTATGGCGAGGTACGGGCCGTCGACGGGCTCGCGCTCACCCTCCGGCCCGGCGAGACCGTGGCCCTGCTGGGCCCCAACGGTGCCGGCAAGTCGACCACCCTCGATCTGCTCCTCGGCCTGAAGCAGCCCGACAGCGGTACGGTCCGCGTCCTCGGCCACACCCCCCGGGACGCCATCGTCGGCGGGCACGTCGGCGCCATGCTCCAGAGCGGCGGCCTGATGGACGAGGTCACCGTCCGTGAACTGGTGACGCTCGCCTGCGCCCTGCACCCCCGGCCCTTCCCGGTCGGCGAGGTCCTCTCCCGGGCCGGGATCACCCAGTTCGCCGACCGCAAGGTCAACAAGCTGTCCGGCGGCCAGGAGCAGCGCGTCCGGTTCGCGCTCGCCACGGCCGGGGACAGCGCCCTGATCGTCCTGGACGAGCCCACGACCGGCATGGACGTCACCGCCCGCCAGTCCTTCTGGGCGACCATGCGCGAACAGGCGGACCAGGGCCGTACGGTCCTGTTCGCCACCCACTACCTGGAGGAGGCGGACGCGATCGCGGACCGCGTCCTCGTCCTGCACCGGGGCCGCCTGCTGGCCGACGGCACGGCCGCCGAGATCAAGGCGAAGGCGGGCGCCCGCCGGATCTCCTTCGACCTGGAGTCCGACGCGGAGATCCCGGTGGAAGAGGCGCTCCTGCGCACCCTGCCCTTCCTCACCTCCCTCGACATCTCCGGCCGGACGGTCCGTATCCAGTCCGCCGACGCCGACGCGACCGTCCACGCCCTGTACGGCCTCGGCCTCTACCCCCGCAACCTCGAAGTGGCCGGCCTGGGCCTTGAGCAGGCGTTCGTCACCCTCACCGCCGCAGCCGAGGAGGCACGCACCTCATGAACGACCTCATCCGCCTCGAAATCACCCGGGCCCTGCGCAACCGCAAGTTCCTCTTCTTCTCGGTGATCTACCCGTCGGCGCTGTTCCTCCTGATAGCGGGCAGCGCGGACAGCACCACAAAAGTGACGGGCACGGAACTCACCCTCCCGACCTTCTACATGGTCGCCATGGCCTCCTTCGGCGCCCTGACGGCCGTCCTGATGGGCAACAGCGAGCGCATCGCCAAGGAACGCGAGAGCGGCTGGGTGAGGCAGCTGCGCCTGACCACCCTCCCCGGCCGTGGCTATGTCCTCGCCAAGACGGCGAGCGCGGCCGTGATCAGCCTCCCGTCGATCGTGGTCGTCTTCGTCGTCGCGGCGGCGGTGAAGGACGTCCACCTGGACGCCTGGAAGTGGCTGGCGCTCACCGGGACGATCTGGGTCGGCAGCCTGGTCTTCGCGGCCCTGGGAGTCGCCCTCGGCTATCTGGCGAGCGGGGACGCGGTCCGTCCGATCACGATGATCGTCTACTTCGGCCTGTCCATGCTGGGCGGCCTCTGGATGCCCACGACGAGCTTCCCCGACTGGCTGCAGGACATCGCGAAGTGGCTGCCCACGCACGCGTACGCTGCCCTGGGACAGTCCATAGAGCTGGGCAACGCCCCGCAGGTGAAGGACGTGGCGATCCTGGCCGTCTCGTTCGTCCTCTTCGCGGGCGGCGCGGCCTGGCTGTACCGGAAGGACACGCTGAAGGCGTGAGCAGCGTCGGCATCGGGCAGCGCCCGACGACCCGCAGGGCGCGGGTGGTGAAGTCCCTGTGGATCGGCATCTGGCTCGTCTACCTGAGCGCACCGGTCAGCGACCTCCTGCACGGCGGCCACAGCACGGGCGTACGCGTCCTCGGCTGGCTGGGCCTGGTGGTGTTCGTGGCCTGGTACGCGATCCTCGTCTTCCGTACGAGCCGTGGCGAGACGACCCTCCTGGTCGTGGGCTCCCTCGCGGTCCTCACCGCCCAGTCGACGCTCCTCGCCCTCACCCTGGGCCGCGAGTGGCTGGTCCTGTTCGTGTACGTGTCGACCGCGTCCGGCGCCGCCCTGACGGCGCGGATGGCCCGCTGGGCGATCGTGGCGGTGTCGGCCCTGATGACGGCGGTCGCCCTGGCGGTCCCCGACGGCCGCTCCTACCTGGCCGGGCTCCTCATCCCCGCCCTGCTCGGCGGCGCCGCCATGATGGGCGTACGTCAACTCGTGCGTACGACGATCGAGTTGCGCGAGGCCCGGGCCACGGTCGCCCAGCTGGCGGCCAACGAGGAACGGCTGCGCCTGGCGAGGGACCTGCACGACCTGCTCGGCCATTCGTTGTCGCTGATCACGCTCAAGAGCGAGCTGGCGGGCCGGATGCTCCCCGCCCACCCCGAGAAGGCGGCCCTCCAGGTGGCCGACATCGAGAAGGTCAGCCGCCAGGCCCTGGTGGACGTACGCGAGGCGGTGAGCGGCTACCGGCGTCCCCGCCTGGCCGGTGAACTGGCGGGCGCGAAGGTCGCGTTGACGGCGGCGGGCATCACGGCCGACCTGCCGACGACCGCCACGGAGACCGACATCGCCGAGGAGGCGGAGTCCGCCCTCGCCTGGGCGCTGCGCGAGGCGGTGACGAACGTCGTACGGCACAGCGGGGCCCGGCGCTGCACGGTCGAGGTGCTGAGCAGGCAGACCCTGGAGGGCCCGGTCCTCGAACTCTCGGTCGAGGACGACGGCATGGGCGACGGCTCACCCGGAACACCGGGCAACGGCCTGACGGGCCTCGCGGAACGCCTGGAGAAGACGGGCGGCTCCCTGGAGACGGCCCGTACGAGACAGGGCTTCCGGCTGGTCGCGAGGGTGCCGGCGAACCCGTCGCCCACCACTCCGACGGACGTAGGATCCGGTCCATGAGCCGCATGATCAAGGTCCTGTTGGCGGAGGACCAGTCGATGGTCCGCGAGGCGCTGGCCGCGCTGCTCGGTCTGGAGCCCGACATCGAGGTCGTCGCCCAAGTGGCACGCGGCGACGAGGTGCTGGCCGCCGCCCGGACCCACGCCGACCTGGACGTGGCCCTCCTGGACATCGAGATGCCGGGCGCCACGGGCATCGAGGCTGCGGCCCAGCTCCACCGGGAGTTCCCGACCCTGAAGCTGGTCGTCCTCACGACCTTCGGCCGCCCCGGCTACCTCCGCGCCGCCATGGAGTCCGGCGCGGACGCCTTCCTGGTCAAGGACGCCCCGGCCGCCCAACTGGCGGAAGCGGTACGCAAGGTGCTGGCGGGGGAGCGGGTCATCGACCCGACCCTGGCGGCGGCGGCCCTGGCGGACGGCGCCAATCCGCTGACGGACCGGGAGCGTGAGGTGTTGCGCGCGGCGGCGAACGGCGCGACGAACGCGGAGCTGGCGGCCATGTTGCACCTCTCCCAGGGCACGGTCCGCAACTACCTCTCGACGGCGATCCAGAAGCTGACGGCCCGAAACCGCACGGAGGCGGTACGGATCGCGAGGGAGAAGGGCTGGCTGTAAAGGGCCGGCTGTAGGAGTCCCGGTCGGGGCGGTGTCCTTCGGGAGCCGCCCCGACGCTGTTTCGCCGTCCGCTTTTCGTCCCGGGACAGGTGTGCCCCAGCAGGTCGGGAACCTGTCTGTCCCGACATGGCCGAAGCAGCCGGGATCAGGTTGTGGACGGGGTGTGAGCTGCACAAACTCATCTCACCGACCCCGCAGTTCGCCGCCGACGGTGACTGCGCGTCGGTTCCTGTGGCCGCTCACGGCCGACTCCCCGCATCCCTCGGAAGGGACTTTCCGCATGACTTCCGTACGCATTCTCCTGCCCTCTCTCGTGGCCGCCGCCGTGACCGTGCTCGGCGCGGCTCCCGCCACCCCCGCCTCCGCCACCTCGGCTCCCGTCGCCCGTGCGGCGGGCGCTGAGACGTACCGCAACGTGCACACGGGGCTGTGCATGGACGACAGCGACGGCGGCGGACTGCGCGGCTGGCAGTGCAACGGGCTCAACCACCAGAAGTGGACGGTCACCCGGCACGCCGCCGACGGCACCCGACAGCTCACGAACATGGCCACGAGCAGGTGCCTGGACGACAGCGCCGCCGGCCTGCGCACCTTTCCGTGCAACGGACTCGACTACCAGAAGTGGACGGTCGAGAAGCTCACCCAGAGCCGCATCCAGTTCAGGAACGTGAAGACCGGGGCGTGCATCGCCGACCCGGGCGAGAACAAGCGCCTGATCGCCCTGCCGTGCGTGACCAACTCGGCGAACCAGCAGTGGCAGTAGGGGGCCCGGCCCCTGATCCCACGCCCCGAACATCTCGAACATCTCGAACGAGGAGACCAACCATGTCCCCCCACGCCCGCAAGCTGCGCAGGATCCTGCCCGCCCTCGCCCTCACCTGTCTGACGGTCCCGGCACTCGCCGTCTCCGCCCACGCCACGACCCCGACCACGACGCCGACGAGTGTCTCCCGGGCCGACGCCTCCTTCCCCACCTGGGGGACGCGCTGGATCGTGCACGCCACGTCCGACATCAACTCGCCGTCCGTCGGCATGATCAACCAGAACTCCGCAGGTCAGGACCGCATCACCGCCGACTACCAGGTCGACACGGGCCGTCGGGTGTGCGAGGGCAGCGCCTGCTCCACCTTCATGGCCCACATCACCGCACCCGTCACGGGCTTCCTGACCGTCGTCGCCGTGGACATCCCCGAGGACCGGCTTCCCGGTGTCCCCGTGCAGGGCGATCCCGGCGGCGGCTCCCCGACCGGCTCGCGGCAGCAGACGCTGGAGCGGGCCGCGACCTGGCTCACCGCCAACGGCGGTCGTCCCGTTCCCTACAGCCAGTCCGCGCACTGGCGGGACGGCTACCGGCAGGACTGCTCCGGCTACGCCTCCATGGCACTCGGCCTGCCGACGCCCGGCACCAACACCGTGGGGCTGGCCACCAACCGGAACCTCACCCGCCCCATCGCGATGGGCGAACTCCAGCCCGGTGACCTCGTCATCGACGCCATCGGCAACAGCAACACCCGGCACGTCGTCATCTTCGAACGGTGGAACGACGCGGCCCACACCTCCTACACGGCCTACGAGCAGCGCAGCGGCCCCGGCACCACACACCGGACGCTGACCTACGGCCTGAACGGGGGCAGCGAGTACCGGGCCTACCGGCCCGTCCAGTACGGCGACTGACACCCCACCAGGTGTGCGCCCAGCCCTCCTCGGGCTGAGCGCACACCTCGCCGACAGCCCGAGCGACGGCACCCCGTTGGGCCGGAGGAGTGAATCCCGTGACCGGTGAATCGACTCTGCACGGGCCGGGACACCGTGCCGGTTGCGTCGCCATTGTCCGCTTCCATAGATTCCTGACCTGCTGGGACAGCCTGTCCCAGGTCATGAAGCACCAACGGGACACCGTTGTCGTACCTCGGGAGACGTCCGCCATGACGGACAGCGGCCGGAGTGACCGCCTGGCGGCGCAACGACAGCTCGGCGCGGCCCTGCGCGCCCTGCAACACCGGTCGGGGCTCACGCTGCGGGAACTGGAGAAGCGGGTCCCGGTCAGCGACACGTCGCTGTCGCGCTACTTCCGCGGCGACGGCGTCGCACCCTGGCCCGTCGTCGCCGAGATCGGCCGGATCCTGGGCGGCGACCCGAGCGAACTGCGCGCCCTGTGGCAGGCGGCCGACCGTATGTCGTCGTCCCCCCAGCTCCCGGCCGCGCCCACTCCGGCTCCGCCCGACGACAGCCCGCGCACTCCGGCTCCCGTCCCCGCGTGGTGGCGCCTCACGCGGGTCCGGGCCATCGCCGCGGTGGTCACCGTCGTACTGCTCGGAGCGGGTCTGACGGCGTACGGCGTCCAGCTCGACGCCGACTCCCCGGGTGAGCGGACCACCACGGCCGCCCTGGGCAAGCAGGGCCCGCACGCCGGGGTCGACGAGCGGCGGCCCGTGTTCTACGAGGCGGAGAAGGCGCGTCGTAAGGACCGGGTGATCGTCCGTGCCGCCACCGGGGCCAGCGGCGGCGAGACTGTCGCCTACATGGACTACCCCGACAGCTACGTCGAGTTCACCGTCGTCGTCGCGTCGGCCGGTCCCCGAGCCATGAGCGTGCGGTACAGCAACGGCTCCCAGGACACCGCCGGCGCCCCGGCATCCGCCTCGCACGGCCTCGCGGTCAACGGCGCCGTCGTGAACCCCGTCCACTACGTATACACCGGCTGGGAGAACTGGCGGCGGACCGAGCCGGTGACGGTGGCCTTCCGCGCGGGCCGCAACACGATCCGCTTCTCCAAGGGTGACCTGTACACCGAACTGGACGGCATCGAGCTGGCGTAGGGCCGTCGGCGCGGGACGCGGGACGCAGCACAGCCAAGCCCACCGATCTTCCGCCCCTGATCCAAAGGGACCGCCCCATGCCCTTCCCTCAGATGTTCTCCTCCCATGTGATCCGCCGACTGCGGAAACGACTCGCCTCTCTCGTGGCCCTCCTCTGTCTGGGCCTGGCCCTGGGCCCGCCCACGGGGCATACGGCTGTCGCGCCGCCGGTGGTGGACGGTTCGCCGTCGGTCGTGCTCGACCGCGACTTCGCGGACCCGGACATCGTCAGGGTCGGCGCCGTCTACCACGCCTACGCCACCAACAGCGGCGACCGTCACATCCAGCACGCCACCTCGCGCGACCTGCGGCACTGGACGCTCGACGACCGTGACATGCTGCCCGACCCCGGCTCCTGGGCGGCTCCCAGGGCCGAACTCGTCTGGGCGCCGGAAGTGTTCGACGGCGGCGGGGGCCTCACCATGCAGTACACCGCCCGCGACCGGGCCAGCGGCAGACAGTGCATCGGCGTCGCGCGGGCCGCCACGCCGGACGGGCCCTTCCGCCCGACCGGCGAGACCCCTCTCGTCTGCCCCGCGCGGGAGGGCGGCGCCATCGACGCCTCGACCTACACCGAGGGCGGGCAGCGCTACCTCCTGTGGAAGAACGACGGCAACTGCTGCCACCTCGGCCAGGACACCTGGCTGCACCTCCAGCCCACCACGTGGGACGGCACCCGTCTCACCGGGGACCCGGTCCGGCTGATCCGCCAGGACCAGCCCTGGGAGGGCCGCCTCGTCGAGGCGCCCACCCTGGTCAAACGCGCGGGGTGGTACGTCCTCCTGTACTCCGCGAACGCCTACGACACCAGCGCCTACGCGACCGGCTACGCCGTGTCCCCGCGCCTCACCGGCCCCTACACCAAGGCCCCCCGCCCCCTCATGTCGACGGACAGCTTCTCCGGCGCGGTCCAGGGCCCCGGAGGACAGGACTTGGTCGAGGGGCCCGACGGCCGTGACCAGATCGTCCTGCACGGCTGGCACGGAGGTGTCCGGACCCTGTACCGGGCCGATCTGGGCTGGGCCGACGGACATCCGGTGGTGCGCGGCAGCAAGGTCGTCCACGAGGCGGAGCTGGCGCGGCTGAACAACGTCGTCGTCCGTGCCGCCCCCGAGGCGTCCGGCGGCAGGGCGGTCGGGCACATCGACCACCCGGACAGCCGGGTCGAGTTCCGGGTGTTCGCCGCGTCCGCGGGACCGCACACCCTGTCGGTGCACTACGCGAACGGCTCACTGGACTCGGCGGGAACACCGGCCGCCGCCACCCATCGACTGTCCGTCGACGGTACCGACGCCGGCACGGTCCTCTATCCCCACACCGCCTGGGACAACTGGCAGACGGCGGTCCGGACCGTGTCGCTGCGCACCGGCTGGAACACGATCCGCTTCTCCAAGGGAGACCTGTTCACCGAACTGGACCACATCGAGGTGAGCTGAACCGCCTTGCCGCACAAGGGCACTTCAGCGTTCACAACCTCAGTTCAACCGAGCCCGAGCCGCCCGAGCCTGCCCCCGGACCCGCTCGGCACCCACCTCGTCGACCGCCTCGACAACCTCCGCGTACCCCTCCAGTTCAGCCGCCCCCACCAGGAACTCCCCCCGCCCCACCAGCAACTGAGCCCGCTCGTACCGCAACCGGGCCGGATGCGAAGGCAACAGCAGCGCCAACTCCACCGCCCACAAGGACACTTCCGACCGCTCCGGCCGAGCCGCACCCCACGCCCGCACGTTGTTCAGCACCCGCAACATCACATCCAACGGATCCGCAGGCACCAGCATCGAGGGATCCAACGCCTCCCCGGTCGCCCCGGCCACCAGCAACTCCGCGTCGCCCCCGCTCAACACCCGCCCCCCGTCGAAGGGATCGGCCAGCACCTGCTGGTCGACCGGCCCGAACCCCACGACGAAGTGCCCGGGCAGCGCCACCCCGTACACCGGCGCCCCCGCCCGCCGCGCGACCTCCATCCACAGCACCGACAGCAGAATCGGCAACCCCCGCCGACGTACCACCACTTCGTGCAGCAGAGAGGACTCCAGCCGCTGATAGTCGGCCGGGCTGCCCCGGAAGCCGAGACGCTCGCCCAGCAGCTGGTGCAGCGCCGTCGCCCAGGAACGCGGCCCGCCCGGCCGGAACGGCAACTGCCCGGCCAGCCGGTCGAGTTCCATCTGGACGGCGTCGACGCCGGCCTCGTCCAGCGCCCGGTCCGCGACCCCGCCCATCAACAGGCACAGCGTCGTCAGATCGGGCCGTTCGGACCGGGCTTCGTCGGCGAAGAGCCCGCGCAACTCGGCGGACCGTTCGGGGCCCGGGGGATACGGCGGAGGATGAGGGAAACGCATACCAGGCCCGTGCCCTCTCACGCCGATCGATAGTGGTGGTAGGAGTGATGCGCTCCGAATCCCGTCCCGGCGTACAGCGCCCGCGCCCCCGAGTTGTCCGCCTCCACCTGGAGCCAGGCGGCCGACGCCCCCTCCTCAAGGGCCCGCCCGGCCAACGCGGCCATGACAGCCGTGGCCAGCCCCTGCCGCCGCTGCCCGGGGTCCACCTCGACCGCCCCGAACCCGGCCCACCGCCCGTCCACGACACACCGCCCGATGGCGGCGGGAGGCTCGCCCGCACCCCCGGGCACGGTCGCGAACCACACCGACGGC
The DNA here is from genome assembly GCF_042889145.1 of Streptomyces sp. NPDC002680. Taxonomy (NCBI): domain Bacteria; kingdom Bacillati; phylum Actinomycetota; class Actinomycetes; order Kitasatosporales; family Streptomycetaceae; genus Streptomyces; species Streptomyces sp. NPDC002680. The sequence goes on from NZ_JBIAQP010000002.1 coordinate 142,882, forward strand.
CCGCTCCCCAGCACGGCCAGCGCCACTTCGCTCACCCCCTTGCGCTGATACCGCGAGAGCCACGCCTCATCGGCCTCCCGCGACAGCACCACCCGGTCCGGATCCCCCTGGTCGGCGACGGGCGCCAGCGCCCCGACCCACAGCTCCGCCGTCACCTCACGCGTCCACCCGCGCTCCTCCAGCTCCGCGCACAGCGGTTCCTGCGTACCCTCGGCGCCAGTCGCGGTCTGGACGTACGCGGGCAGGCCACGATCGGCGTACCAGCGGCGTACGACGGTCAGCGCCTCGTCGAGCGGCAGGCCGGGGTCGCCGAGCGGAAGCACGGAATTGGCGCGTCGCGTGAACCCGGAAGCCGCCCGCAGCTCCCACTCACCGAGCCGCTCGCTCTCCACGGGCTGCCAGGACCGCGCGGAGACCCGCGCCAGCTCCTGGTACGAGGCGGCGGGACCGCGTCGGCGGGCGGGGGCCGCCGGGACCACCTTGCCCGCGACCAGGGACGCCGCCGCGACCCGGACGCGCTCGCCGTCGCGCCGTGTGATCAGAAGCACACCCGCTTCTTCGTCCCATGATGTGAGAACACCTACTGTGTCGGTGAACTTCTCATTACCGGGGGCTTCTTCGTTCAGCCGTCGAACAGAGACACGTTTGCCCACGTCAGCAGCGGTGATACGGACCTCGAGACGGCCGAGAGCAGAGATTTCCACAGGTCAGTTCACCCCTCCTGTATGGATCATGCCTAGGAACGGAGATACTAGGTGCGGGCATCGACGACGCCGCGCTCCCGCGCGCCAGGTGGCGGAGCCTGAAGACGGCTCGCCAGCGCCCTATCGAGGAGGAACGACAGCGTGACCTACGTCATCGCGCAGCCTTGTGTCGACGTCAAGGACAAGGCGTGCATCGAGGAGTGCCCGGTCGACTGCATCTACGAGGGCTCCCGGTCCTTGTACATCCACCCGGACGAATGCGTCGACTGCGGCGCCTGTGAACCGGTCTGCCCGGTCGAGGCGATCTTCTACGAGGACGACACTCCGGAGGAGTGGAAGGACTACTACAAGGCGAACGTCGAGTTCTTCGACGAACTCGGCTCGCCCGGCGGCGCCAGCAAGCTGGGACTGATCGAGCGCGATCACTCCTTCATCGCCGCGCTGCCGCCGCAGAACGGCTGACGGCGGCCCGCAGAGCCCGCGCCGCCTCGGTCCCGTACGGCCTGATCGCCTTGATCATGACCGCCGTACGGGACCGAGGCGTTTGCCGTACGTACGAAAGTGAGCCAGTAATCGTGTCCTCCGCAGTCTCCGACCGCCTCCCCGTCTTCCCCTGGGACAAGCTGGAGCCGTACAAGAAGACGGCCGCCGCGCACCCGGACGGCATCGTCGACCTGTCGGTCGGCACGCCGGTCGACCCGGTCCCCGAGCTGATCCAGAAAGCGCTGGTCGCGGCGGCCGACTCCCCGGGCTATCCGACCGTCTGGGGCACGCCCGAACTGCGCGACGCGCTCACCGGCTGGGTCGAGCGCCGCCTCGGCGCCCGGGACATCACCCACCGCCACGTCCTGCCGATCGTCGGCTCCAAGGAACTGGTCGCCTGGCTCCCGACCCAGCTGGGCCTGGGCCCCGGCGACAAGGTCGCCTACCCGCGCCTCGCGTACCCGACGTACGAGGTCGGCGCCCGCCTGGCCCGCGCCGAGTACGAGGTCTACGACGACCCGACCGAGCTGGATCCGACGAACCTGAAGCTGCTCTGGCTCAACTCGCCCTCGAACCCCACTGGGCGGGTGCTGACCAAGGAGGAGCTGGCCCGGACGGTCGCGTGGGCCCGTGAACACGGCGTGCTGATCTTCTCCGACGAGTGCTACGTCGAGCTGGGCTGGGAGGCCGACCCGGTCTCCGTACTGCACCCGGACGTCTGCGGTGGCTCGTACGAGGGGATCGTGTCCGTCCACTCCCTCTCCAAGCGCTCCAACCTGGCCGGGTACCGGGCCGCGTTCCTGGCCGGTGATCCGGCGGTTCTGGGCCCCCTCCTGGAGATCCGCAAGCACGGCGGCATGATGACCTCGGCGCCCACCCAGGCGGCGGTCGTGGCCGCCCTCGGTGACGACACCCACGTGCGCGAGCAGCGCGAGCGGTACGCGGCCCGGCGTACGGCCCTGCGCGAGGCCCTCGTGCGCCACGGCTTCCGCATCGAGCACAGCGAGGCCAGCCTCTACCTGTGGGCCACCCGCGAGGAGTCCTGCTGGGACACCGTCGCCCACCTCGCCGACCTGGGCATCCTGGTCGCACCGGGCGACTTCTACGGCACGGCGGGCGAGACCTTCGTCCGCGTGGCCCTGACGGCGACGGACGAGCGGGTGGCGGCGGCGGTCGCGCGTCTGTAGAGGGCCATTGCCGCTGTACGACGGAGGGGCCCGGGAAAGATCCCCGGGCCCCTCCGCCATCACCTGGTCACCGCGCTCGGGTCAGCCCAGCGGCAGGCCCTGCAGGGGCAGCTGGCCGGCGCCGGGCAGGCCCTTCGTCGGGAGCGCGTCCGTCGGCAGGCCGCCCTTCGTCGCGGTCTTCGCGGTGTCGCCGAGGACGTCACCGCCGGCCGTCGCCGGCACGGCCTTCGTGACCGCGTCGACGTTCGCCGTGTCCAGGGCGGTCAGACCGCCGAGGTTCGGGGTGGCCGGCAGCCCGGCGGGCGCCGCGCTGGCGGAACCGGCCGCACCGACCCCGGCTGCCGCTCCCGCTGCGACGAGCAGCGCTGCACGGGCGATCCGGCGGGTCAGGGGGAGGGACATGATGCTCCTGAGTGTCGGTTGACTCTTGATCGTCCGGACTCGGACGCAGTGACTACCGCTCGAAGGCCCCTGAAGGTTGCGGCGCCCGAATGTAAAGAGTTGGCAATGCGTCGCATTATCGCCTGCGGATAAAAACGGGCAAAGGCCACCCGGTCCGAAAGTCGGGTGAATCCTTGTGACGCGTTGCAGCCCTTTGTTCGCAAGGGTTCTGACGGACAGCGGACGGATGTGGGAGCGACTCGGCGAAAACCCGCGCAGAGTCCCTCCCGGACCCGGCAGGAGTAACCCGTACGAGGGACTCCCCGCACTCCTGCCCGTACTACTGGGCGGTGACGATCCGGACCGCCTTCGTGTCCTTCTCCGTGTCCTTCTCCGTGCCGACCGGGCGCCACTCGCTGTCGGTGTTGCCGGCCGTCCAGCGGCGGCCCGCGTACGTGACGTTCTCGATGTGCAGCGCGGAGGAGTTGGCCACCGCCCAGTGCGCCAGCTGCCAGCCGCGCTGCTGGACCGTCGTCCCCGTGGCCGTGTCGGTGTCCGAGGGCACCGGAAGCGTCACGGTGGAAGGGGCGGTGGGGGAGGGTGTGGGGGTGGCGGCCGTCTTCCGGCCCACCTCCGCGGCGGCCACGGTCAGCGCATCGCGGCCGAAGTCCCGTACGAGCGCCGCCCGTACGGCGTCCGGGCCGCCGGCCGGGGTGGTGTCCAGACGGCCCTGGCAGGTCAGGGTGGCCGCCGCGCGGCCGGTCAGGGCCGCCGCCAGCAGCGTGGCGTCCGGTTCGTGCTTCGCGTACGCCTCCGGGTAGCCGCTGCGCTGCACGCGCTGTGCGGCCACGGTGAGCGGGAGGCGCTCGTAGCCGGAGACCTTGACGAGGTGGTCGTAGAACTCGCCCGCCGAGTAGGTCGGGTCCAGGATCTCCTTCTCGGTGCCCCAGCCCTGCGAGGGGCGTTGCTGGAACAGGCCCAGTGAATCCCGGTCGCCGTGGGTGATGTTGCGCAGGCCCGACTCCTGGAGGGAGGTCGCCAGCGCGATGGCCACGGCCCGTTCGGGCAGCCCGCGCGCGGTGCCGACCGCGGTGATCGTCGCCGCGTTGACCGCCTGCTCGGGGGTGAACTCGTACGCCGTTCCGTCGCCGTCGGCCGAGACGACCTCGCAGGCCGGATCGCCGGTCCCGCCGGTGACGTACTGCACCGCGAGATAGCCCGCGACGGCGAGCAGGACCAGGAAGGACGCCCCACGACGGAGGAGGCGGCCACGACGCTTGCGGTGGGGGGACGGCTCCGGCATCCGTACAAGGTACTGGAGAGTAGGGTCCGCGGTTTCCGTGTTCGGTGAGGAGGGAGGTCGGAGGGTGGTCGGAAGGGGGTGAAGGGGTGGTGTGGGGGCGGTGTGGGGCTCTGCCCGTGCTGTGCCGGTGCTGTTCCCGCGCTGTGCGGTGGCGTGTCCGGGCGGCGCGTTAGGGTCGTCGTCATGGCCGATACACCGCTTGACCTCACGTTGGACGCCGCTCGCCTGACCGCGTGGCTCGTCGACTTCCCCTCGGAGAGCGGCAGCGAGAAGCCCCTCGCGGACGCGATCGAGACGGCTCTGCGCACCCTGCCGCACCTCACGGTCGAGCGGAACGGCAACAACGTCGTCGCCCGGACGAACCTGGGCCGCGCGGAGCGCGTGATCCTGGCCGGCCACATCGACACGGTGCCGATCGCCGACAACGTCCCCTCGCGGCTGGACGAGGACGGGGTGCTGTGGGGCTGCGGGACGTGCGACATGAAGTCGGGGGTCGCGGTGCAGCTGAGGATCGCGGCCACGGTGCCGGCGCCGAACAGGGACCTCACCTTCGTCTTCTACGACCAGGAAGAGGTCGCGGCCGAGCTGAACGGTCTCAAGCATGTCGCCGAGGCCCACCCGGAGTGGCTGGAGGGCGACTTCGCGGTGCTCCTCGAACCGTCCGACGGCCAGGTGGAGGGCGGCTGCCAGGGCACGCTGCGGGTGCTGCTGAAGACCTCGGGCGAGCGGGCCCACTCGGCGCGCAGCTGGATGGGCTCCAACGCGATCCACGCGGCGGCCCCGATCCTGGCCAAGCTGGCCTCGTACCAGCCGCGTTACCCGGTGATCGACGGCCTGGAGTACCGCGAGGGCCTGAACGCGGTCCGGATCGGCGGTGGGGTCGCGGGCAACGTCATCCCCGACGAGTGCGTGGTGACGGTCAACTTCCGCTACGCGCCCGACCGTTCGGAGGAGGAGGCGCTGGCGCACGTGCGGGAGGTCTTCGCGGACTGCGGGGTGACGGAGTTCGTCGTGGACGACCACGGCGGCGCGGCCCTGCCCGGCCTCTCCCACCCGGCTGCCGCGGCCTTCATCGAGGCGGTGGGCGGCACCCCGCAGCCCAAGTACGGCTGGACGGACGTGTCGCGCTTCAGCGCGCTCGGCATCCCGGCCGTCAACTACGGCCCCGGGAACCCGCACTTGGCGCACAAGCGGGACGAACGGGTGGAAACCGGAAAGATCCTGGCGGGCGAGGAACGGCTGCGGGCCTGGCTGACGTCATGACCCGGCAGGGGTACGGGCAGGTGGCCGGGGCGGCGCTTCATGGCGGACATGCCTACGTCCCCCGTCCGTAACCGGCGGAGATCTACGCTGAGGTGGAACCACAGCAAGCGGAGGAAGGGAGCGGCCATGGCTACCGGCAACCCCGAGGGCAGCAAGCAGCCACCGGAGGAGCAGCGGCTCGGACCGGTGCTGCGCAGGCGCGGGCAGGTCCAGGCGAGCACCACCGACCAGCGTCTCCTCGACGCGGGCGGTCCCTCCGACTGGGTCCACACGGACCCCTGGCGGGTGCTGCGCATCCAGTCGGAGTTCATCGAGGGCTTCGGCACGCTGGCCGAACTCCCGCCCGCGATCAGCGTGTTCGGGTCGGCGCGTACGAAGGTGGACTCGCCGGAGTACGAGGCGGGCGTCCGCCTCGGGCGGGGTCTGGTGGAGGCCGGGTTCGCGGTGATCACGGGTGGTGGGCCCGGGGCGATGGAGGCGGCGAACAAGGGGGCGTGCGAGGCGAAGGGCGTCTCGGTGGGGCTGGGCATCGAGCTGCCTTTCGAGCAGGGGCTGAACCCCTACGTCGACATCGGCCTCAACTTCCGCTACTTCTTCGTCCGCAAGATGATGTTCGTGAAGTACGCGCAGGGTTTCGTGGTCCTCCCCGGAGGCCTGGGCACCCTGGACGAACTCTTCGAGGCACTGACCCTGGTCCAGACCCAGAAGGTGACCCGCTTCCCGATCGTGCTGTTCGGCAGCGAGTACTGGGGCGGCCTGATCGACTGGCTCACGAACACCCTGATCGCCCAGGGCAAGGCGTCGGAGAAGGACCTGATGCTGTTCCACATCACGGACGACGTGGAGGAGGCGGTGGCGCTGGTGTCGAAGGAGGCGGGCCGCTAGGTTTTCGCCCCCGCCGCCCCTACCCGTCCCATCCTCGGGGGCGCTGCCCCCGAACCCCCGCTCCTCAAACGCCGGAGGGGCTGACTATCCAGCCCGTCCGGCGTTTGAGGACAAAGGGGGGGTCTGGGGGCGCAGCCCCCAGGGATGGGACGGGTAGGGGCGGCGGGGGCGAGGAAAAGCCCCTACGCCAGCCCCCTCCGGGCCACCGTCGGTGGGCGGTGGCCCGCGATCGATGTCACCATTTCCAGGACCTGGCGGGTCTCCGCGACCTCGTGGACGCGGTACACCCGCGCCCCCAGCCACATCGACACCGCCGTCGTCGCCAACGTCCCCACCAGCCGTTCCTTCACCGGCCGGTCCAACGTCTCGCCCACGAAATCCTTGTTGGACAGCGACACCAGCACAGGCCACCCCGTCGCCACCATCTCCCCCAACCGCCGAGTCGCCTCCAGACTGTGCCGCGTGTTCTTCCCGAAGTCGTGCCCGGGATCGATCATCACCGACTCCCGGGGCACCCCCAGCGACACCGCCCGCTCGGCCAGCCCGACGGTCACCCGGAGGATGTCGGCCATGACGTCGTCGTACGTCACCCGGTGCGGTCGGGTGCGCGGCTCGGCGCCGCCCGCGTGCGTGCACACCAACCCCACCCCGTACCGCCCCGCGACCTCCGCGAGCCGCGGATCGACGCCGCCCCACGCGTCGTTCAGCACATCGGCCCCCGCCTCGCACACGGCCTCGCCCACGTCCGCCCGCCAGGTGTCCACGCTGATGACCACGTCGGGGAACCGGCGCCGCACCTCCGCCACGAAGCCGACCGTCCGCCGCGCCTCCTCCTCCGCCGTCACCTCCTCGCCGGGTCCCGCCTTCACCCCGCCGATGTCGATGATGGCAGCACCCTCCGACACCGCCTGCTCCACGCGCGTGAGTGCGGGCTCGTCGCGGAAGGTGGCTCCCTGGTCGTAGAAGGAGTCCGGGGTCCGGTTCACGATCGCCATGATCACCGGCTCGTGCGCGCCGAATTCACGCCTGCCCAGTCTGAGCATCGCCTGTGACCTCTCCTAGTACGTTCCCGGTATTCGGCCGCCTGCGGCCATGACTGCCAGACTCGCATGGCACGATCGGACCCTGCCGCATTGGGCTGCGGCACTTCCGATTCACCTGGTCCACTTGATCCACCTGATCCGTCCGACCCTTCCGATCCATCCGATCCATCCGAATTCCGTGGGGACCCAGCGATGTTGATGTTCTTGTTCCTGGTCGTCGCGCTCGCCGTCGTGGTCGCCGCGGTGACGCTGGCCGTGGTGGGCGGCGGCGAGAACGCCGTCCTGCCGGAGACCGCGCCCGAGCGGCTCCAGGACCCGCTGCCGCTCGACCGCCCGGTCGACCGCGGCGACGTCGAGTCCCTCCGCTTCCCGGTCGCCGCCCGTGGCTACCGCATGTCGGACGTCGACGACGCGCTCACCCGCCTCGGTGCCGAACTCGCCGAGCGGGACGCCCGTATCGCCGACCTGGAGTCCGCGCTCTCCGGCGCCCAGGCCGCGTCGCGGGTCACCATGGACAAGCCGGCCCAGGGGAGCGAGCAGTGAGCGAGGCCCTCGCCGGGCCCGACGGCGCTCTGCGCTGCCCCTGGGCGCTGTCCACGGAGGACTACGTCGCGTACCACGACGAGGAGTGGGGGCGCCCGGTCCACGGCGACGAGGCCCTCTTCGAACGGCTCTCCCTGGAGGCCTTCCAGTCCGGCCTCTCCTGGATCACCATCCTGCGCCGCCGACCGGGCTTCCGTACCGCCTTCGCCGGCTTCAGGATCGCCTCCGTCGCGGCCTTCACGGACGCCGACCGCGAACGGCTCCTCGCCGACGCCGGCATCATCCGCAACCGCGCGAAGATCGACGCGACGATCGCCAACGCGCGCGTGCTCGCCGACTGGACCCCCGGGGAACTGGACGAACTGATCTGGTCCCACGCCCCGGACCCGGCCACCCGCCCGGTCCCCAAGACCCTCTCCGACGTCCCCGCGGTCACCGAAGAGTCGACCGCCCTGTCGAAGGCCCTGAAGAAGCGCGGCCTACGTTTCGTGGGCCCGACAACGGCGTACGCGCTCATGCAGGCGTGCGGCCTTGTCGACGACCACTTGGAAACGTGCGTAGCGAGAAGCGCGCCCTGAAGGGGCGCGGGGAACTGCGCGACCAGCCCCCACGGACCCGCAGCTCCCAATGGCGCGTACCACCCCAAAAAAGGAACTCTCACCGCCCCAAATACTTCGGCTTCTCCTTGTTGACGAACGCCTGCACCGCGATCGCGTGGTCCTCCGACGCGCCCGCCCGTCCCTGGAGTTCGTCCTCCTTCTCCAGGGTCTCCTCCAGGGAGTGGGAGAAGCCGTAGGCCACGGCCTCCTTGAGGGCCGCGTACGCCACCGTCGGGCCGTCGGCCAGGGCCCGTGCCGTCTTCTCGGCCTCGGCCCGCAGGTCCGCCGCAGGGACGACCCGGTTCGCGATGCCCAGCTCGTACGCCTCCTGCGCCTTGATGCTGCGCGGGAACAGGAGCAGGTCCGCGGCGCGCCCGGGGCCGACCACGCGCGGGAGGGTCCAGGAGACGCCCGAGTCGGCGGTCAGCGCCACGCCCGCGAACGACGTGTTGAAGGCCGCCGTGTCCGCGACGACCCGGTAGTCGGCGGCGAGCGCGAAGCCGAAGCCGGCTCCGGCCGCGACGCCGTTCACGCCCGCCACCACCGGCTTGGGCATGCCCGTCAGCGCCCGCACGATGGGGTTGTAGTGCTCGCGGACCGTCGTCATGGTCTGACCCGTGCCGGCCTCGCGGTCGGCCGCCAGCAGCCCGATGTGCTCCTTGAGGTCCTGGCCCACGCAGAACGCCCGGTCCCCGGCCGCGGTCAGCAGCACCGCCCGTACGGCGCCGTCCGTGGCCGCCGCCTGGACCGCCTCCCGGAGCGCGACCTTGGTCGCGATGCTCAGCGCGTTCATCGCCTCGGGGCGGTTCAGCGTGATCGTCGCCAGTCCCTCGTGCACCTCGTAGAGCACGGTGTCGGCCATGGGGGTCCCCTCCGGTGGGTGTCGCGGCTCGGTCGTCGCAGGACAGCATGGCGGAGATCGCGGTCCGAGGAGAGGGCGGGTCATGTGACCTGCGTCAAAGAATTCCCGTCCGTCCGGAGTCGGCGCGGGTCCGCGCGGCGGCGAAGTATCGCAGCCACATCGGCGAATTGAGTGGTTTTGATCGCGCGCGTTGCCCAAGCGATGCCGACTGATGTTGGTCATAGGGTCCTGAGATGCGGGATAATGGCTTGGAAGCAATGTGTTCGATGCCGGTGACGTTCGTCCCATGAGGGGATGGGCGTGCCCTCCTAAGGGGCCGTCGGCGACGATGAGCTGGTTTCAGGAAGGGGAACGAGCATGGCGGCCATGAAGCCGCGGACGGGCGATGGCCCGCTCGAGGTGACAAAGGAGGGGCGGGGCATCGTCATGCGCGTTCCGCTCGAAGGCGGCGGTCGGCTCGTCGTCGAGCTGACCCCTGACGAGGCCGACGCGCTGGGCGATGCCCTCAAGAAGGTCGTCGGCTGACGCGCGGACGCGTCCATACCCTTTCAGCTGCCCCGGCATCGTGAACACACGGTGCCGGGGCACTGTTTTGCCCGGGCCTCGCCGCCAGTGCTGCCCTCAGCGCTTGACCGCGCACAGCAGACCGTCGCCCACGGGCAGCAGGGACGACACCAGCTCCTGGCTCTCGCGCACCGCGCGCAGCAGCTCGCGCAGCCGTATGACCTCGGTGGGCTGGGGCCCCGAATCGACCGTCCTGCCATTGGCGAAGACGCCCTCGAAGACCACCAGGCCACCCGTACGGAGCAGACGCAACGATTCAGCTAGGTAGTCGAGGCTCTCCAGCCGGTCGCCGTCGCAGAAGACGAGGTCGTAGCCGGCGTCCGCGAGCCGGGGCAGCACGTCCAGGGCGCGGCCCGGGATGAAGCGGGCGCGGTTGCTGGCGAAGCCGGACGCGCGGAAGGCCTGACGGGCGAACTGCTGGTGCTCGGGCTCGGGGTCGACCGTCGTCAGGACCCCGTCCGCGCGCATGCCCTGCAGGAGGTACATGCCCGAGACGCCCGTCCCGGTCCCGATCTCCGCCACCGCCTTCGCGTCCACGGAGGCGGCCAGCAGCCGTAGCGCGGCGCCCGTGCTGGGCGCCACCGAGCGCAGCCCTGCCTCGCGGGCCCGGTCACGGGCCCAGCGCAGTGCTTCGTCCTCGGCGACAAAGGCGTCGGCGAACGCCCAGCTCGTCTGCCGGTTGCCGGTAATGACCCTCTCCTGTCCCCGCAGTTGCCTGGGCGTGACTGTATCCGTTGCGGCCGGGAACCCGCAGATGGGACCGGGCGTTTAGAGGGTGTGGGACGAGGTGGGGCAGACAGGGAGAGGACCGGGAAGGACATGGCGGCGCAGCAGTATCAGCGCAGATCAATTTCTCGTAAAACCGCTTATCCGGAGCTAACGGGCGAGGTGGCTATGGTAGGTGCTCCACTGGTCACCACCAGAGCCGACAGGGGAGGTGCGGCTGCACCTGTGGATCGGGGAGGAGCGCTCAGGCGCCTTCTCGGATCAGCGGGCAGGCCGAAATCCGTGAACAACACTGCTGCTGACCCCAGCCACGCCGCTGACCGAGCCCAGACCGCGACCTTCTCCACCGACGCGGACGGGCAGGCGTGGACTCCGCCCACGTGGGAGGAGATCGTCAGCACGCACAGCGGCCGCGTCTACCGCCTGGCATACCGCCTGACCGGCAACCAGCACGACGCCGAGGACCTCACGCAGGAGGTCTTCGTCCGCGTCTTCCGCTCGCTGTCGACGTACACGCCCGGCACCTTCGAGGGCTGGCTGCACCGCATCACCACCAACCTCTTCCTGGACATGGTCCGCCGCAAGCAGCGCATCCGTTTCGACGCCCTCGGCGACGACGCGGCCGAGCGTCTGCCCAGCCGTGAGCCGTCTCCGCAGCAGGTCTTCAACGACGCGCACTTCGACGCGGACGTCCAGCAGGCGCTGGACACCCTCGCGCCCGAGTTCCGCGCCGCCGTCGTCCTGTGCGACATCGAGGGACTGTCGTACGAGGAGATCGCCGCGACTCTCGGCGTGAAGCTCGGCACCGTCCGCTCCCGTATCCACCGAGGCCGTTCCCAGCTCCGCAAGGCCCTCGCGCACCGCTCTCCGGAGGCCCGTGCCGAGCGCCGCTTCGCGGTGCCACGGGTGGCCGCGCTGGGAGGAGGGGGCGCGAGCGCGTGAGTGGATCACGGCCGTACTCTGCCGAGCGTCGCCTCGCCGAGCAGCATTTGGGAGACCGCCTCTCCGCCCTTGTGGACGGAGAACTCGGTCATGAGACGCGGGAACGCGTCCTGGCGCATCTGGCCACCTGTCCGAAGTGCAAGTCGGAGGCCGACGCACAGCGCCGTCTGAAGAACGTCTTCGCGGAGATGGCCCCGCCACCGCCCTCCGAGAGCTTCCTGGCCCGCCTCCAGGGCCTCCCTGGCGGAGGTGATTCCGACTCCGGCGGCTCACCGCTGGGCGGGGGAGGGTTCACCGACGGGCTTTCCGCGTTCCCCGGGGGACCGGGAGTCGGCTCGGGAGTCTTCGGGGTGAGAGGCGAAGGGTTCGGGTACGTTCCGGCCCGGCCGCACACCCCCGTCCTCCCGTCGTCCGCCCCCGGCCGGGGTTTCCGTATCCATGACGTCGGCCGTCACGACGCCGACCGCTCGTCCTCGCGCGGCCTGCGGTTCGCGTTCGCCGCCGCCGGTGCGGTGTCGCTGGCCGCGATCGCGCTGGGCGGGGTGTCGACGGGCGTTCCCGGTGACACGGCTGAGGCCCGGGGCACCTCCGGGGGCAGCAATGTGACGCCGATGCGTCCGCAGGGCGGGGGAGCCGCGACGGCTCCCGACAGCCAGCGCCGCCGCTCGGTCGGCCCGCTGCTCTCGCAGGGGTTCGGGCAGGGGACGTTCGGGCAGGCGCCGGTGGCGTCGACGGGGGCGTCCGCGCCCTTGCTGCCCGGTGTGCCGGCACCGGCCTCCGGGGGCCGGGAGCGCGCGGCCATGCATCCGCTGACCACACCGGTCGTGGCAGCCGCCGCGGTGCTGTCCCCGCTGATACGCCCGCTGGAGGCCCCGCAGGTCGCCCTGACCTCCTGGTCGACGGCGCCCGAAGTGGCCGTCCAGGGCCTGCTCATGGCACCGGCGCCCGACTCGTCCCCCTCACCGTCCCCTTCCTCCTCGGACACCGTCCGCTGACCCCACGAACCTGGTTGAATCCGAGGTGCGGGCCGCACAACGGCGGGCCAGGTGTGGGGAGAGCATGAACGAGGGGAAGCCCGCGAAGGCCAAGTGGTGGAACCGGCCTCAGGAGGAATCGGCGCTGCCGGGTCAGGAGGCGTCGGTTTCCGGCCAGGAGGTTTCGGCCGCCGAAGGGGGCTCGGCTTCCGAGCGGGGCTCGGTCGCCGAGGGGGGTTTGGCCGCCGAGGCGCGGCTGTCCTCCGAGGAAGGTGTGGCTTCCGCAGAGGTTGTGGCGGGGGCCGCCGGTGACGGCGACTTCGAGCTGTCGCCGCCCGCGACGGTGCCTGGAGCGTCGGACTCGTCCGGAGTGCCTGGAGTACCTGAAGCCGCGCCCGCCGCTCATCCGGACCTTCCGCCCGGACCGCCGCCCCAGCCCCTCCACGACCCCGACTCCGATCCCTACAGCACCCCGCCCTACGGCCATCCCGGCCCCTGGGCGCCCGCTCCGCCGGTTCAGCACCCCGCGATGACCCCGGCGCACGGAACGGCCGTACCGGGGCCGCTGACGCCCCAGGGGCTGTCCGGCGTACCGGAAGACGTGTCCGACGTACCCGAGGCTCCTGTCGGCCCTCCCGGGACCGGCTCCGGCTCCGACCCCTGGCAGCGCTACGACCCTTGGTCGGCCTCGCCCCTGCGGTCCCTCCAGCCCCTCCAGCAGAACGGGGCCGCCCCCGTCGACGCCCGGCCGGGGGCGCGGAAGCGTGGGCTGGTGGTCGGGGCCGTGGTGATCGCGCTGCTTTCGGGGGGCGTCGGGGGCGCCGTCGGGTCGTATCTGGAGCGGCACGGCGGGGACGGCGACCGCATTCAGCTGCCGCAGGCCGCGAGCGACGAGTCCGTCGGGCGGGCCCCGGACAGCGTGGCCGGGATCGCCGCGCGTGCCCTGCCCAGCGTGGTGACGCTGCATGTGCGCGGGGACGGGGCAGAGGCCACCGGGACCGGGTTCGTGCTCGACGGCCGGGGACACATCCTCACCAACAACCACGTCGTCGAACCCGCCGGTGCCGACGGCGCGATAACCGTGACCTTCAGCGGCGGCGAGACCGCCGAGGCCGAGGTCGTCGGACGGGACAGCGGATACGACCTGGCCGTCGTCAAGGTGAACGACGTCGACGGGCTCCAGCCGGTGGTCCTCGGGAACTCCGACAACGTGGCCGTGGGCGACCCAGTCGTGGCCATCGGAGCCCCCTTCGACCTCGCCAACACCGTCACCTCCGGCATCATCAGCGCCAAGGAACGGCCCATCACCGCAGGCGGCGAGAGCGGGGACGGCAGCGACGTGTCGTACGTCGACGCGCTCCAGACCGACGCGCCCATCAACCCGGGCAACTCCGGCGGGCCGCTGCTCGACGCCCGGGCCCGCGTCGTCGGGATCAACTCCGCGATCCGCTCCGCCGACAGCGCCTCGGGGCTGGACGGCACCCAGTCCGGGTCGATCGGGCTCGGCTTCGCCATACCCATCAACCAGGGCAAACGCGTCGCCGAGGAACTGATCAACACCGGGAGAGCGACCCACCCCGTCATCGGCGTCACCCTCGACATGGACTACTCCGGCGACGGCGCGCGCGTCGGCACCGAGGGAAACGACGGCGAGCCCGCGGTCACCACCGGCGGTCCCGGCGACCGGGCGGGCCTGGAGGCCGGCGACATCATCACCGAGGTCGACGGGCGGCGCGTCCACTCCGGCGAGGAACTGATCGTCAAGATCCGCGCCCACCGCCCCGGCGACCGGCTCGAACTGTCCCTGCTGCGCGGCGGCAGGGAGCGGACGATCTCCCTCGTCCTGGGCTCCTCCGGCGGTAACTGACAGAAACGTCACAGGTGGCGGGCCCGTAGGGCCTCCCACTAGGCAAACATCCCGGAAAACCGGTCGTGTACACCCACTCTTGGGCCCCCGGACGGTACCGGTGGGACAGGATGGCCGGGTACCGTGGAACCGGCCCGGACCACGGAAGACCGCGAAGACCGCACGGACCACCGAGGGCCGAGGACCGAGGACTCGCAAGGAGCTTCAGGTGTTCAATGACATAGGACCGCTCGAGCTGGTGACGCTCGTGCTCCTCGCTGTGCTCGTCTTCGGTCCGGAGAAGCTTCCGAAGATGATCCAGGACGTCACGCGCACCATCCGCAAGATCCGGGAGTTCTCGGAGGGCGCGAAGCAGGACATCCGCCAGGAGCTGGGCCCGGAGTTCAAGGACTTCGAGTTCGAGGACCTGAACCCCAAGACGTTCATCCGCAAGCAGCTGGACAACGACGAGCTGGGGCTCAAGGAGATCCGCAACGGCTTCGACCTGAAGAAGGAGATGGCCGAGGTCACGGACGCGGTTCACGGCCGCGACGCCGACTCGTCCTCGTCCTCCTCCTCGTCGTCCTCCGGTACTTCCGGCGGCACCGTCGACATGACGAAGAAGCCCGAGCCGGACGAGCGCCCGCCCTACGACGCGGACGCCACCTGATCGTCGTACGCCCGCGTGCACATGTCCGTGCGCGCGTGACGCGATTCATACTCCGACCGGGCCCCTGAGGGCCCGATCCGGACGTCCGCACGGCTCGCGCGCCGGGTGCTTTCCCTGCTGTTCGGAGCGGTGTGGCTATGCTGCCGAGTTGTTGTGGGACCGGACGAGTACGCCCGAAGGGGGGCGGGCCGTCCGGGCCGACGAGAACGAGGAGGCGTCCGGGTACATGGAGACGACAAGTCGGGTGGGCGCACAGGCGCCGGCCGCGGAGGGCGGACAACAGGTCCCCTCCGCCCGGCGCACGGTTGACGGCTATCTGCTGGCGCCCTTCCCTTGGTACGGCCTCGACGAGGCCTTCACGGGACCGCGCTGGCTGATGCAGGTGGGTACGGCGGCCGACGGTGCCGTCGAGCACGGTTCGATCGGGCACGGCGACGAACCCTCCGTACGGCACGAGGCCATGGGGGAGGACAAGGAGCGGTTCGCGGTGGTCGTCACCGTGGCCGCGAACCCCGTACGGCGCAGTGCGGACGGGACGGGGCTGCTGGAGGCCACCTCGGTGTCGTCGGCGGCCTGGCTGGCCGGGGTGGGGCTGCTGTCCTTCACCTGGCCCGGGCAGATGGACCACACCCTGCGGGACGACTGGCTCGACCAGCAGACGGAGACGGCGTGGGTCCTCGCGGACGATCTCGGCGGTTCTGACTGGTCGACGTTGTCCCTGCCGGTGGATGGCGTGCCTACGCCGTTCCACTACCGGGAGTCGGAGTTCGGGTGGGTGCTGGCCGGGTCGACCCAGGAGGGCGTGCATGTGGGGGCGTACGGGCGGGGGATGAGTGCGTACGGGCTTGGCTTCGCCATGATCAAGGATATTGGCGTGTACGCGTGAGGTTTGGGGCGCCGCTTGTTTTGCGGCGCCCCATTGCTGTGGGCTTCAGGTGCGTGGGCAGCTGCGGCCCGGTGGGGGCTTGTCGCGCAGTTCCCCGCGCCCCTAAAAGCCAAAAGCCAAAGGCCAAGACCCCGCTTACCCCCGTTAGAACTTGTTCCGTGGGGTGATGCCCAGGGACATGCCCGACAGGCCCCGCTGCCTGCCGCCCAGCTTGCCCGCGATCGCGCGGAGGGATGCGCCCGCCGGGGAGTCGGGGTCGGAGAGGACGACCGGTTTGCCGTCGTCGCCGCCCTCTCGGAGGCGGACGTCGATGGGGATGGAGCCGAGGACCGGGACCGACGCTCCCGTGGTCCTGGTGAGGCCGTCGGCGACGCTCTGGCCGCCGCCCGTGCCGAAGACGTCGACCATCTCGCCGCAGTGCGGGCAGGGCAGGCCGGCCATGTTCTCGACCACGCCGACGATCTTCTGGTGGGTCTGGACGGCGATGGAGCCCGCCCGCTCGGCCACCTCGGCCGCCGCCTGCTGAGGCGTCGTCACGACGAGGATCTCGGCGTTCGGGACCAGCTGGGCGACGGAGATGGCGATGTCGCCCGTGCCCGGCGGGAGGTCCAGGAGCAGGACGTCCAGATCGCCCCAGTACACGTCCGCCAGGAACTGCTGGAGGGCCCTGTGGAGCATCGGGCCGCGCCAGACCACCGGGGCGTTGCCCGGGGTGAACATGCCGATGGAGATGACCTTCACGCCGTGCGAGGACGGCGGCATGATCATGTTCTCGACCTGGGTCGGACTGCCCTCCACGCCGAGCATGCGCGGCACGCTGTGGCCGTAGATGTCGGCGTCGACCACACCCACCTTGAGGCCGTCGGCCGCCATCGCCGCCGCCAGGTTGACGGTGACCGACGACTTGCCGACGCCGCCCTTGCCGGACGCGACCGCGTACACGCGCGTGAGGGAGCCCGGTTTGGCGAAGGGGACCTCGCGCTCGGCCTGGCCGCCGCGCAGGGCGGACGCCAGGTCCTTGCGCTGGCTGTCGCTCATGACGTCCAGCTCGACGTCGACGCGCGTGACGCCCTCGACCCGCGAGACCGCCTCCGTCACGTTCTTCGTGATCGTCTCGCGCATCGGGCAGCCGGAGACCGTCAGGTACACCGCGACCGCGACCGCCCCGTCCGCGCCGACGACCACCGACTTCACCATCCCCAGCTCGGTGATGGGTCGCTGGATCTCGGGGTCGTTCACCGTCGCCAGTGCTTCACGCACCGCGTCTTCCGTAGCCATAACCACGATGGTACGGCGCCGCACACAGCGCCCGGAAAGCCCGTCACCGGTCTTCTACGTCACGCCCCCGCGGCCGTTCTGCCGGGAATACACCGGGTCGGTCCTGCGGCTTGTCCGCGTACCGCTCCTCGTACCGGTCCTCCAGCTCCTTGACCAGGTCCTGCAGCTCGGAGCGGATCCAGTCCCGGGTGGCGACCTCGCCCAGCCCCGCGCGCAGCGAGGCGATCTCGCGGGTCAGGTACTCGGTGTCGGCGATCGACCGCTCGTTCTGCTTCCGGTCCTGTTCGAGGTTGACGCGGTCGCGGTCGTCCTGCCGGTTCTGCGCGAGCAGGATCAGCGGGGCCGCGTAGGACGCCTGGAGGGACAGCATCAGCGTCAGGAAGATGAACGGGTAGTGGTCGAAGCGCAGGTCACGCGGGGCGCTCACGTTCCACAGCACCCACAGGATGATGACGACCGTCATCCAGACGATGAACCGCCCGGTGCCCAGGAAGCGTGCGATGCGCTCGGACAGCCGTCCGAAGGCCTCGGGGTCGTACTCGGGCAGCAGCCGGCGGCGAGGGGCGCGCGGCTGGTCGAGCCGGACCCGGGAACGGCCGGTGGCGGTGGCACCGGTGGCCGCGCGCTCGCGCGTACCGGACTCGCGCTCAGGAGTCATGGCCACCCGTCCCCTCGGCAGCGGAAGGCGCCGCGCTCTCGTCGAGGTGGAACTCGGTCTCCCGCCAGTCCTCGGGCAGCATGTGGTCGAGTACGTCGTCCACGGTCACCGCGCCCAGCAGCGACCCGCTCTCGTCGACCACCGGCGCCGCCACCATGTCGTACGTCGCGAAGAACCCCGCGACGACCGGCAGTTCGGCGTCCGGGGAGAGCGGTTGCAGGTCGTCGTCGACCAGCGAGCCGACCAGGGTGTACGGGGGGTCGCGCAGCAGCCGCTGGAAGTGGACGGCGCCCAGATACTTGCCGGTCGGCGTCTCGTCCGGCGGACGGCACACGTACACCTGGGCGGCGAGCGCGGGGGAGAGGTCGGGCTCGCGGATCCGGGCCAGCGCGTCGGCGACGGTCGCGTCGGGGCGCAGCACGATCGGTTCGGTCGTCATGAGCCCGCCCGCCGTGTCCTCGCGGTACGCCATCAGTCGGCGCATGTCGGCCGCGTCGGAGGGCTGCATCAGGCTCAGCAGGCGCTCCTGGTCGTCCTCGGGCAGCTCGCCGAGCAGGTCGGCGGCGTCGTCCGGGTCCATCGCCTCCAGGACGTCGGCGGCGCGTTCCTCCTTGAGCTTGCCGAGGATCTCGATCTGGTCGTCCTCGGGCAGCTCTTCGAGCACGTCGGCCAGCCGGTCGTCGTCGAGGGCGGCGGCCACCTCGGCGCGCCGTTTCGGCGAGAGGTGGTGCAGGACGTTGGCGAGGTCGGCGGGGCGCAGCTGCTCGAAGGTGGCGAGGAGGCTCTCGGCGCCCTGTTCGTCCTCCTCCAGGGAGAACCCGGTGACGGCGGACCAGTCGACGGTCAGCGTCTCGCCGGTGTTGCGCCGGAAGGCTCCGCCGCGGCCCTTCTTCCGTACGAAGACCCGGTCGATCTCCCAGTCGCGGCGGGCCGGCAGCTGTCGTACCGCCACATCCAGGACGGTGACCTCTTCGCCGGTCTCGCCGAGGGTGACGCGCCGGTCGAGGAGTTCGCCGAGGACGAGCCGCTCGGTGGGGCGCTGTTCGAAGCGCCGGACGTTCAGCACGCCCGTCGTGATGACCTGGCCGGACTCGATGCCGGTGACGCGGGTCATGGGCATGAACACACGGCGCCGGGTGGTCAGTTCGACGACCAGCCCGAGCAGCCGGGGCGGGCGGTGACTGACGCGCAGCATGGCGACGAGGTCGCGCACCCGGCCCACCTGGTCGCCGTTCGGGTCGAAGACGGCCGTACCGGCGAGGTGCGAGACGAAGACACGGGGTGAGCCTGCGGCCATGCCGTGCCTCCTGTCTCGTTGTGCGCTGCGGGAAGCGCGTCGGACTGTGTCCGCAGGTATCCGAATTGCCTGCTCGGATGCGCTTCAGGCTAGCCCGTCCGGTTCGCCTCCGCCCTGGTGGGGGGTCCGGACGGACTGGCTCCGCCGGGGCCCGACGGCACCGGTACGCTGCCGTCCACACCCCTCAGGACACCCGTACGAGAGGCAGCCCCACCTGTGTCTGCGATTCCCCGTGGCCGTACCCGCAGCGCCGGACTGGTGGGCGCGATGTGCGCCCTGGTCGTGACGGGGACAGGACTCACGGGATGCAGCTCGGACCCGGACGAGGGCACCAACGGGGTCGGCAAGCTGCCCGCCGACACCATCCAGACCAAGACCCGTACGGCAGCCGAGTCCGCGGACGCCGTACGGCTCTCCGGGACCGTGGTGACCAACGGCACGACGTACACATTGGACATGCGTCTCAAGGACGACGGCGGTACCGGCTCGGTCACCTCGAAGGGGGCGACGTTCCAGCTGCTGCGGGTCGGGGAGCACCTGTTCCTGAAGGCCGACGCCGCGTTCTGGAGCCACGAGGACGGCGGCAAGGGCGAGGACAGCAAGTCGGACGCGGCGGCCGCCGAGAAGCTCGGGGGCCTGTTCGTGAAGGTGCCGACGGGTGACCCGTCGTACAAGAAGTTCAGCGGTTTCACCGACAAGGACGTCCTCCTGGACGGCCTCCTCACCCTTCACGGCAGCCTCGCCACGGACGGCCACCACAAGCAGTCGGGCACCCGCACGATTCGCATCACCGGCGACAAGGGCTCCGGCGGCACCCTGGACGTCTCCCTGGAGGGCTCCCCGTACCCCTTGCGCCTGGTCCGCGCAGGCGGCGCCGGAACCCTCCTCCTGAGCGACTGGGGCAAGGACTTCGCCCTGGAGGAACCGAAGAAGAACGAGACGGTGGACTACGGGCAGCAGCTGCCGTCGTCCTGAGCAGTCGGTTCTTTCGCTGCGGCCCGGTGGGGGCTGGTCGCGCAGTCCTGAGGGGGGTTTGGGGGGCTGCGCCCCCCAAAAGGGGCGCGGGGAACTGCGCGACAAGCCCCCACCGGCCGGCAGCAAACGAACTACCTACCCCGCCGCTTCCGGAACAGCAGCCGCGGCAACCCCGCAGGGATCGGCTCCCGAGTAGTCGCCGACGTAGGCACCGGCGGCGCAGCCAACGACCCCTCAGGCAGCGGGCGCAAGCCCCCCGCGCACGGCACCAACCGCACTACCCGGCATTCCCGCGCCCACCGTTCCACCATCGCCTCACCGTCCGGCGCGTTCAACCGCTTCCCCTTGAGCTCGGCGACAGCCGCCTCCCACTCAGGGGACTGAGGGTCCAGCTCCACAACGGTCGCCGCCCAGGTGACCAACCGCCCGCCCTTGTCCTTGCTGCGGACGGTGACCTCCGCCTCGGCCCCGTCGACCAGCCCCGGCAAGGGCTGCTCACCGGGCCCGTCGCCGACGAGGACGGCCGCGCCCTCGTGCCAGACGTGCCACAGCGCGCGGGAGGGCCCGGCGGGACCCTTGACCCAGACGAGGCCGGACTTCTTCGTGGCCTCCTCGACGAGGGCCCGGTCGAGCAGCGTGTCAGTCATGGGCAGAAGCGTAACGACGACGCCCGCCGCCACCAGCCCCCGTCACAGCCAGCCGTTGCGCTTCAGGGTGCGGTGGATGCCGACACACATGCCCACCATGGCCGTCATGACGACCGGGTAGCCGAACTTCCAGTGCAGCTCGGGCATGTAGTCGAAGTTCATGCCGTAGACCCCGCACACCATCGTCGGTACGGCGATGATCGCGGCCCAGGACGTGATCTTCCGCATGTCCTCGTTCTGCGCGACGGACGCCTGCGCGAGGTTGGCCTGGAGGATCGAGTTGAGCAGCTCGTCGAAGCCGATCACCTGCTCCTGGACCCGGGCGAGGTGGTCGGCGACATCGCGGAAGTACTTCTGGATGTCGGGGTCGATCAGCCGCATCGGGCGCTCGCTCAGCAGCTGCATGGGCCGCAGCAGCGGCGAGACGGCCCGCTTGAACTCCAGGACCTCACGCTTGAGCTGGTAGATCCGGCCGGCGTCCGTACCGCGCGGGGTGCCCTTGCGCCCCGGCGAGAACACCTCCGTCTCGACCTCGTCGATGTCGTCCTGCATGGCGTCCGCGACCGCGACATAGCCGTCGACGACATGGTCGGCGATGGCGTGCAGCACGGCGGAGGGGCCCTTGGCGAGCAGCTCGGGGTCGTCCTGGAGGCGGTGGCGCAGCGCGCGCAGGGAGCCCTGGCCGCCGTGCCGGACGGTGATGATGAAGTCCCGTCCGGTGAAGCACATCACCTCGCCGGTCTCCACGACCTCGCTGTTCGCGGTGAGTTCGGTGTGGTCGACGTAGTGGATGGTCTTGAAGACGGTGAAGAGCGTGTCGTCGTACCGCTCCAGCTTGGGCCGCTGGTGGGCCTGGATCGCGTCCTCGACGGCGAGCGGGTGGAGCCCGAACTCGCTGGCGATACCGGAGAATTCGGCCTCCGTCGGCTCGTGCAGCCCGATCCACACGAAGCCGCCGTCGCGGCGCACCTTGCGCATCGCCTCGTGCGGGGTCGGCGTCTTCGAGGTGCTCGGGCTGTCGACCCGGGCGCCGTCGCGGTAGACGGCGCAGTCGACGACGGCCGAGGGCGTCGAGGGGTCGCGGGTGGTGTCGTAGCTGCCGCTCTCCTTGCGCAGGGAGGGACGGGACGGGCGGACCGCGGCACGCAGGTTGTGGATCATCGACATTGGCAGGCTCCTTCGCGACACGCAACGAAAGACCGCCGTCAACGGTTGGAACTGCCCGGAATGGGGACGTCCTGACTGAGGATGTTTGGCACGTCCACAAAGCGGGGAGCACCGCACCGTCGCGGTGGTGAGCTTCGCTACTGATTCAGAACTGACTCGGATCACATGGATCAGGGACCACATGGATCAGGCAAACGAAACCAAGTGCTCTTCCGCGATGACGCGAATGCGAGAGGTGACAGCCCAGCGGTAACGGCCGGAGCAACTACATCAGCGGGCGGAAGAGCGGGTGCTACTGCACGGATGACTTCGATCCATTGCAGCCCCACCTCCTCCGGCCGGTCCCTCGTGAGGGACGATCATTCCCCTTCAAGGGGAGCCCCCTAAGGGGAACTTCGTCGGTGTCGGGACTTGATCGCGACGCTTCTACGTGCTGCCCGGACCCCGCCTAGGGTAACAGCCGACGGAACTGTCAAGGTGCGCGTTTGCCCGCAACTGACGAGTTCTATGCTCGCCGCATGGCTGATGTTCTTCCTCTGGTCGAGGCCCGGTTGCGTACGACGCTGGGCGAACCGGACGCGCGCGCCGCGGTCACCTTCCTCGGTACGGACCGTGTCGAGGTGCTGCGTTTCCAGGGCCAGGACCGGGACGGGGAGGACGGGGAGATCGTCCGCTACGCCACGCTCGGCATGTCCGCGCAGCCGATGGCGGACCCCACGGCGGTCCTCGCCGACCCGGTGAAGGGCCCGCGAGCCGAGCTGGTCATCTCCGTCCGGGCCGGCCTCGCCGACACCGACAAGGTGCTGCGCCCGCTCGCGGTTCTGGCCGCGTCCCCGCAGGTCGAGGGGGTGATCGTGGCCCCCGGCGCCTCGCTCGACGTCGGTGAGCCGCTGTGGCCGGGGGCGCCCTTCACCTCGGTCCTGGTCGCCGAGCCGGGCGGCCTGATCGAGGACCTGGAGCTGGACGACCCCCTGGACCCCGTCCGCTTCCTCCCCCTGCTCCCGATGACCCCGAACGAGGCCGCCTGGAAACGCGTCCACGGCGCCCAGGCCCTCCAGGAACGCTGGCTCACCAACGGAACGGACCTACGGGACCCGTCCCGCAAGTCCGTCCCTCTGGACTGACCCTCACGTTCGGCTCCGGAGTGACAGACATCACCAACGGCCCCTTGGAAACCACCAGTTGGGCAACGCCCTGCCTTTGGCTTTCAGGGGCGCGGGGAACTGCGCGACAAGCCCCCACCGACCCGCAGACGAACAACCACCCTCAGCTTGCAAAGACGCCAACACTGTCCTCGGAAGCGTGCCGAACCTCCAGCTCCTCCACCTCGTGCGTCAGCGACTTCCGCCGCACAACGACAACCACCGCACCGAGCACAGCCGTAACCGCCGCCACCACAAACGGCATGTGCACGTCCGTCCACCCCTCGATCTTCGGCGCGAAGAACGGGGCAGCCGCCGCCGCGAACCACCGCACGAAGTTGTACCCGGCGCTGGCGACCGGGCGGGGCGCGTCGGAGACCCCGAGCGCCAGCTCGGTGTACACCGTGTTGTTCACCCCGATGAACGCACCGGACAGCACCGTGCAGACCACGGCAGTGGTGTGGCTGCCGTAACCGAGGACCAGCACATCCACGGCGAGCAGCACCAGCGAGCCACCCAGCACCGTCAGCGATCCGAACCGCCGCTGCAACCGCGGAGCGACCAGCACCGACGAGACGGCCAGCAGCACACCCCAGGCGAAGAACACGGCCCCCGACCTGTAGGGCGTCATGTCGAGCACGAACGGGGTGAAGGCCAGCACGGTGAAGAACGTGTAGTTGTAGAAGAAGGACGAGATCGCGGCGGAGGCCAGGCCGCCGTGGCCGAGCGCCTTGAGCGGGTCGAGCAGCGAGGTCTTCGCGGCCGGCTTCGGCTGCTCCTTCAGGAACACCGTGATGCACAGGAAGCCGACGGCCATCAGGAACGCGGTGCCGAAGAAGGGGTAGCGCCAACTGGCGTTGCCGAGCAGCGCGCCCAGCAGGGGGCCGCACGCCATGCCGAGGCCCAGGGCGGACTCGTACAGCAGGATCGCCGCCGCGCTGCCACCGGCCGCCGCGCCGACGATGACGGCGAGGGCCGTCGAGACGAAGAGAGCGTTGCCGAGGCCCCAGCCCGCCCGGAAACCGACCAGTTCGGCGACCGAGCCCGAGGTGCCGGCCAGACCCGCGAAGACCACGACGAACGCGAGGCCGAGCAGCAGGGTCTTCTTGCCGCCGATCCGGCTGGAGACGAAGCCGGTGACCAGCATCGCCACGGCGGTGATCAGGAAGTACGACGTGAAGAGCAGGGAGACCTGGCCGGCCGTGGCGTCCAGGCCCTTGGCGATGGACGGCAGGATCGGGTCGACGAGCCCGATGCCCATGAAGGCGACGACGGACGCGCCGGCGGTCGCCCAGACGGCCTTCGGCTGCCGGAGGAGGCTTTCCGTGCCTCCCGTGCTGCTGTTCATGTCTGCTCCCCGGGAGATGGTTGGTGTATGCACATAGTAAGTTAGAGTTGCTAATTAATGCAAGCTACATCTAGTTTCACCTGGTGGAAACGGTGGAAACGTGTCACTCCGGACGGGTGATCGTCCTTGACGGGAGGAAGGACGGGGAGGACCGTGGGGCTCTATGAGGGGCGAACCCAGTTGCCCGAAGTGTGGTGGCCGGGTCAGGGCTCCCGGACTCTTTGCCGACTCCTGGCAGTGTGATGTGCACGGGACGGTGCATCCGCTGCAGCCCGTGATCCCGCCCAGCGTCGAGGCCCTCAGTGTCGTCGTGCATCGCACGCAGGTTCCGGTGTGGATGCCGTGGCCGCTGCCGGTCGGCTGGCTCTTCACGGGCGTGGGCTGTGCGGGCGACGACCGCAGTGGGGGCCGTGCGACGGCGGTGGCCTGTTCGGGTCCCGGACCGGTCGGGGGGATGGGTGAGCTGATCCTGGTCGCGGAGGAACTCGGCGTCGGGCTCGGTGCGCGGTACGCGGGGATCGACGGGCCCGATCCGGGGCCGTACATGAACGTCGAGAAACCGGCCGAGGCGAAGGTGTTGGCGGCGGGGCGGCCCACTCCGTTGTGGCATGTCACGGGTGGGCCCGATGATCGGGCGGTGTTCGCGGGGGAGGCGCTCGGGTTGTGGTTGTGGGCTGTGGTGTGGCCCGAGCAGTCCGGGTTGCTGATGTACGACGAGCTGGTGCTCACGGATTTGCGGGATGCGGGGGCTGAGGTGGAGCTGGTTCCCTGCGGGGCGTTGTCGCCTCGGTTGCTTCAGCCTTAGCGCTCTGCTGGGTTCGGGGTGCCTGGGTTCGTTGTTGGGTGCGGGCCCGGTGGGGGCTGGTCGCGCAGTTCCCCGCGCCCCTAAAGGACAAAAGACGGCCCGTTATGCTGAGGCGTCCCCCTTGGCGCCGTCACCTGCTGGAGTTCGCACCGTGCGCATCGATCTGCACTGCCACTCCACCGCGTCCGACGGTACGGACACGCCTGCCGAGTTGGTGCGTAACGCTGGTGCCGCCGGGCTGGATGTCGTCGCGCTGACCGATCACGACACGACTCGGGGGTACGCCGAGGCGATCGCCGCGCTGCCCGCCGGGCTGACGCTGGTCACCGGGGCCGAACTGTCCTGTCGGCTCGACGGGATCAGCATGCACATGTTGGCCTACCTGTTCGATCCCGAGGAGCCCGCGCTGTTCGCCGAGCGGGAGCTGGTGCGGGACGACCGGGTGCCGCGTGCCCAGGGCATGGTCGCCAAGCTCCAGGAGCTGGGGGTGCCCATCACCTGGGAGCAGGTCTCGCGGATCGCCGGTGACGGTTCCGTGGGCCGACCGCATGTCGCGACGGCGCTGGTCGAGCTGGGCGTCGTACCCACCGTGAACGACGCCTTCACCGGGGACTGGCTGGCCGACGGCGCCCGGGCCTACGTACCGAAGCACGAGACCGACCCCTTCGAGGCGCTGCGGCTGATCAAGGGGGCCGGCGGCGTGGCCGTGTTCGCGCACCCGGCCGCGAGCAAGCGGGGGCGGACCGTGCCGGAGTCCGCGATCGCGGAGCTGGCCGCCGCCGGGCTCGACGGCATCGAGGTCGACCACATGGACCACGAACCGGCGACCCGCGCGCGGCTGCGCGGCCTCGCGGCGGAGCTGGGGCTGCTGGCCACCGGCTCCTCCGACTACCACGGCAGCCGGAAGACCTGTGTGCTCGGGGAGTACACGACGGACCCCGAGGTGTACGGGGAGATCACACGGCGGGCCACCGGGGCGTTCCCGGTGCCGGGGACCGGCGGAGCCTGAGAACCCGACACCGCTCCTTTCACTCTCCCCGCACCTACGCAAGGCTCCCTCACCCATGTTCGACGTCGCTGTCTTCGGCTCGCTCTTTCTCACCCTCTTCGTGATCATGGATCCCCCTGGGATCACCCCGATCTTTCTCGCGCTCACCGCGGGGCGCCCGGCCCGCGTACAGAAGCGGATGGCGTTCCAGGCCGTCTGTGTGGCCGGCGGTGTGATCACCGTGTTCGGGCTGCTCGGGCACCAGATCCTGGACTATCTGCATGTCTCCGTGCCCGCCCTGATGATCGCGGGCGGGCTGCTGCTCCTGCTGATCGCCCTCGACCTGCTCACCGGCAAGACGGACGAGCCCAAGCAGACGAAGGACGTGAACGTCGCCCTCGTACCGCTCGGCATGCCCCTGCTCGCCGGGCCCGGCGCCATCGTGTCGGTCATCCTGGCCGTGCAGAAGGCGGACGGCGTGGCCATGCAGGTGTCGGTGTGGGCGGCGATCCTGGCCGTCCATGTCGTGCTGTGGGTGGTGATGCGGTACTCGCTGCTGATCATCCGCGTCATCAAGGACGGGGGCGTGGTCCTGGTGACCCGGCTCGCGGGGATGATGCTCTCCGCGATCGCCGTGCAGCAGATCATCAACGGGGTCACCCAGGTGGTCCAGCAGAGCTGAAGCGCGTTGATCTGCGCTGATATGCAGAACCCCCGTACGGCGTCGGTGCCGTACGGGGGTTCTGAAGTCTGCTCGTCGTCCGCGAGCGTCATCCGCGCGTGTCGCGCGTTATGAGGCCGAGGTCTCGGCCGGGCGGATCCAGAGGCGCTGCCCTATTGAGGCTGCTTGCTGCACGATCCGGTTGACGGAGGCGGCGTCCACGACCGTACTGTCGACGGGGGTGCCGTCGACGTCGTCAAGACGCATGATTTCGAAGCGCATGGGCTTCTCCCTTCGTCTGGTCATCCTCCTGAGGAGAACTACTTGGTTACGTAGTACTCAACTACGTGTGTGTTACGAACATTCCCTACGCTAAATAAATTTTTCGAACGTCTAAGTACCTCCTGGTAAGAGCTGACCGGGACCGGTTGTGTTCGAAGCGTGACCGCCGAGACAATGGAGGTATATGAACAACGACGACCACGACGATCACGCGGAGCTGAGCGCCCGCATCGACCGTACGAACGAGCTGCTCCATCGCATGCTCGCCGAGGTGGCGAAGACGCCCTCGACCCATGCGATCTTCGTCGACGCCGGATATCTGTACGCGGCGGCGGGCCGGCTCGTCGCCGGGACCGAGGACCGCCGCAGTTACGAACTGGACGCGGAAGGTCTCATCGAGGCGCTCATCGACAAGGCCCGCACGATCTTCGCGGACAGCCGACTGCTGCGCGTCTACTGGTACGACGGTGCCCGGCGCCGCATCCACACCATCGAGCAGCAGTCGATCGCCGAACTTCCCGATGTGAAGGTGCGCCTGGGCAACCTCAACGCCAACAACCAGCAGAAGGGCGTCGACTCACTCATCCGGACCGACCTGGAGTCACTCGCCCGGCACCGCGCGATCAGCGACGCCGCGCTCATCGGCGGCGACGAGGACCTGGTGTCGGCGGTCGAGGCGGCACAGGGGTACGGGGCACGGGTCCACCTCTGGGGCATCGAGGCGCCCGAGGGCCGCAACCAGGCCGAGCCGCTGCTCTGGGAGGTCGACAGCCAGCGCACGTTCGACCTCGACTTCTTCAAGCCGTACGTCGCCCGGCGCACGGCCGCGTCCTACGAGGCGTCGGTCGGGACGCGGCCCACGCGCGAGGACGTGAGGTTCGTGGGCGCGCAGATCGCGGCGAAGTGGCTGGCGGCGCGGGGGCGCGAGTCACTGGTCGAGCTGCTGCCCGGGCATCCGTATCTCCCCGGGTCCGTCGACCAGGACCTTCTGGTCGAGGCGGAGGGGCTGCTCCAGTACTCGCTGCGGGGACAGGCCGAGCTGCGGCGGGCACTGCGGGACGGGTTCTGGGAGCACCTTCAGACGCAGTACTGATTACTTGGGAACGGTGTCCCAGAAGTCGGCCAGGGCGCGGGCCGTCTCCAGCGGGCGGTCCGTGTTGGGGGAGTGCTCGGCGCCGTCGATGACGGTCCGGTGCGCTCGCAGTCGTACCGCCATGTCGTCGAGGAGCGGGATCGCCCAGGTGCCGTCCTCGGCGCCGGACAGGACATGGAAGGGCAGCGGTACGGCGGCGAGTTCCGCCACCCGGTCCGGCTCGGTGCACAATTGGCGCCCTGTGGCGACGAGTTGGGCCGGGCTGTTGCCCATCCAGCGGCGGCGCAGATCCTCGCGGTCGTCGAGCCCGGCGTCCACGGCGTCCACCGAGTCGAGGTCGCCACCGCCGGCCTGTGGGTCGTCCATGGCCTGGATGGCCTCCCAGACCTCGGCCATGCTCATCACGGCGAGCGCGTCCCGCAGGAGTTTCGCGCGCTGCTGCTGGGCCTCGGAGATCTCGGCGGGGCCCGAGGAGATGAGGGTCAGGGAGACGAACGGGGTGTGGTCCAGGAGGACGGCGGCTCGGGCGATCTGGCCGCCGAGCGAGTGGCCGACGAGGTGTACGGGGGTGCCTATGGCTGCGGCCTGTGCGAGCACGTCCTGGGCCAACTCGCTTTGCGCGTACGCCGATTCGTCGTCGCGGGGGCCGGGGGACTCGAACTGGCCTCGGCCGTCGACGGCGACGGTGCGGTATCCGCGTGCGGCGAGGGGTTCGTGCGTCGAGATGAAGTCCTCCTTGCTGCCGGTGAACCCGGGCAGCAGCAGAACAGTCCCCTTCGGCTCGGCGCCGGCGCCTGCGGAGGCGTCGATGACGGCGAACTCGCCGCGTGCGGTACGCAGTGCGTAGGCACGGGCGCCGGGGGGCGGAGCGAAGGTCAGAGGCCTGCTCATGGGACGAGGTTATCCGGCGGGGGTGAGGGGGAGGTGGGCGGCTTGGGGCCAATTGGTTCGCCCCCGCCGCCCCTACCCGTTCCCATCCTTCTGGGGGCTGCCGCCCCCAGACCCCCGCTCCGGCCCTGAACGGGCCTTGTCCTCAAACGCCGGACGGGCTGAAATACCTGGGCCCGGGCTGAAATGCCTGGGCCTGGGCTGAAAGATCAAGCCCCGACGGCCACCCTCCAGCCCCGGCCGGCACCATCCAGCCCGTCCGGCGTTTGAGGACGAGCGCGTTCAGCGCGATAGGGGGTCTGGGGGCGGCAGCCCCCAGGGATGGGACGGGTAGGGGCGGCGGGGGCGAGGAACTTCAGGGCCCTGGGGAACGCCGACGGCCCGGGCCGCCTGGGGAGGTGGGCCGGGCCGTCGTGTGGCTGAAGGTCAGGCTTCCACGGTGTCCGTGGTCGCCTTGCGGGTGGCACGCCGCCTCGGCTTCGCCTCGGCGGCCTCCGGTGCCGCTTCCACCACGACCGCCGCCTCGGCGGCCTTGCGGGTGCGACGGCGAGGCTTGACCTCGTCCGCGGCCTGGGCCGGGATGTCGGCGACGACGACCTCGACCGCCTTGCGGGCGGTACGGCGACGGGGCTTCACCTCGGCCGTCTCGGCGGTGTCGACAGCGACCTCCGCGGCCGACGCCGTCGCCTTACGGGTACGGCGCGGCTTCGGCTCCGTGGCCTCCACCTCCGCGACGACCGGGGCCTCGGCGGTCTTGCGGGTCGTGCGGCGGCGCGGCTTCGCCTCGACGCCCTCCGCCGTGTCCACGGCGGCCTCCGCGGCCGATGCCGCCGCCTTGCGCGTCGTACGGCGCTTCGGCGCCGCGGCCTCGTCCGAGATCGGCTGGGCCGGGATCTCGGCGGTCTCCACCACGACCGCCGGTTCGGCGGCCTTGCGTGCGGTACGACGGCGCGGCTTAGCCTCGACCGCCTCGGCGGTGTCGACGGCAACCTCCGCGGCCGGGGCGGTCGCCTTGCGGGCGGTCGTCCGGCGCGGCTTGGCCTCGACGGTGTCGACCACGTCCTCGGCGGCCACCGCCACTGCCTTACGCGTCCGGCGGGGCTTCTCCGGGGCGGCCTCGACCACGACCGGCTCAGCCGTCTTGCGGGCGGTCCGGCGGCGCGGCTTGGCCTCGACGCCCTCCGCGGTGTCCACGGCGGCTTCCGCAGCCGGTGCCGGGACGGTGACCTCGGCGGTGTCGATGACCGGCTCCGCCGTCTTGCGGGTACGGCGTCGGCGCGGCTGCTCCTCCGGGGCCTCGGCCGGGACGACCTGGGCCGGGGTGGTCGGCGCGGGCTCCGCAGCCTTGCGGGTGCGCCGACGGGGCTGCTCCGCCGGCGCTTCCGCCTCGGGGGCTTCGGCGACGACGGCCTCGGCCGGCGTGGGCTCCGCCGACCTGCGGGTGCGACGGCGGCGCGGTTGCTCCGACGCCTCGGGGACCGTGCCCTCCGCCGTCGCGACCGCGGCCTCGGCCCACGGCTCGACGAACGTGGCCGTCGAGGCGGCCACCGGCTCCGCTGCGGCACCGCGGGTACGGCGACGGCGGCGCGGCGTACGGCGCTCGGTGGGCTGCTCGGACGGGGCGAGCGCCTCGCTGACCGGGGTGTTCGATGTCACGGGGGTCGTCGGCGCGTCCGCGGTGGCACCGCCACGTGTACGGCGGCGACTGCGCGGCGTACGCGCCGGACGCTCGCGCTCCGCCGCCGGGGCGGAAGCGGCCGGGCCGGAGGAACGGCCGCCGCGACCGCGCGGGCCACCGCGTCCGCCCGTCTCGCCGAGGTCTTCGACCTCCTCGGCGCCCAGACCGGCGCGCGTCCGCTCCGAGCGCGGCAGGACACCCTTGGTGCCGGCCGGGATGCTCAGTTCCTCGAACAGGTGCGGGGACGTGGAGTACGTCTCCGGCGGGTTGTTGAAGTTCAGCTCCAGCGCCTTGTTGATCAGCTGCCAGCGCGGGATGTCGTCCCAGTCGACCAGCGTGATCGCGATGCCCTTGGCGCCCGCGCGGCCTGTACGGCCGATGCGGTGCAGGTACGTCTTCTCCTCTTCGGGAGACTGGTAGTTGATGACGTGCGTGACGCCCTCGACGTCGATACCGCGCGCGGCCACGTCCGTGCAGACGAGAACGTCGACCTTGCCGTTGCGGAAGGCGCGCAGCGCCTGCTCGCGGGCGCCCTGGCCGAGGTCGCCGTGGACGGCGCCGGAGGCGAAGCCGCGCTGGGCGAGCTGGTCGGCGAGATCGGCGGCCGTACGCTTCGTGCGGCAGAAGACCATGGCCAGTCCCCGGCCCTCGGCCTGCAGTATGCGCGCGACCAGCTCGGGCTTGTCCATGTTGTGCGCGCGGTAGACGTACTGCGCGGTGTTCGCGACGGTCTTGCCCTCGTCGTCCGGCGCGGCGGCGCGGATGTGCGTGGGCTGCGACATGTAGCGGCGCGCGAGACCGATGACCGCGCCCGGCATGGTCGCGGAGAACAGCATCGTCTGACGGCGGGCCGGCAGCATGTTCATGATCTTCTCGACGTCGGGCAGGAAGCCCAGGTCGAGCATCTCGTCGGCCTCGTCGAGGACGAGCGCGCGGACGTGCTTCAGGTTCAGCTTCTTCTGGCCCGCGAGGTCGAGCAGCCGCCCGGGGGTGCCGACGACGACGTCGACGCCCTTCTTGAGCGCCTCGACCTGCGGCTCGTACGCCCGGCCGCCGTAGATGGCGAGCACGCGCACGTTACGGACCTTGCCGGCCGTGAGCAGGTCGTTGGTCACCTGCTGGCACAGCTCGCGCGTCGGGACGACGACGAGTGCCTGCGGGGCCTCGGTGAGCTGCTCGGGCTGGGCGCGGCCAGCCTCGACGTCGGCGGGGACGGTCACACGCTCGAGGAGCGGGAGTCCGAAGCCGAGCGTCTTGCCGGTGCCGGTCTTGGCCTGGCCGATGACGTCCGTGCCGGTCAGGGCGACGGGGAGGGTCATCTCCTGGATGGGAAAGGGAGTGATGATGCCGACGGCTTCAAGCGCCTCGGCGGTCTCGGGAAGGATTCCGAGATCCCGGAAAGTCGTAGTCAGGGCAATGCCTCTTCTGTGTACGCGGTGCGAGGCGAGCGCGGGGGTCGTGTCGGGACCGTGCCGGTAACTTCGGCCGCCTCACGGGCGGGCCGAGTGGCACGGGACCACTGCCGACGCTCGAGCGCTCGTACCGCTGAGGGTCCCTCCGAATTCCGTACGCATCGTGCCGTACGGACGAGGAGAGCTGTCGGGTCGGAGCCGATCGGGCCACCGACCGGGCATCCTCATTCGTGTGGCCCGTCGAGATACGTCTTTCAACTCAACGAGCGCATTACCACCATACCCCGGAATCGCGCACATGCGATGGCCGATTCGGTCACGTAGTGGTCGTCACACTGATTGAGCAGGGACTTCCGCCTTGCGGCAGGCGGGCTATTGTGCGCTTCATGACGACGCCTGACAACGCCTCCGGTACCTCCGCGACCCCCGACGAAAGCACGGTAGAAACCGCGGCCGAAGCCGCTCCCGCACTCACCGGAATCGCCGCCCAGGACTGGGCGCAGGCCGCCACCGACCCGCAGTACCGCGCCGCGGTCGTCGACCTGCTCGGCGCGCTGGCTTACGGCGAGCTGGCGGCGTTCGAGCGGCTCGCCGAGGACGCCAAGCTGGCGCCGACGCTCGTCGACAAGTCGGAACTGGCCAAGATGGCGTCGGCGGAGTTCCACCACTTCGAGCAGATCAGGGACCGGCTCACGGAGATCGGCGCCGACGCGACCCAGGCGATGGAGCCGTTCGTCGCCGCGCTCGACGGCTTCCACAAGCAGACGGCGCCCTCGGACTGGCTGGAGGGGCTCGTCAAGGCGTACGTCGGTGACTCGATCGCCAGCGACTTCTACCGCGAGGTCGCGGCCCGCCTCGACGAGGACACCCGCCGGCTGGTGCTCGCGGTCCTCGACGACACCGGGCACGCGAGCTTCGCCGTCGAGAAGGTGCGTGCCGCGATCGACGCGGACCCGCGCGTGGGTGGGCGGCTCGCGCTGTGGGCGCGGCGGCTGATGGGGGAGGCGCTGTCGCAGTCGCAGCGGGTGGTCGCCGACCGGGACGCGTTGTCGACGATGCTCGTCGGTGGCGTCGCGGACGGGTTCGACCTTGCTGAGGTCGGGCGGATGTTCTCGCGGATCACTGAGGCGCACACCAAGCGGATGGCCGCGTTGGGGTTGGCCGCGTAGCCGCTCTGCTGGGGTTCGCCGTCATCTGCGGCGCCGCTGTGGCTGGTCGCGCAGTTCCCCGCGCCCCTGTCGGCTCGGCTACGCCGTCGCCGATGATCGGCGGAGTCTTCCCTTAGGGCGCAGGAGCAGGGAGACCGAGGCTGCCGAGAGGGCCGTCGCGCCCAGCAGGATCAGTACGAAGTGGGCGGCGCCCAGCGCGCTGTGCGTGACGAACGCGCCGAACAGGGCTCCGGCCACACCGGTCGACAGGACCAGGGGGCGGGCCGGGAGACGGTCGGGCAGGCGGTGGGCCGCAGCCCATGCCAGGGCGAGGCCGAGGATCGCGGAGCCGAGTGCTTCCAACAACATGTCGGGGTCCCTCCCACAGCCTGCCTGCGCATCGCGTTCACAGCCCGTCATACCCGTGACCTGCTCAGAGCAACCCACTTGTAAGGGTGACGTGTGGTCAACCTGTGAATGCGGACAGGGGAGCGGACATGAGAGGGGCCCGGCGGTTCGAAAACCGCCGGGCCCCTCTCATGTGCATGCCCTACAGCGCGCTGAAGCCCACCTTGCGGGCCGTCGGCTCGCCCAGCTCGACGTACGCGAGACGGTCGGCCGGTACCAGGACCTTGCGGCCGTGGTCGTCCACGAGGCTCAGCAGCGCCGACTTGCCGGACAGCGCCTCGGCTACGGCCTGCTCGACCTCCTCGGCGCTCTGACCGCTCTCCAGAACGATCTCGCGGGGCGCGTGCTGCACGCCGATCTTGACCTCCACGGCTATGTCCCTCCGACGGTCAGTGAAGTGCGCGGGCATCCGCGCCGTACCCAGCACACATTAGCCCGGTGAGGGGACGTACATGTTCCGCCCGGGAACGCCAGGAGCGAACAGCAGGTGGGAACAAACGGGCGGTCAGTGGTGCTCGGTGCCGTGCAGCGGGAAACCGGCGATGCCGCGCCAGGCCAGTGAGGCCAGCAGCTGGACCGCCTGATCGCGCGGCACGCTGCGGTCGCTGTGCAGCCAGGACCGCGCCACCACCTGGGAGAGGCCGCCCAGACCGGAGGCGAGCAGCATCGACTCCGGACGCGAGAGGCCGGTGTCCTCGGCGATGACCTCGCAGATCGCCTCCGCGCACTCGTTCGTCACCTTGTCGACGCGCTCGCGCACGGCGGGCTCGTTCGTCAGGTCCGACTCGAAGACCAGCCGGAAGGCGCCGCCGTCGTCCTCCACGTAGGCGAAGTACGCGTCCATCGTCGCCCGTACGCGCTGCTTGTTGTCGGAGGTCGACGCCAGAGCCGTACGGACCGACTCGATCAGTGCCTCGCAGTGCTGGTCAAGGAGTGCGAGGTAGAGGTCGAGCTTGCCCGGGAAGTGCTGGTAGAGCACCGGCTTGCTGACGCCGGCCCGTTCGGCGATGTCGTCCATCGCGGCGGAGTGGTAGCCCTGCGCCACGAACACTTCCTGGGCGGCGCCCAGCAGCTGGTTCCGTCGGGCGCGACGCGGCAACCGCGTGCCCCGCGGGCGTGCCGCCTCAGTTTGCTCGATGGCTGTCACGCCGCCTCCCAATTTCGTCCACATGCGGTGTGCGCCGCGCGGCCATCGTACTTTTCGGTAACCCTGGTGTGCGCGGTGCGAGCGCAGAAATTCCTCGACCGAGGGACTGGATGTTCCGGTCTATTCGCTCAAATGGCGACAATTCCCCTGACGGTACGTGGCTATCGGTACTCGTCCTCGTCCAGTTTCACCACGCGTGCCTGTTCCGCGAGGTCGGCCACATTGGCGCGGTCGGTGTTCTCGCCGGTCAGCGGGGCGTCGTCCTGCTCGTCTTCGCTTTCCTCTTCCTCGAAACCCTCGATCTCCTCGAAGGCCTCGGGGTCGGTCGGATCGACGGCCATGCTGGGCCCCCTTCCCGTGGGGTACGGCTTCGCTGCGGGTGCCCTGCCTACGAGCCTAGGAGACACGGGGGCCGGACGCCATGCCATCGGGGTGCCGGGCGGTCGAGACGCGCGCCTGTGACGCCGAACACACGAACCACTGCGTGATCGTCTCGTAACATTGCCGCATGTCTTCGACCGAGCGGCCGTACGTGCCGGCCACCACTGTGCTGCCGAAGGTGGCGCCCGTCAGGGTCGCCGAGGGTGAGCGACTGCGCTCGGTGGGTCTGCCGGGGATCACCCTGACCGTGCGGTCGCGGCCACCCGCGCGCGCGGGACTGCCCCCCGCGCTGTACGTCCACGGCCTGGGCGGTTCCTCGCAGAACTGGTCGGCGCTCATGCAGCTGCACGAGGAGATCGTCGACAGCGAGGCGCTCGACCTGCCGGGCTTCGGCGACTCCCCGCCACCGGACGACGGCGACTACTCGATCACCGGGCACGCGCGTGCCGTCATCCGCTACCTCGACTCCTCCGGGCGCGGTCCCGTGCACCTCTTCGGGAACTCGATGGGCGGCGCGGTGTCGACGCGCGTCGCGGCGGTGCGCCCCGACCTCGTCCGGACGCTCACGCTCGTCTCGCCCGCGCTGCCGGAGGTCCGCGTGCAGCGCACCGCGGTGCCGACCGCGCTGCTCGCCCTGCCGGGCGTGGCCCGGCTGTTCACCCGGATGACCGCACAGTGGAGCGCCGAGCAGCGCGTCCGTGGCGTCACGGCGCTCTGTTACGGCGATCCTGAGCAGGTGACGCCCGAAGGATTCCGCCACGCGGTCGAAGAGATGGAACGACGGCTGCAACTGCCGTACTTCTGGGACGCGATGACGCGTTCCTCGCGCGGGATCGTGAACGCGTACACGCTCGGTGGCCAGCACGGTCTGTGGCGCCAGGCCGAGCGGGTGCTCGCGCCCACGCTTCTCGTCTACGGCGGCCGGGACCAGCTCGTCTCCTACCGCATGGCCCAGCGGGCGGCACGCACCTTCCGTGACTCCCGGCTGCTCTCGCTGCCCGATGCCGGACATGTGGCGATGATGGAGTACCCGGACACGGTGGCATCGGCGTTCCGTGAACTGCT
Source organism: Streptomyces sp. NPDC002680 (assembly GCF_042889145.1). Lineage (NCBI taxonomy): Bacteria > Bacillati > Actinomycetota > Actinomycetes > Kitasatosporales > Streptomycetaceae > Streptomyces > Streptomyces sp. NPDC002680. The sequence continues at coordinate 179,211 of NZ_JBIAQP010000002.1, forward strand.
CGGGGACACAGGTGAGTTGGCAGCGGATACCGGTACTGTGGCAGCGAGGACCGTCGGCAGCCGGGCCGACGCCGCGAACGCGGGGAGCTGAGACGCGAGGTGGGACGTCACAGCCGCCGCGGCCGTACCGGCGGCAGCGCCAGTAAGGGCGACACGGCGAACATCCCTGTGGTTCAGCAGGGACAGCAGCCTCGACAAGGACAGCGACCTCAGCAGGGCCCGCAATCTCAGCAGGGCCCGCAGTCCCAACAGTGGCAGCAGCCTCAACAGGGCCGGCCGCAGAGGCTTCCTGAAGGCACGCCCGCCCATGGCTTTCCGCGTCTGCCCGACGGCACCCCGGCACACGGGTCACTGCGGTTCCCGGACGGAACCCCTGCCCACGGCTTTCCCCACATCCGGGGAGGCGGGCATCCCGAGCAGCGGGAAACCGGCGGCGGCTGGGGCGAGTTGGGCACGCGGACCGGCACCGGGCCGGCCATACCGGGTCAGCGTTCCGCGCCCCCGAACGCGCGAGGACCGCGACAGGCGTACGTCGACGCCTTCGACGGAGTCGGTACGTCCGGTGCCGAGGACGTCGACCTCTTCGCGCCGCGCGGCCGGTCACGCCACTCCGCCGATCCCTACGCGGACGTCACCACCTGGGAGTCGGAGGCCGACGCGGGCGACGGGTACGTCCCGCCCGCCGAGCCGGTCAAGGGCAAGGGCGGCGGCAAGGGCCGGGCGTTCGCCGGGATCGCGGCCGCCGCCGTCACCACCGTGCTGGCGGTCGTCGTGGCCGGGCAGGTGACCAACGGCCAGGACGACGGCGGGGGCGTGCGCACCCAGACCGCGAAGGGCTCGGGTCAGGACGTCCGGGGCTCCGCGGCGGACAGCGACGCCGCTCCTTCCGCGTCCGACGCGCCGGCCGCGGTGACGACACTGACGTACGACCAGAAGATGGCCAAGACGTACGCGCTCGGGGCGAAGCTCAAGGGCTCGGGGAAGTTCGACGCGATCCGCGGGTTCGCCAAGGCGCCCGGGACCGGGCGGAAATACACGTACCGCGTGGACGTCGAGCAGGGGCTCGGGCTCGACGGGACACTGTTCGCGCAGGCCGTGCAGAAGACGCTCAACGACGACCGCAGCTGGGCCCACGGCGGCGGTCGTACGTTCGAGCGGATCTCCTCCGGCCAGCCCGACTTCGTGATCACGCTGGCGAGCCCCGGCACCACCGCCTTCTGGTGCGCCAAGTCCGGGCTCGACACCACCGAGGACAACGTGTCCTGCAATTCGACCGCCACCGAGCGCGTGATGATCAACGCCTATCGATGGGCGCAGGGGTCCGAGACCTACGGCGACCAGAAGATCTACGCGTACCGGCAGATGCTGATCAACCACGAGGTCGGCCACCGGCTGGGCTATGGGCATGTGACCTGCGACAAGGACGGCGAGCTGGCTCCGGTCATGCAGCAGCAGACCAAGTTCCTCGACCACAACGGGATCCACTGCCGGGCCAACCCCTGGCCGTATCCCGGAAGTTGACCCGTGGCTCAGAAGTCACGTTGACACGGGTGGAAAGTTCGTTCATATTTTTGCGCATGTGGTCTAGTCATGTTGTCGAACGCGCAGCCATCGAGCTGGCGCTGATCGGCGTGACCCCACTCTGTGTGGCAGACATTCTCTGTCGCTGACACCCGCCCCGGCGTGCGTGTCGCGACGTTCACCATCTCCTTCTTCGGTCGACCACGACCTGATGCGACCCGACGCCCGGGCAGACGTGTGTTCTCTTCCGTCTCATTCCTCGTCATTCCGTCTCATCATTCGAGAGGTCGTCTTCCGATGCGCCAACCGTCCGTCAGAAAGCGCCGCGTGGCAGCGGTGTCCGTCAGCCTGGTCCTGGCCGCCGGCGTCGCCGCGTGCGGGCCGAAAGACAACGATGCCAAGGGCGCGAGCGGCGACTCCAAGCCGCAGAAGGGCGGCACGCTCACCGTCCTCAACCGCAACCCGCAGGAAGACTTCGACCCCGCCCGGCTGTACACCTCCGGCGGCGGAAACGTCCCCTCGCTCGTCTTCCGTACGCTCACCACGCGCAACCGCGAGAGCGGGGCGGCGGGCGCGGAGGTCGTCCCCGACCTGGCCACGGACACCGGGCGCCCGAGCGAGAACGCGACCGTGTGGACGTACACCCTCAAGAAGGGCCTCAAGTACGAGGACGGTACGGCGATCACCAGCGCCGACATCAAGTACGGCATCGAGCGCTCCTTCGCCCCCGAACTCTCCGGCGGCGCGCCCTACTTGAGGGACTGGCTGATCGGCGCCGCCGACTACCAGGGCTCCTACAAGGACAAGGGGAAGGGCCTCGACGCGATCGAGACGCCGGACGACCTCACGATCGTCTTCCATCTCAACAAGCCCGAGGGCGAGTTCCCCTACCTGGCCACGCAGACGCAGTTCACGCCGGTCCCGAAGGCCAAGGACACCGGTACGAAGTACGAGGAGCACCCGATCTCGTCGGGGCCGTACAAGGTCGTCAGCAACGAGGGCGACGGCGAGCGGCTGATCCTGGAGCGCAACACCTACTGGTCGGCCGCCACGGACGCGGAACGCAAGGCCTACCCCGACAAGATCGACGTACGGTCCGGGCTCGACTCCTCGGTGATCAACCAGCGGCTGTCGGCGTCCCAAGGGGCGGACGCCGCGTCCGTCACCACGGACACCAACCTCGGCCCGGCCGAACTCGCCAAGGTCACCGGTGACAAGGAGTTGGCGGCGCGCGTCGGCACCGGGCACTTCGGCTACACCAACTACATAGCGTTCAACCCGAAGATCAAGCCGTTCGACAACATCAAGGTGCGCCAGGCGATCTCGTACGCCATCGACCGCACGAGCGTCATCAACGCGGCCGGCGGATCGTCGCTCGCCGAGGCCGCCACCACCTATCTGCCGAACCAGAAGTCCTTCGGGTACACGCCGTACGACCACTTCCCGGCGGGCACGTCCGGGAACGCGGCGAAGGCCAAGGAGCTGCTGAAGGAGGCCGGTTACCCGAACGGGCTGACCGTCACCCTCACCCATTCCAACGCCAAGGACTTCGAGACCAGCCCGGAGATCGCGACCGCCGTCCAGGACGCGCTCAAGAAGGCCGGCATCACGGTCAAGCTGCAGGGCCTGGAGGACAACGACTACTCCGACACGATCCACGACGTGAACAAGGAGCCCGGGTTCTTCCTCGCCCACTGGGGTGCCGACTGGCCCTCCGGCGGTCCCTTCCTCGCGCCGATCTTCGACGGCCGACAGATCGTCAAGGACGGTGCGAACTTCAACACCGGCTTCCTCAACGACAAGACCGTCAATGCCGAGATTGACGCGATCAACAAGTTGACCGATCTTGACGCTGCCGCCAAGAGGTGGGGTGCACTGGACAGCAAGATCGGCGAGCAGGCGTTGACCGTGCCGCTGTTCCACCCCGTCTACAAGCGGCTGTACGGCAAGGACGTCAAGAACATCGTGATCAGCGACTGGACGGGTGTCCTCGACATCTCCCAGGTCGCGGTGAAGTGACGACGCCGTGAGCGAGGTTCTTCTCGCCTCCCAGGCCGCCGGGACAGGTACGACACCCGTCCCGGCGGGCTCGGGGGCCCGTCAGTTCTGGCGGCGGCTGCGTGCGCAGCGCGCCGCCCTCGTCGCGGCGGCCGTCGTCGCGCTGCTCGTCCTGGTCGCGCTCGCCGCGCCGCTGTTCACCGCCATCGAGGGCCAGGACCCGACCACCTACCACCCCGACCTCATCGACTCCGCGCGCGGGGGCGTGCCGATCGGCTCCCTCGGGGGCATCAGCGGCGACCACTGGCTCGGCGTCGAACCGCAGACGGGCCGCGATCTGTTCGCCCGGCTCGTCTACGGGGCCCGGGTCTCGCTGGGGGTCGCGCTCGCGGCGACCCTCGTCCAGGTGTTGATCGGTGTCGTGGTCGGCATCGCGTCCGCGCTGGGCGGTCAATGGGTTGATCAACTGTTGAGCCGTCTCACCGATGTCATCATCGCCCTGCCGCTCATGATCATGTCGCTGGCCCTGCTGGCGATCGTGCCCAGCAGCTTCCCGCGGCCCGTGCTCGTCGCCCTGGTCATCGGGCTGATCGCCTGGGGCGGGGTCGCGAAGATCGTGCGCGCCCAGACGCTCACCCTCAAACAGCTCGACTATGTGGCCGCCGCCAGGCTCAGCGGCTGGGGTTCCTGGCGGATCGCCCGCCGCGAACTGCTGCCCGGCCTCGCCGCGCCCGTCATCACGTACGCCGCGCTGCTCTTCCCGTCGAACATCACGGTCGAGGCCGCGCTGTCCTTCCTCGGGGTCGGTGTGAAGCCGCCGACGCCGTCCTGGGGGCAGATGATCACCGCCGCCGACGTCTGGTACCAGGCGGCACCGCAGTATCTGCTGCTGCCCGCGGGCGCCCTCTTCGTGACCGTCCTGGCGCTGACGGTCCTCGGTGACGGTGTGCGCACCGCCCTCGACCCGCGCGCGGCCTCCCGGTTGCGCATCGGGACGGGGCGCAGGCGTGAGGCCAAGGTCACGACAGGGAGCACCGGGCAGGCGGAGAAGGCGGGGGCCGACGCGTGAACCTCTCCGGTTTCGGCGGCTTCGTAGCCCGCCGTGTCGTCGGCGCGATCGTCACCCTCCTCGCCATCTCGGTGATCATCTACGTCGTCTTCTACGTCGCCCCCGGCAACGTCGCCCAGATCACCTGCGGCCCGCGCTGTTCCCCCGCCCAGGTGCACCAGGTCGCCGAGCAACTCCGCCTCGACGACCCGCTGTACCTGCGCTACTGGCACTTTCTGGAGGGCATCTTCGCCGGTCAGGACTACTCGACCGGTACGTCCGTCCAGCACTGCTCGGCGCCGTGCCTGGGCCTGTCGTACCAGAGCGACCAGCAGGTCACCGAGCTGATCCTGGCGAAGCTGCCGGTCACCGGCTCGCTCGCGCTCGGCGCGATGGTGCTGTGGCTGCTCATCGGCGTCGGCACCGGCGTGCTCTCCGCCTGGAGGCGAGGCCGGCCCACCGAGCGCATCCTGACCGGCCTCACGCTCGCCGGTACGGCCACGCCCGTGTTCGTCATCGGACTGATCCTGATGATCGTCGTCTGTGGTCAGCTGGAGCTGCTGCCGTTCCCGCAGTACGTGCCCTTCGTCGACGACCCCGAGCAGTGGGCCTGGAACCTGCTGCTGCCCTGGCTGTCGCTCGCGCTCATCGAGTCCGCCAAGTACGCCCGGCTGACCAGGGCGTCGATGCTGGAGACGCTTGCCGAGGACCACGTACGCACCTTCCGCGCGTACGGCGTCGGGGAGCGGTCGATCATCGGGCGGCACGCGCTGCGCGGTGCGGTAGCTCCGCTGATCGCCCTGAACGCCACGGACTTCGGATCGATGTTCGGCGGCGCCGTGCTGACCGAGACGCTCTTCGGGCTGCCCGGCCTCGGACACGAACTCGTCCAGGCGGTCAATGTCGTCGACCTGCCGGTGGTCGTCGGCATGGTCCTGGTCACCGGATTCTTCGTGGTCATCGCCAACGCCGTCGCGGATGTGCTGTACGCGGTGGCCGATCGACGGGTGGTGCTCGTATGAGCCTGGACAAGGCCTCGGATGAGGCTCAGGCGGAAAGCCCGCAGGACGCGGCCCTTGTGGAGGTCGACGACCTGAGGGTCGCCTTCGGCTCCCTGCGGGCCGTGGACGGGCTGTCGTTCCGGCTCGCCAAGGGCGCCGCGCTGGGCCTGGTCGGCGAGTCCGGCTCGGGCAAGTCCACGGTCGCGTCCGCCCTGCTGGGGCTGCACCGTGGTACGGGAGCGGAGGTCGGCGGCACGATCCGGGTCGCCGGAACCGACGTACAGGGGGCGTCCGAGGCCGAGTTGCGGGGGCTGCGCGGGGCGAAGGCGGCGATGGTCTTCCAGGACCCGCTGTCGTCCCTGGACCCGTACTACGCGGTCGGCGACCAGATAGCCGAGGTGTACCGGGTGCACACCAAGGCGTCCCGGCGGGCAGCACGCGCGCGTGCCGTCGACGTACTGGACCGCGTCGGGATTCCGGACGCGGTACGGCGGTCCCGGTCCCGGCCGCACGAGTTCAGCGGCGGGATGCGTCAGCGGGCGCTGATCGCCATGGCCCTCGCCTGCGAGCCCGAGCTGCTCATCGCCGACGAGCCGACGACCGCGCTGGACGTCACCGTCCAGGCCCAGATCCTCGACCTGCTGCACACGCTGCGCGAGGAGACCGGCATGGGCCTGCTGCTCGTCACGCACGACGTGGGCGTCGCGGCGGAGAGCGTCGACGACGTGCTGGTGATGCGGCACGGGCGCGCCGTCGAGCACGGCCCGGTCGCCGCCGTACTGGGGGCGCCGGCCGAGGCGTACACCCGTGAACTGCTCGCCGCGGTACCGCGCGTGGACGCGAGACGGCTCCCGGGGGACGCCTCCGGCTCCGAGGAGGTCGTGCTGGAGGCCACCGGCCTGCGGCGCGAGTTCGGGCGTGGGAAGCGGGCGTTCGCGGCCGTGGACGACGTGTCGCTGACCGTCCGCCGGGGTGAGACCCTCGGGATCGTCGGCGAGAGCGGCAGCGGTAAGACGACGCTCGGGCGGATGTTGGTCGGGCTGCTGGAGCCGACGGCCGGTGAGGTGCGCTACGAGGGGCGTCTGCGGTCCGGGGTGGGTCCGGCCGTGCAGATGGTGTTCCAGGACCCCGTGTCCTCCCTCAACCCCCGCCGCAGCGTGGGCGAGTCGATCGCCGACCCGCTGCGGGCGCGGGGGGAACGGGACGAGGGGCGCGTTCGGGAGCGCGTGGGGGAGCTGTTGGAGCGTGTGGGGCTCGACCCGGCGCACTTCGACCGCTATCCGCACGAGTTCAGCGGCGGCCAGCGCCAACGCGTGGGCATCGCACGGGCACTGGCCGCCGAACCGCGCGTGATCGTCTGCGACGAGCCGGTCTCGGCCCTCGACGTCACGACGCAGGCCCAGGTGGTCGCCCTGCTCGGCGAGTTGCAGCGCGAACTCGGCCTCGCGCTGGTGTTCGTCGCCCATGACCTCGCCGTCGTACGCCAGGTCAGCGATCGCGTCGCGGTGATGCGCCGGGGACGGATCGTCGAGTCGGGCCCCGCCGACGAGGTGTACGACAATCCGCAGGACCCGTACACCCGGCAGCTCCTGGCCGCCGTACCCGCTCTGGACCCGGAGATCGCGGCCCGGCGCCGTGCCGTGCGACGGGAGTTGACCCCGGCCTGACCGCACACCCGTTCGTGACCATGCGTGCTGGAGTGATCTCCTAGCGCGACAGAACGCGATTCGTTCGGGAAAGTTACGACCGTTCACCCCTTTTGGTGGTGGGGGGGGCCCCCCCCCCCCCCCCCCCCCCCCCCCCCCCCCACCGGCCCGCCCCCCCCCCCCCCCCGGGGCCCCCCCGCCCCCCCCCCCCGGGCGCGG